>JBCBMF010000094.1:0-10875 GCA_039822905.1 Planctomycetota bacterium
AGGCGCGCGGCGGCTGATCTCCGATCTGCCGCGGAGTCTGCGGGGGATGCAAGAAGCGCCACCAGCCGCGCAGCGTGAGCGTGCACAGCCGATGACTCCAGGCGGGTCAGCAGTCTCCGGGCGCGGCGTGTCTGAACGCTTCCGCCGTCAGCCGCGAGCGACGCAAGTTCCCATGCCGCCCGCTCCGCGTCGCGCGCATCTGCGAACGCCGTCGCCGCGGATCTCGCCGAGCGCATCGCAGACCGGGCATCGGTCATCGCGACGTCTTGCCGTGCAGTTTGACGCGTTGCAACGCTTTCGACCGCGTCCCGCTCGGGCTGCACGGAACCGGCTGAAGACGCTGCGAGGGTCACCGCCGAAAGCGCAAAGACCGTGGCCATGTTCCGTACAAACACCATGGGTGTGTTATCGGCGGGCGGCGCGTCGAGTTGAAGGCCGGGGCGAGAAGCGGGTCGATTCCCGCGTGCGACCGCGGGACATCCGAACAAAAATGACAGGCCGGCCCTATGAAAGGCCGGCCTGCGTCATATCACATCGTTCTGGCTATCTCAGTCTGGTCACATCGGTCTGACCGATCGATCAGAGCTCGATCTGACCCTGGCCTGTAATTCCGACCTGACCGTCGCTGTCCGAAGCCAGGAGGCCGAGCCAGGTGTTCGTGCCGGCCAGACCGCCGGTTTCGGTGGGGTTGTTCACGAAGATGATCGCGCCCGCCGAGAGCTTTACGGCACGGCTGCCCGCGAAGGGCCAGTAGTTGACGTTCGCCTGGAGCGTGTTGAACGGATCAACGTTCGCGCCTGGACGGTCGTCGTCGGGCAGCAGGATGTCCCACGCTCCGGCGATTTCCGTCTGCTCGTTGATGAAGAAGCCGCCCTGGACCGCGACGCCGAAGTCGTTGAGAGTGGCTCCGCCGGTCGTATCGATGTAGCGGTGGACGAACTCGGCGAAGATGTTCCAGCCGTCCGGGCTCTGGAAGATGACGTCGCCGCCCCACTGGATCAGCGTCACCTGGGGCGCACCCGGCTGGTTTGCGCTCTGCTGGATGTGGAAGTTCGCCCCGAGAATGGTGGCGCCGTCGCCACCGGGGAACAGACGCACCGAGTCGCTGAACGCGTCGAGGTCGCCGTCGACCGCAAAGTCAAATCGGTTTGAGATGGACCAGTCGGCCTCGGTCGGATTCGTGAAGTCGGTGTTCTGCGAGACAGCACCGTCGGTGAACGCACCGCTGTAACGCCAGTTGCCCTGCTCGCCCTCGTACTCGAAGAACAGACCCTGCGAGCGACCGATGGCGAAGAACGTGCCGACGGCGGTGCCCTCGATCAGCTGATCGCGGTTGCTGGCCTGGTTGTACGAGCGGAGCAGGTCGATCTTCCGCTGACCGAGCGAGACCGTGAGGCCGCTGGAGAAGCGGTGACCGAAGTACGCGTCGAGCAGCGTGCCGACACCAGAGCCGGCGGTGCTGAAGCCGCCGCCGTCCGAGTCGAAGCCTATCTCGATGCGGTAGAACGTGTCGGGGTTGACGACATTGCCGTCGAAGATCAGGCGCGTCCGCGGCTGGTTGAAGCCGGTCTCGAACCCGTCGCTGGTCGCGCTGTCATCGCTGATGTTGATGTTTGCACGGGTCTGGTTGTACGCCGAGATGTTCATGATGAACGTGCCGTCGGCGTTGCCCAGCTGGAAGTTGTTGCCGGTCCAGGCCGACGTGGGCGCGCCCAGCAGCGACGTGCGCTGCTCGGCGTCGGCCAGCAGCTCGGCCGCGTAGCCGCGGGTCTCATCGAGCGTCTGACCATTCACTGTGCTGGCGGCCGATGCCATGCCCGCCAGCAGAACAAGACGAATGTTCGCGTTCTTCATTGCCACTCCTCTGTCGCAAAGCTCTCGTGCGGTGATTCTCTTGCACCGATCAATCACGAGACGGGCACGGCAGGCCCACGAGGCGCTGCCCTTCTGTTCCTGTACGCGTGCGACCGCTCGACAGTCGCGCGAGGCACGCGTCACCGTACGTCCGACCTTGGTGCTGAATCACTTCAAAGAGGACCAAAGGGCCGGCATTTCCTCGCGTCGGATCGCTCCCGATCCGCCACGGTGATGGACGCGCGGGCCGACAGGCCTCTGCGTCACACGTTCCGGGCTCCGCCCGTCGAGCGGGACAGACCCGCTCTGCTTCTCTCGCCGCCGGAAGCTGCCGGACCTCCAGTCCGACGTTCACGCCCTGGATGACCCAGGGGTGCCGCTCTCAACGCCAGTCTATGCATCGGTTATCGGCATTCCATCCACGCAAAAACCGCCGAAAGTGATAATAACACCGATCATCGCACTATCAAAACGATGTCATTCAGCTATCAGACGGCCTGCGCAAAGAATGTGCAAGGGATTTTTGTTCTCATGCTGACCGAGCACCGCGTCAACTAGGCTCGGCACGCCGGGCGCAAGCCGGTGTGTTCTTGGAGCCGCGATGTCGGATCGGAAGTTCATCCTGATCGTCGAGGACGAGCGCGATCTCGCCGAACTCCTGCGATACAACCTGAACGTGGGCGGCTACGACGCGGAGGTCGCGCGCGACGGCCGACAGGGGCTCGAGATGGTCCAGGCGCGAAGGCCCGATCTGATCGTGCTCGATGTCATGCTGCCCATCTACGACGGCATCACGGTGGCCAAGCAGCTCCGTGCCGACGACGCGACGGCGACCATCCCGATCGTGATGCTCACGGCCAAAGCCGCCGACACCGATCAGGTCAGCGGCTTGCAGGCCGGCGCGGACGACTACATCACCAAGCCGTTCAGCGTGCCGGTGCTCCTGGCACGGATCGAGGCGGTGCTGCGCCGCTCCGGCGGGCGGGAGCGGGCGTCGACGATCCTCACGCTCGGCGCCGTCGACGTCGATACGGAGCGGCACGAGGTCCGTGTCGCCGACGCGCCCGTGCGCCTGACACTGACCGAGTTCCGCCTGCTTGCGACGCTGATCGCCGCGCCGGACCGCGTGCTCACACGCCAGTCGCTGATCTCCCGCGCCATCGGCCCGGGCATCACCGTCACCGAGCGGACGATCGACGTACACATCGCCGCCATCCGCAAGAAGCTGGGTGACTCGGGCGCGATGATCAAGACCGTTCGCGGCGTCGGGTACCGGATGACCGACGGCACGGCGAGCGACCGCTGATCGACGCAGGCGGATCGTCGACGGGCTAGGCTCGTCATCATGGGCACCACGGTCGGGTACGGTTCGCGGATGGTGACTGTTGCAGTCGGAGCTCTCGCGCTGCTCGTCGCCGTTCTTGCCCCGATCCTTGGGCTCCAGTTCTGGGTCGCGAGTGTCGCGGGTGTCGTCGTTCTGGCGGCGGGTGCTTTCATTGTCGGACTACCTTCACCGGCCGAGCGGTTCGCGCGCGAGAGGCTCGTCCGTGTCTTCCAGCTCGATGGATCGGCCTCGCTCGAGAGCGCAGCGATCGCGGCGGCAGCGAAGCTCGACACCGCTCGCGCGGCGCTGAATGCCGAGCTCGAAAGGCCGTGGTACACCCGGCCTGAGGCCGCCACGCTGCTTGAGGCCCTGAGCGAAGCGACCATGCTCGTGGGGAGCGACGGCGTCGTCCGGCTGGCCAACGACCGCTGCCGCCGCATGCTGGGTCTCGACCAGTCGCCGGTGGGCCGCTACGTCGAGGAGCTGATCACCAAAGCTGAGCTGCTCGAGGAGGTCGCCAGCGCTCGGCGGGGCGTCGGCGGCCGGTCGAGGATCCGACTGCCCCGGTCCGAGGGCGTGCTGATCTGCGAAACGGCCGCAACGCCCATCGCAACAGGCCAGCCGACGGCGGACGTGCTCGTGTCCATGCGCGACATCACCGAGCTCGCGGGCGCGATGCAGCTCAAGACAGACTTCGTCGCCAACGCGAGCCACGAGCTGCGCACGCCGATCAGCGCGATCCGAGCCGCGGCCGACACGCTCGAAGCCGCGGGCAGCGACGAGGCGATGCGCGAGCGACTCATCGGCATGATCCAGAACCACGTCACGCAGCTCGACGAACTGGTTCGCGATCTGCTCGACCTCTCAAAGCTGGAATCGGCCGAGGCGCCTGTCGCGGCGAAGCCGTTTGCGCTCTCGGAGCTTGCGGATGACTTGGCGACCATGTATGCCGACGCCTGCGAGCGACGCAGCGTCTCGCTCAGTTTCGACTTCGAGCCGGCGCTCGAGCGGATGGTGACCGACCGAAGGCTGCTGATGCTGATCGCGAAGAACCTCGTCGAAAACGCGACGAAGTACGCGAGGGAACAGACCACGATCCGCGTGACCGCCAAGGCAATGCCCGACGAGGCGACCGGGACGCTCGGCATGGAGCTCCGCGTCGCCGACCGCGGCCAGGGCATCCCCATCGCGCAGCAGCAGCGGGTGTTCGAGCGGTTCTTTCAGGTCGACTCGGCACGCACGGGCATCGGACCGCGCGGCACTGGGCTGGGTCTTGCGATTGTCAAGCACGCCGCCAAGCTTCTTGAAGGCACCGTCGAGGTCGACTCGGTCTGGGGCCAGGGCACGACGATGATCGTGCGCATCCCCGCGTGCGTTGCTTCAGCTGAGTCGACCGTTTAGCGCGGCGCGACGCCTCGGCCCGCAAGCGACTCGAGCTGCTCGGCGACCAGCGACGCCAGCGCCGCGGCCCGCCCCGGATCGTTGGGTGCACCGAACGTCGCCTCGACCGTGATGGGACGGGGGTCCTGCCGACCGCCGGAGGTGAACCGCAGCCGGGCCGTCTGACCGTCGACCGCGAGCAGCGTGACGACGCGCTCCACCGCGTCGGCGTAGTCGTTGGAGAGCAGGGCGACCGCGCCCTGGGGTGCCGCCCGCGCGATGGCGGCGTCGATGTCGTCCCAGTCAGCGGACACCGTCACCACCCCCCCGCTCCGGGTGCTGTCCGGGGCTGAGCGGGGCGGGCGATCAGGAATGCCGGGGTTTGAGAAGCACCCAGAACCGGCGGTGGCGACCGCGGCCGCGGCGCACCAGACCGCCGTGAGCCGTGTGATCGGGCTGACTCTCCATCTCGCGGTCCAGCCGCCGGGGGTCTGGATACGATTAAGACTGCGGTAAGGGGCACGGATCTGACCCCCGTCGCCTGCGGATTCTGTGCCTCGCCGGCGGAGCCCGGCCCGGAGTTGACCTGAGTTGGACGTCACGGTTCGCATCCCTGTCCTCGGTGATTGGGTCGGTGCAGCAGGCCCGGCCGATCGCAACCTCAAGCTCATCCGAGAGGCGCTCGGTGTCAGCATCGCCGCACGCGACGGCGTTGTCCAGCTGACCGGCCCCGAATCGGGCGTCAGCGCCGCCAGCGCCGTCATCGAGAAGCTCGACGAGCAGGCCGGCCGCCACCGCCTGCTGGACCGCCAGCAGGTCCTCGAGCTGATCTCCGACATCACCACGCGGCAGTCCATGGCGGGCCCGCGCGCCAGCGGCGCGCGGCCAGGCGGCACGGTCTCATGGGAGGGCGAACTCGACGTGTACGCCGCGGGCAAACGCGTCCGGCCACGCTCCGACAACCAGCGGTTCTATCTCGATGCGATCCGCACCAACGACCTGGTCTTCGGCGTTGGACCCGCGGGCACGGGCAAGACCTACCTGGCCGTCGCAGCGGCGGTGCACCTGCTCAAGACCGACCGCGTCCGCAAGATCGTGCTGGTGCGCCCAGCGGTCGAGGCCGGCGAGAAGCTCGGGTTTCTGCCGGGCGACCTCGAAGCCAAGGTCCATCCGTACCTCCGCCCGCTGCTCGATGCGCTGCACGACATGATCGACTACGGCACGATCCGCCGGTTCATGGAAACCGATGTGCTCGAGATCGCGCCGCTGGCGTACATGCGAGGCCGGACGCTCAACCATGCTGTTGTCATCCTCGACGAAGCGCAGAACACGACGATCGCGCAGATGAAGATGTTCCTCACGAGGCTCGGCGACGGCTCCAAGATGATCATCACGGGCGACCCGACGCAGATCGACCTGCCCGAGCCGGACGCGAGCGGCCTGATCGACGCAGGCCGGCGGTTCCAGCGGACCAAGGGCGTGGGGTTCGTCGCACTCGAACGGGCCGATGTCGTCCGCCACCCGCTCGTGCAGCGCGTGATCGATGCCTACGGCGACGAGGGGCGGGGCTAACCGCATGGCCAAGCACACCGGCAGCAATGGCGCGCGTTCCAGCGGGCGGGGCAGGTCCCGCCGAAAGCTCGCCGTCCGACGCGAGAGCCTCTCGGCCGGAGCCGTCGCCGGGCTGCTCATGCGGTCGCCCGAGATCGGCTGGGCCGCGCTGATCGGCGGCGTGTTCGTCGTTGCCGCGACCGCCATCATGTCGTGGGCGAGCACGCGGCCCCTGCACGCCCCGAACCAGCCGGCGCGCGAGACTGTGCTCGCGAGGGTCGATGTCGAGGTGGTCGACGAGTCACGCACCGCCTTCGAGCGTGACGCAGCACGCCAGAGCGTGCCACGCGTCTACACACCGGACGAAGCGCTCATGCGGCAGGCGCTCGCCACACTTCGCTCATTGCCGAGCATCGTCGGTGATGCCGAAACGCTCGCCGACATTCCGCGCGCACAGCGCGAGCGGTTCGCGATCACCGGGCCCGCGTTCGAAGTGTTGAGATCCTCGGCCGGCCCGGACGGTCAGCCGACCGACGCCTGGTCGAGCTGGGTGATCGAATTCGGCCAAATGCTGCGCCGCTACCCTCTGCTTGACGACACGACGGCGCGCATGCAGCGGCAGTCTGTGTCCGACCTGGTGCAGCTTGCGCTGCTCGAAGGCCCGACGAGGGTCGCCTCGTCCGCGGCGATCAACATCGATGACGCCGACGCCGTCGCCGAGTCGATCGCTGAACTCGCCGCCCGGTCACGGTTCCCCGAGAGCGTCCGCCCTAGCGTCATCGCGGTCATCCGATCACTCGACGGGCCCACGTTCCGATTCGACGCCGAGAACACAGCGCGGCTCGCTGACACGGCCGAGACCGCGGTGTCGCCCGTCATCACCCGCACACCGGCGGGCGCGCTGATCTTCAGGCGCGGCGAGCCGGTCACACAGACGCAGATCAGCGTGTTCGAGGCGGAGATGGCGAAGTTCCGGGAAGAGGGCCCCGCGCTAGCGCGATGGCTCCGGCTCGCCGGTCTGCTTGCGTGTGCGGGATCGGTCGCGGCGGGCGTCATCGGCTACATCGCTCTGTATGCCCCCCGCATCGCTCGAAACCCGCAGCGCATGGCCGCGCTCGGCGGGCTGCTGCTGATCGGTCTGGCCGTCTCGTCCTTCGGCGTTGTCAGCGGGCCCGACTTGCGCGCACTCGCGCTGCTCGGGCCGCCGGTGTTCGTCGCGGCGCTGATCGCGATCGCCTATGAAGGACGGCTCGCGCTCGCGATGGGCAGCATGGTTTCGCTGCTGATCGCCGTCGCGCTCCGAGAGCCCGCGCCGGTGCTGGTCGCGATGATCGCGGGCGTCGCGGTCGCCACGTGGCAGCTCAGCGAGCTCCGCGAGCGGCGGTCGCTGATCCGCGCGGGTGTGACGATCGGGCTCTCGCTCGCCGCCGTATTTGTCGGTGCGTCGCTGGTGAGCCGAGCACCGAACGCCTCGCCCAGATGGGACCTCGTCGCGATCAACGGCATGTGGGCCGCCTTCGCCGGAGTGCTGGTCATGGGGCTGACGCTGTTCATCCTCCCCGCGATCGAGCGCGCATTCGACATCACGACCGGCATGACGCTCATCGAGCTGCGCGATCCCAAGCAGCCGCTGCTGCGCGAGCTCCAACGCCGCGCCCCGGGGACGTACAACCACTCGCTCAACGTCGCGTCGATCTCCGAGCAGGCCGCGGAGGCCATCGGCGCGGACTCGCTGCTCACCTACGCCGGAGTGCTGTACCACGACATCGGCAAGATGAACAAGCCCGAGTACTTCGTCGAGAACCAGTCGGGGGGGCCCAACAAGCACGACAAGCTGAGCCCGGCGATGTCGCTGCTCGTGATCGTGGGCCATGTGAAGGACGGCCTCGAGCTCGCCCGCGAGTTCGGCCTGCCGCGGAGGCTGCATCACTTCATCGAGGCCCACCACGGGACGACTCTGGTTGAGTATTTCTACGAGCGGGCGCGGAAGGCCGCCGCCGATCAGGAAGAACAATCCGGCCGAGCGGACGACGTGCCCGAAGAAGTCGAGTACCGCTACCCCGGCCCCAAGCCGCAGACGAAAGAGGTGGCGATCGTGATGGTCGCCGACGCGGTCGAGAGCGCGACCCGCACGATGCCCGAGCCGACGCCGAGCCGGATCGAGAGCCTCGTGCACTCGATCGCGCGCAAGCGCCTCGAAGACGGCCAGTTCGACGAGTGCGGCCTGACGCTCAAAGAGCTCCACACGATCACCGAGTCGATCGCCAAGAGCGTCACCTCGATCTACCACGGCCGGATCGCGTATCCCGGAGCGGCGGCCGCCCGGTAACCCATTGGGTGTTCTTTCCCTGCCGCGAACCGCTCCGGCACCGAGCCGGTCTCAAGAAGCGGAGACCGCGATTGACGACCGACCCGGCCCCGTTCCAACTCGAACCCCGCGATGCGGACCCGCCGAGCGATGAGATGCTGCTCGCGCGATTCGTATCGGGCGATGACGATGCGTTGGGCCTTCTCGCCCAACGCTACGAGCGGCCGATGGTCGGTCTCGCGCGGGGACTCGTTGGCACAGAGGACCTCGCCCGCGAGGCTGTGCAAGACACATGGGTCCGCGTGATTCGGTTCGCGGACGGCTACGACGGCAGAGCGAGCGTGAAGACCTGGATGTACACGATTCTGACGAACAAATGCAGAGACCTCCGCAGGACCGAGCGTGCTCGCTCGAAGCGTGAACGCACGAGGCGGCCGCCGACGCCTGCGGCGACGGATCACACAAACGATGCGCGCATCGCCGAGGCCGTTAGCGAGTTGGAGGAGCCGGGCCGCGAGGCGCTGGTGCTCTGCTTCTGCCGGGGCATGACGCACTGCCAAGCCGCGGCGATCCTTGATGTGCCCATCGGGACCGTAAAGAGCCGCGTGCACAAAGCCATGGCCCGCCTGCGCGAGCGGCTCGGTGCCGACGGCGCAGGCTCCAGCGGGGAGGTGTCGGCATGAGCGATACACCAGACCCCATCACCGAGCGGGACATTGAACGCGAGCTGCGAGCGATGACAGAGCCGAACTCGGAGACAACTGAGCTGTGGCGAGCGGCGCTCCGCGCGAGCCGCCGTGACCAGCACCGTGGCACGCGGCGCGTCCCCAGCCGGCGACGGCTTCTGGCGACCTCCGGTCTTGCCGCCGCGGTCATCGCTGTCGGCATGGGCATCACCGCGATCGTGTCGCAGGTTGCGACCAACGATCGCGCAACGGCGCGTGCGGTTATCGCTTCCGGCATCGAACGCAGCGACATGCTCGCGCTCGCGGAGAGCCTCGACGGCATGCTTGAGATGGATGTTGCGGCTCCGGTTCCGGCGGCGACAGCACAGGCCGAGAGCTTCGTCCACTTCGACTCTGCGGGCGACGGGCGGCGCCTCGGCCGTGCAAGCGATGATCGTGAGGAGCGCATCCGTGCGGAGTCGACGCCTCTTCGTGACGCGGCACAGGGCATGCTCGCACCGGCGCGTGTCGCCGATCGCCAAGGTCGCACCGGCGATCAGACAGCTGACTTGGAGAGCAACGCTGCGGCAGATATGGCAGCCGTTGCACAGACGGCGGTGCCCGCTGCTGTTGGTTCGCCGATGCTGGAACGCTCGGCGGACCTCAGCGTGCGGGTCGACGATGTTGACGCAGCGGCCGTACAGGCATCCACACTCGTCGATCCCGCACTCAGCGAGTACGTCGTGCTCTCTCGCATCACTGGGACCGGCTCCGGTCGGCGGGCGGCCGTGTCGCTTCGTGTGTCGTCGTCGCGGTTCGGCCGCGTCGTGAATGAGCTGACAGCGCTCGGTGATGTCGTCGAGATTGAATCAACGACGACGGACCTGTCGGCCGAGGCCGAGACGTTGCGCGGCGAGCTCGATTTGGCTGTTCGGACAGAGCGCGATGTGCTCGATCGGTTTGAAACCCTGAGCAGCCCGCTCGCGACGAGCACCTTCAACGCCCGTCGGCAGATCAGCGACGCGCGGCGGCAGGTCAACTCGCTTCAGGCCAGGCTCCGGGCCATCGAATCGAGGGCGCAGTGGTCCACGGTCCGTGCCCTGATCGTCGCGCCGGAGCCGGCACCGCCCCCCGGCGAGACGTTCCTCGGCGAGCTCATGGGCTCGGCCTCCGACGGCGTTGCGACGCTCAGGTCCGTCACGATCTGGCTCACGGCGGCCCTTATCGCCAGCCTGCCGATCATCCTGGTGGTTGGCCTTGTGACGTGGATCACCGTACGGCTCGCTGCACGCAAGCTCCGCCGATCAGCCGACGAGGGATGACTCGACCGCGACCTCGCCCGTAAGCAGCTTGTGCACCGGGCACTTCGCTGTGATCTCATAGATCCGCTTGCGCTGCTCGGCATCGAGCCGGTCGCCCTCGATCGTCACACGCGTCTCGAAGACGTCTGCACCGCCGCGATTGACATGTTCAACGTCGACGCGGACCGCCTCGACCGGCCAGCCCTTGCGGTCAGCGTACATCTTCGCGGTGATGCTCTTGCACGAGGCGAGCGCGGCCGACACCATTGCCGTGGGCGACGCTCCGAGGTTGCCGCCGCCCATCGACTCGGGCGTATCGGTCACCTGATGAAAGGCGTCGTCGGTCTCGATGTGCGTCTTGAACGGCGTGTCGCCGGTGATCGCGGTCGCCGTGTGCTGCGTGCTCGTCTGATCGGCCATGCTCACACTCCCTCAACGATCGGCTCGAAGCCGAAGTATCTGTTCACGTCCCCGGCGACATCGCCCGACTTC
>JBCBMF010000095.1:0-10870 GCA_039822905.1 Planctomycetota bacterium
TTAAACAGGATCGGCTTGTCGAACTGCAGGTCCTTGTTGTAGGACATCGGCAGGCCCTTGACGGTGGTG
Organism: Planctomycetota bacterium; assembly: GCA_039822905.1. Taxonomy (GTDB): domain Bacteria; phylum Planctomycetota; class Phycisphaerae; order Phycisphaerales; family UBA1924; genus JANQQZ01. The sequence continues at coordinate 70 of JBCBMF010000095.1, forward strand.
AGCATGGAGACGAGCGCGCCGGTGAGCTGGCCCGACATGCCGCGGATGAGCTCGAGCGAGTCGGGGTTCTTCTTCTGTGGCATCAGGCTGGAGCCGCTGGTGACGCCGTCGTCGAGCTCGATCAGGCCGAACTCGATGCTGCAGTACACGGACAGATCCTCGGCGAGCCTGGACAGATGCGCACCCAGCGTTGCGAACGCGGAGAGCATCTCGATGGCGTGGTCGCGGCTGGCGATGGCGTCGAGGCTGTTGCGCGTCGGGCGGGCGAAGCCGAGCTCGGTTGCGATCGCGTCGCGGTCGACGGGGTACGTTGTCCCGGCGAGGGCGGCCGAGCCCAGCGGGCACTCGTTGAAGCGTTCGAGGCAGTCAATGACGCGTGCACGATCGCGTTCGAGCATCTCGGTGTAGGCGAGGCACCAGTGGCCGAAGGTGACGGGCTGCGCGGACTGCAGGTGGGTGTACGCGGGGAACGCGGTGGCGGCGTGGGTGCCTGCTTGATCGATGAGCGCCTCGCGCACGGCATCGATGAGCGCGATGAGTTCATGCCCCGCCTCGCGCATCCAGAGCCGCAGGTCGGTCGCGACCTGATCGTTCCGGCTTCGCCCGGTGTGCAGCCGTTTGCCCAGGTCGCCGGTGCGCTCGGTGAGCTGCTGCTCGACCCAGGTGTGGACGTCTTCCGCCCTCGAGTCGATCGGCGGCGCGTCCAGCGTTGACGCGTGCAAGGCGATGGCTTCGAGCGCTCCGATGACCTGCGCGAGCTCGGGTTCGCTGTAGATGCCGACACCCGCGAGCGCGCGGGCCCAGGCGATGGAGCCGATGACGTCGTGACGGACCATGCGCCAGTCGACGGGGAGCGAGTCGTTGAGCGCGCGGAAGACGGCGTCGGCGTCGCCCCCCCCTTCAGCGGCGAACCTGCCGCCCCACATGCCGGCGGGAGCACTCATGCGAGCGTCTCGTCCGCGGGCTTGGTCGCGGCGGCCTTGATGCGCTCGGGCAGGGCGAACAAGCGCAGGAAGCCGTTGGCGTCGCGCTGGTCGTAGCCCTCGGCCATGTCGAAGCTCGCGATCCGCTCGGCGTACATGCTGTTCGGGCTCGTCCGCTCGGTCGTGATCGCTCGGCCCTTGAACAGCTGCACGGTCACGTCGCCCGTGATGTCCTGCGCGAGCGTTTCGACGGCGGCCTGGATCGCGGCGCGGGCGGGGATCCACCACTTACCGGCGTACACCAGCTCGGCGAACTCGATCGCGAGCTGTTCTTTCAGCTTGCGGCTGCGGTACTCGAGCGTGATGTCTTCGAGGCCGCGGATCGCTTCGTAGAGCACCGTTCCGCCAGGCGTTTCGTAGAGCCCGCGGCTCTTCATGCCGACGACGCGGTTCTCGACGATGTCGATGCGGCCGACGCCGTGCGCGCCCGCGATGGTGTTGAGCTTCTCGATGAGCGCGACGCCGTTCAACGCTTCGCCGTCGAGCGCGACGGGTGTGCCCTTGTCGAAGGTGATGCGCACGTGCGCCGGTTCGTCTGACGTGTCGCGGACCTCGCGCGTGAGCATCCACGCGTCTGCGGGCGGCGGCTTGGTGATGTCCTCGATCGGGCCGCCCTCGTGCGAGATGTGCCAGAGGTTGCGGTCGCGGCTGTAAATTTTGGCGGCGGTGCTCGTCACGGGCACGTTCTTTGCCTTGCAGTAGGCGATGAGATCTTCGCGGCCGCAGAAGTCCCACTCGCGCCAGGGAGCGATGACTTCCATCTCGGGTGCGAGCGCGGCGAACGCGACCTCGAAGCGGACCTGGTCGTTGCCCTTACCCGTGCAGCCGTGGCAGAGGCCGTCGGCCCGGACCTTTCGCGCCAGCTCGACCTGTCCCCGCGCGATGATCGGGCGAGCCATGGAGGTGCCGAGCGGGTAGGTGCCCTCGTAGAGCGCACCGGACTTGAGCGTGGGCCAGATGACCTCGTGGACGAAGGCGTCCCTCAGGTCGTCGACATAACATTCTGAGGCACCGCTGGCCTTGGCTTTGTCTTCCACGCCCTTCAGCTCGTCGGCGCCCTGGCCCACGTCTGCGACGTAGCAGACGACCTCGCAGCCGTGGGTCTCGCGGAGCCAGGGGACGATGGCGGAGGTGTCGAGCCCGCCGGAGTAAGCCAGTACGACTTTGTTTGCCATTATTAGATTCCTCCGGCTTTGCCGAGCAGGGCGAGCATGAGCGCGTTCTGGGCGTGCATCCGGTTCTCGGCCTGGTCGTAGACGACGCTGGTCGGGCCGTCGATGACAGACGCGGCGACCTCGCGGCCTCGCGTGGCGGGCAGGCAGTGCATGAAGATGGGATCAGCGTTAGTGCCGTCGGCCGCGATCGACATGAGCGTGTCGTCGACACGGAAGGGCTCGAACCACTTCGCGTTGCTTTCGCTCTGGCCCATCGATGTCCAGGTGTCGGTGTAGACAACGTCGTGGCCGCGGATGGCGTCGGCTTCGTGCGCGACGCGGACGCTGCCATCGGTTTCGTTCGCACGATCTTTCGCCGCCTGCACGAAGCGCTCGCTCGGCGCGTGGCCGTCGGGGGTGATGACGGTGATGCGCATGCCGACGGAGGCGGCCGCGAGCATGAGCGAGTGGCAGACGTTGTTGCCGTCGCCGATGTAGGCGATCGACTTGCCGGCCAGGGTGCCGAGCGCTTCGCGGATGGTGAGCAGGTCGGCGAGGGCCTGGCAGGGGTGCTCGGTGTCGCTGAGCGCGTTGACGACGGGGACGGACGCGTAGCGCGCCATCTCCTCGAGGACGGTGTGGTCGAAGACACGGGCGACGATGGCGTCGCACCAGCGTTCGAGGTTCATAGCGTAGTCCTTGACGCTCTCGCGCTCGCCGATGCGGGACGGGGCGAGATCAAAGATCGCGGGGTGTGCGCCCAGGCCGGCGAGGCCGAACTCGAAGCTGGCGCGCGTGCGCAGGCTTGGTTTCTCGAAGAGAACCGAGACGCCGACACCCGCGAGCAGCGCGCGGTCCGGCGGCGACGACTTGAGCTTGATCGCGGACGAGATGAGCCTGGTGATCTCGCTCGGTGTGAGATCGAGGATCGACAGCAGGTCGCGGCCGACGAGGGTGTCTTGCAGGATCATGGTGGTGTCTCGGCGTGCACGGATGAAACGAGTGTGCCGGTGGTTGTGTCGCCCGCGAGCGCGGCGGCCGCATCGTGCCAGGAGGCGATGAGCACGCCGCCGTGCGCGCTGTTGGCGATCGAAAGCGCGGACCTGACCTTGGCGATCATGCCGCCGGTGATGGTATTCGCGGTGATGTGCTGTTGGATTGACTCTTCATCGAGTGATGCGATGGTGTTGCCGGTTTCGTCGAGCACTCCGGCGACATCGGTGAGCAGGACGACGCGTGTTGCGTTGAGCGCGCGGGCGATGCCGGCGGCCGCGTCGTCGGCGTTGATGTTGAGCAGGCCGCCCGATTCGTCGGCGGCGATGGATGCGACGACGGGGAGCGCACCGGCGTCGAGGAGCGTGCGGAGCGTTGATGCGTCGCCGCCCGTGACGCGCCCGACTCTTCCGCCGATGGCTGGATCGGCTTCAGCGGTGAGGGTGCCCGATGACGCGAGCGAGAGACCGACGGCGTGCGCACCGGCGACGCGGAGCACAGCGACGAGCGACTGGTTGACCTCGCCCGCGAGCACGGCGGCGACGAGGGGCATGTCGGTTCTGCTGGTGAGGCGGATGCCGTCTTTGCGTTCGATGGGGATGTTCAGGCGCGTAAAGAGGGCGTCGACCTGCTTGCCCCCGCCGTGGACGAGGATGGTGCTGGTTGCTGCTGAAAGATCGCGCCAGAGCTGCTGCGCGTTCGTGGGGTCGGCGATGGGTTTGCCGCTGACTTTGACGATGGTCGTCATAGCGCACTCCCCGGCAGGAGGCCGAGGCGTTCGTCCCAGCCCATGCAGGCGTTGAGCGCCTGCACGGCCTGGCCCGAGGCGCCCTTGAGCAGGTTGTCGATGCACGACACGATGATCAGATGGCCATCCTGTGCCGCGAGCTGGATGTCGATGAAGTTGGTGTGCGCGACCGCGGCGACGCTCGGCCAAGCGCCCTCGTCGAGCAGTCTCACAAAGGGTTCGTTCGCGTAGGCGTCATGCAGCAATTGGCGGATGGCGCCTTCGGTCGTCCCCTCGGCGAGCGTGGCGTGGATGGTGGAGCAGATGCCGCGCGGATAGGGGCCGAGGTGCGGGGTGAAGATGGTTTGTGCGCCGGCGTACTGGTCGATCTCGGGCTGGTGGCGGTGTGAGAAGACGCCGTAGGGCGACTGGCCGACCTCGCAGAAGGACGTTCGTTCGCTTGCTTTCCGTCCGGCGCCGCTCACGCCGCTTGTTGCGTCAATGATAATGTTTCTTGCGGTGTCGATGAGACCGTTGCGGATGAGCGGCGCGAGGGGTGTGATGGCCGAGGTCGGGTAGCAGCCGGGGCTTGCGACGAGTGTTGCACCGGGGAGGCGGGAGCGGTCGAGCTCGGGTAGGCCGTAGACGGCTGATCCGAGCAGGCCGGGTCTGGCGTGCGTAAAGCCGTAGTGCTCTGGGTAGTGGGCAGGGTCGCTGAGGCGGAACGCGGCGGACAGGTCGACAACGGCGAGTCCTCGCTCGAGAAGCTCGCCCGCGAGGGTGACGCTGGCTTCATGTGGCGTTGCGAGGAACGCGACCTTCGCACCGGATCCGGCGATGGCTTCGGGTGTTCCTTCGTTGACGGGTCTGCTTGTAATATTTGTAAGCGCAGGAGCGACGCGTTCGATGCGCTGATTCGCGGTTGATGATGAGCCGAAGAGGCCGGCGATAACGAGCTTCGGATGCCCGGCGACGATCTTGACGAGCTCCTGGCCCGTGTAGCCGCCGACGCCGACGATGGCCGTTGGTATCTGGTGGCTCATGCGGCGCTCCCGCCGCTGGCATGCAGGCCCGCGGCGGCGCGGATGGCCTTGCAGACCTTGGCCACGTCGCCCCGGGCGCCGACGGCGATCATGACGGTGTCGTCGCCCGCGACGGTGCCGACGACGCCCGCGGGCGGGTGGCGGTCGAGCTCGAGGGCGACGACCTGCGCGCCGCCGGGTGTTGTTTTGAGCACGACAAGGTTGAGCGCGGGCTCGGCCGAGATGACGTGCTGGGCGAGCAGCGCGGGCGACGACGCGGGCTGGAGAGAAGCGGCCTCCCCGGGGATCGAATAGCCCTTCGGTCCCTTGACCGCGCCGATGGCCTTGAGATCGCGGGAGATCGTCGCCTGGGTCGCCTCGATGCCGGCTTCGGCAAGCGCGGCCTGCACGGCGTCCTGGCTCCGCAGGGTCCGGCTGGACACGATGCGGCGCAGGGCTTCTCTCCGGGCGATCGCGGACATGCATGAATATACGCAGTGAGCATAAATATGTCAAGGCCCACGATCGCCGTGGAGCGCCGGCCGCCGCCCGCCCTCGGCCCGAGCCGGCCCATATCCTCGCTGACGCACCCATTCCACAGCGAGGCCCCGACGTGCAGACCCTTGAACCCGCGCAGCTGATCGACGGCGTCCACTGGTGGGAGCTGGCGGGCCACCACGAGCCGGCGGCGCTCGACGACACGTGGCGGCGGCTGCATCACGCGGTGCAGGCGGTCGCCGAGGCCGGCAAGTCGTGGGCCGACGAACGCGACGACGACAGCCACTCGGCCCTCGTGTGGGTGCCCGACCACTCGAAGCTGCCCGACCAGTTCTTCGCGGGCGAGCTGGTGCACGGCGAGCTGAGCGACGCCGGCGCGCGCGTGCTGCTTCGGCCCTGGGATCTGCGGCTGTTTGTCATCGACGCGGCGGGCGCGCCGCTCGCGGAGCTCAATGCGGAAGAACGGACCATCGGCGACCTGATCGCGTGGGTGCGCGGCACGCTGACCGAGCGCGTCGGTGAGCCCAAGCTGGACGCCCGGCCCGCGCCCGACCTGCCCTCGCACCCGGTCGAGAACGGCGCGCCCTTCGGCGAGCCCAATCAGCTCGCGATGGCCGAGGTCATCCGGTTCTACGCCAACGCCGACGCGATGCTTCAGAAGATCGCGACGCTGATCGACGCAACCGACGAGCCCAAGGTCTGGCCCCACCACTTCGACATCGCGACGCTCGCGACGATCGACACCGACAGCGACGGCGGCATGACCAAGACGATCGGCATCGGCCTGACGCCGCCCGATGACACGAGCGATGCCGGGTACTGGTACGTCTCGCCCTGGTCGAAGGACGGCGGCAGCAGCGAAGGCGGCTGGCGCGTGCTGCCGCACGGCGCGTGGAAGCCGCGCGTCGATGCGATGCCCATGGCGATCCTGAGCGTCGACGATGTCACCTCGACCGAGGACCGCAAAGAGCAGCACGAACGCGTCGCAACGTTCATCGCGTCGGCGTACACGGCGCTGCGTGCGGCGTTCGATACCGCGTGACGCTCAGGCCTGCTCGCCCGCCGCCAGCCGAGCGCGTTTGGATTCCAGCTCGTCCCACCGGTCGTAGAGCGACTTCACCTCGGCCTGCGCCGCTTCGAGCGCCCGGCACACCTCGGCCATCTTCGCGTGGTCGGTCGCGAAACGCGGGTCCGCCAGCGTGGCCTGCATCTGCGACTCGGCTTCACCGGCGACGAGCTCGGCCTCTTCGATCTTGGCCTCGATCCCGTCCAGCTCGCGCTGCTCGTTGAAGCTCAGCTTCTGGCGACGGTTCGCGTTGCGCTTCGAGGGCGCGGCGGACGCCCCAAGCTCGGCCTTGGCCTGCTGCTTGCCCGCGGCGACCTCCGCGCGCCGGCGCTCTTCCGCTTCCGCGACGGCCTGGTCGACGCTCGCGAAGCTGCGGGCGTTGCCCTTGCCGTCGAGCGCGAGCACGGTCGTCGCCAGCCGATCGAGCATGGCCTGATCGTGCGTGACGAGTATCAGCGCGCCCGGGAAGTCTTCGAGGGCCTCTTCCATCGTTTCGAGCGATGGGATATCGAGGTCGTTGGTGGGCTCGTCGAGGATGAGCACATCGCAGGGCTCGAGCATGATGCGGGCGACGTGCACGCGCGCGAGCTCGCCGCCGCTGAGCGAGCCGACGGGCTGCTCGAGCTGCTGGTCCTTGAACAGGAACCGCCGGGCCCAGCCGGTGACGTGGATGGTGCGGTCGCGGAAGACGACCTGATCGCCCACGGGGCAGAGCGCATCGCGCAGGCGCAGCGTGGGCGGGAACTCCTCGCGTTTCTGGCTGAAGACCGCGACGGTGGGCGCGGGGTCGGCGAGCCGCACGCTTCCGTCGTCGGGTGTGTGCTGCTTGGTGAGCACGCGGATGAGCGTGGTCTTGCCGCTGCCGTTGGGGCCGAGCAGGCCCAGCCGATCGCCCGCGCCGATGCTGAATCGCACATCGGTGAACAGCTGCTTGCCGCCCAGCGCGCAGCTCACGCCCTCGGCGACGAGCATCTTCCGCGTCTTGCGCTTGCCCGCGTTGAAGTCGAGCTTGGACCCTTGCTCGACGCTCGCGGCGTCGCGTTCCTTGAGCTCAACAAGCTCGGCCATCCGCTCGTGGCTCGAATCGATCCGGCCCTTCGCCTTGGTCCCGCGCCCCTGCGGGCCCCGGCTGAGCCAGTCGATGTCTTTGCGCACGAGCCCCGCGAGCGATCGGCGCCGCTCGCTCTGCGCCGCGAGAAACTCTTGTTTTCTGCGGAGAAACTCGGTGTAGTTGCCGTCGACGACGAGCAGGCCCGACGGGTACATGGGGCTCAGCTCGGCGACGCGTGTGCTGACGCGCTCGAGGAACGTCCGGTCGTGCGTGACGAACGCGACGGCCGCCCCGCTGCCCCGGCTCGCGATGCGCGACACCATCTGCTCGAGCCAGCGGATGCCCTCGATGTCGAGGTGGTTCGTTGGTTCATCGAGAAACAGCAGGTCGGGCTCGTCGCGCGCGCTCGCGAGGCCCGCGGCGATCGCGAGGCGCTTGCGCCACCCGCCCGAGAGCGTGGCCGCGTCTTTGTCGCACAGCTCGGCGGGGAAGCCGGTCTTGCCGAGGATGATGTCGCCGGTGACCTCGGCCTCGTGCTCCTCGATGTGCTCGCCGCGCTCCTCTGCGAGCTGCATCCCGGCGCGCGTGACGACCCTTCGCGCGGTGTCGCCCTCTTCGAACGTATCGAGCTGCGAGACCAGCACGGTCCGCGTGCGCGGGTCGACCGAGACCTCGCCTTTGTCGTGGTCGAGTTGGCCGGCGAGGATCTTGAGCAGCGTGCTCTTGCCCGCGCCGTTGGGCCCGACGATGCCCAGCCGGTCGCCGCGATCGATCGACAGCGAGATGTCGCGGAAGAGCGTGCGGTACGCGATGGACTTGGTGATGCCGGCGGCGCGGAGCATGGACAAACCGTACGTCGGTCAGCCCGCAGAGGCCCGGGGGACACCGGCGGCGTCTTGCCCGCTTGCGACACGATCACCCTGGCTTCCAGACAGCCCCGCTACCCGGAACGCGCCCGCGACATCATCGGGATCAAGAAACCGCGACTCGACATCCGGCGTCGGCATGCGGCACGCGTCGAGCTTGCCGAAGACGGCGTAGCGCGACCGCGCGAGCAGCCTGTAGCCAACGTCACGCAGTACGGCGGGGATCACGAGCAGGACCCTCGCGACGGGCGCCATCGGCGACCTGATCCGCGTCGCGATGTGCAACGCCGCCGTCGACCGGAGCATCACACGCCCCTCGCGGATCGCGACCATCGTGCTGAGCACATCCGGGTCAAGCCCGGCCCGCTCGGCCAGCGCCCGCCCGGCCGCCGATTGCAAGGGCAGGTAGCGGATCAGCGATTGGGGATCGTGATCGATGATCCAGTTGATCGACCCGTTGCAGAGCTTGCAGACGCCGTCGAAGAGAACGACTGTGTTCGCCTTCTGGACTGTGCTCCCGCGTGACATCGACGGCTCCTCTCCACGGCTGCTCATCGTTCATCTCGTCCGTCAACGTTAGGAATGAGAACGGCGTCGGGTGTATTCCATTCTATCGATGCACGAGATGAAGGCTGTCCGAGAACGCACAGAGAAGCGGCCGGGATCGAAGGCTCAGGGCCTTATCGGCAGCGGAGCACCGATACGGATGGTGTGATGCGCCGAGACCGTTCGGCCGTAGAGATCGGTGTGCACGACCTCGATCACGTGCGTCCCTGCGGGCACATCCGTCGGCAGAGAAGCGTGCCAGATGTGATGCGAGTCCTTTCGGCTGTCCGACGCGGTTGAGCCCGGCACGATCCGCATCGTCACGCGATCGCCCTCTGCGCCGCTGAAGACGTTTGCCGTGATCAGCCCATCTTCACCGACGTGCACGCTCATCCGATGGCCTGGATCGCGCCGCGCGGGGCGGAACCCGGTCGTGTAGCGGTTGCCGTCGACGTGGAGGTGCGTGTGCCCCGACAGACTAAAGGTGTGCGGGTGAGACGAGAGGGCTTGAAACAGCGCGCGCTGTTCGGGGATGCGGTGCACGCCCCCGCCCTCGATCGGGATATGAAAGGCGAGGACAACACGATCATCGGCGGGCACAAAGCGGAGAGAGTTGCGAACAAACTCGATCTGCTCGGCCCGGGGGCCGCCCCGGCAGTTGTTTGCTACCGGCATCTGGCCGTCAGACCAGCCGGGATGCCCCGTATCGCGCATCCCGGCAAAGCGCTGATCGATCACGTTGTCGAGCACAATGAAGTGAGCTCGCCCATATTGAAACGCGTAGTCGGTGGGGCCGAACACGCGCTCGAACGTCTCGTCCGCGTCGGAATCCGGGTGCTCCGCGGTCAGCGACGAGTGGCCCGACAAGAAGTTCATATCGTGGTTGCCGCACACGTTGTACCAGGGCACGCCGAGCAGGCCCTGTGCATCGCTCAGGGGCTCGAACAGGTCGAGATGATCGCCGACCATGTCACCGAGGCTGATCCCGAATGCCGCGCCGTGGATGTTCGCCCCGTTTCCCGAGCCGCCCGGCACCACCAGCGGATCGATCACATCAGCGCGGAAGTGCCCGGGCTGTTCGAGGCTGTAGGGCCGGGGATCACCGAACACAATGACCGAGAACGACTCGGGCTCATCGATCGAACGCAACGGAAAGTCAACGGACGCCGGCACAGCCCGGTCATCATCCGCCACGCTCGCCGCGTCGCTCTCGTGAGAGGCAGGGCCTCGGGGACAGGCATCACCCCCGCCTGGCTTCGGAACTTTTTCTCGGATCCGCTGCGCTCCGGTCCCGCGTTGTCGTTTCACCGGTCGGCGGCGCCGCCGCTCGGATTCGAACCACACCTCTGACCGGAGATTTCACCATGACGTGCAGCACGCGAACCTGTCTGACCCTGAGCCTTGTCCTGGCGGCCGGCACCGCCTCCGCGCAGGTCGTCCCGCCGACGCCCGCGCAGGACCTCGGGGCGATCACCAAGTCCGACTTCCTCGAGCCCGACGGGTTCTTCAGCATCGACACCTGCGGCAGCGACTTCGACACCGAGATCGCATTCTGGGATCGTCGGGGACAGCTCAACGCGTCAAACGATGACGCCGACGGAGGCCCCTGCGCTGGCGACCTCCAGAGCTTCCTGAATCTCCGGTTCCCGCCCGGCGTGTACTACTTCAGCGTGTCGGGGTTTGACACCATCTTCGACGACGACTTCGTCGCCGCGACCGACGAGTTCTCCGCCGGCGGCAGCGTCGTCGCGCAGCTCAACGTCGAGGACGGGCTCGAGACGTTCGACATCGCCGACACCATCCAGGCCGGCGACGGCATCGCGGTGAACGGCGGGGTGAAGTACTACCGCTTCATCGTGCCGGGTGTATTTGAAGCGACCGACCTCGGCACCGTC
>JBCBMF010000096.1:0-10856 GCA_039822905.1 Planctomycetota bacterium
CAACGGCCTCGCGCAATGGGACGGCAGCGAGTGGAGCCCGCTGCGGACGCCGATCGGCCCCGCCCCTATTGAGCAGCTTGAGTACTTCGCGCTTGAGGTGTTCGACGACGGCAGCGGACCTGCTTTGTATCTTGGCGGCGTCTTTCAGCAGATCGACGGTGTCGTCGTCAATAACATCGCGAAATGGGACGGCTCGGTTTGGACACCGCTCCAAGGACCGGGCGGCCCGCCCGGTACCAACAATGATGTTCTCGCGCTTCAGGTGTTTGACGATGGGTCGGGGCCCGCGCTTTTTGCCGCGGGTGCGTTCAGCTCGGCCGGTGGTGTTGAAGCCGAGAGCATCGCCAAATGGGACGGTGCCCAGTGGTCGTCGCTTCGAGGCACGGCGGGTTTCCAAGGCTTGGGAGGGGGAGATGAAGCGTCTGCGTTGCAGGTGTATGACGACGGCACGGGCGAAGCCCTCTACGTCGGCGGGCGGTTTAACAGAGCCGGCGGCATAAACGTCGAACCCGGTGTCGCGCGATGGGACGGCACCGAATGGTCGGCATTGCGGGCACCGAACGCACAGCTCAACGGCGAAGTCACCGCCCTCGGGGTGTTCCATGGTTCCCTATACCTGGGCGGGCAGTTTGCGCTGTTTGTTGACAACGTCTTTGTCAAAACCCGGAGCGTCGTCGCGTGGAACGGCACCGGCTGGGATACGACGCTTGGCGTGAGCGGCGAGGGGGTCCAAGGCAACATCGATTCCTTGCAGACCTCAAGCGTCGCTGGCGGAGAGGCCCTGTATGTTGGCGGTGAAATTTTCAGTGCCGGCAATTTCGGGGTCAACGGCATCGCGCGGTGGGACGGCACCTCGTGGGGCCCGCTGCAAGGCGGGGCGATCAATGGCGTCGAGGGAGATGTCCGCGCCATCGTCGACTTCGACGACGGTTCCGGACGGCGGTTGTTTGTCGGCGGCGAGTTCGCTCGCGCGGGCGGAGCCTCCGCGAACAGCGTGGCCGCATGGAACGGCGTGGGCTGGTCGGCGATACGAGACGCCGGTGGGAATGGTTTCAATGGCCAGATCGAGGCGTTGGAGCTGTTCGACGACGGAACCGGGGAAGCCGTATATGCCGCGGGATTCTTCTCCGAGATCGGCGATGTCGCAGCGACGAGCATCGCTCGCTGGGACGGGCAGACGTGGACGCCGCTCGTGGGTTCCTTCGGGGAAGGTGTCGGTGGGTTCACCCCGGGGACTGGGTCGACCGTCCTCGATATCGAAATCGGTGACACGGACGGACAGGCCGGCTCTGCCCTGTACGTTGCCGGAGGCTTCTTCACAGCGGGCGGCCTGCAAGCCCGCGGCGTGGCACGCTGGGACGGCAGCGAGTGGTCAGCACTCACCGGGCCGGGCGGCGGCGGTCTCGATGGCAGCGCCCGGGCGGTCGCGGTGTTCGACGACGGGAACGGGCCCGCCGTGTACGTTGCAGGTAGCTTTGCCTCCGCTGATGGCATTCAATCGACAAACATCGCACGGTGGGACGGCACCCAGTGGTCACCGCTTCAGGGGCCCTTCGGCGAAGGGATCGATGGATTCCCTTTGGACATAGAGGTTTACGACGATGGCTCGGGGCCGGCGCTCTATGTTGCCGGGGTGAACATCAGAACCGCCGGCGGCGTGCCGGTGACCAACATCGCCAAGTGGGACGGCACACAATGGTCCGCCTTGCAGGGAACACTTGGTGAAGGGATCAACAGCCTCGGCTGGACGTTAACGGTCTACGACAACGATGGCACTGGCGCAGACTTGTGGGTTGGCGGGGACTTCGGATTCGCTGGTGGAATCGAGACCCGAGGTGTCGCGAGGTGGGACGGCGTCGACTGGTCTGCCGTCACCGACACCTCGACCAGCATCACCACCGTACGAACGCTGGAAGTGATCATCGACGACGGCATCCCCAGGTTGTACGCCGGTGGTGGATTCAGGACGCTGACCGATGGCACGGAGGCAAACGGTGTCGCCTTCTGGACGGGCACAGCCTGGCGAGCGCTGACCGATCCGCGTGAGCCGGGTGTTGGCGGTCTGGGGCCTGAGGTCAAAGCGTTGCTGGGCTTCGATCCCGACGGTCCGGCAGGTCCGGCGACTCAGAGACTCCTCGCCGGCGGTAACTTTGCGACGGCGGGAGGGCGTGTGTCCTCATTCTTCGCGCAGTACGGCGAGTCGACGAATGTGTGGGCGCGGCCAACCGGCGGTCTGCTGGACAACCCCGCGAGCTGGTTGTGCGGCCGCGCGCTGAGCCCGTTTGATTCATTCATTATCGATGGGACCGTTGCCGGCTACGCGTCCCCGGCCGGGTTCGGGATCGCGTTCCCGAGCGACCTTGAGCCTCAGCGGGCCGAAACGTTTCGTCAGCGGACCGACATCGTCGCGCTGAACCTTGCAGGCCAGTCGCTGGAGCTGACCGGCGGCACGTTCGGATTCAACCGTCCCGCGCTTGTTGTGGGTGAACTTTCGGATCAGCAGACGACGCTGCTTGTCCGAAACTTCGGACCGCAGCCGCTCGCCGGCGTCTCCGGCCGATCGCTCATCATCGGTGATGCGCCGACGGCTCAGCCGGGGACGATCAACCGGCTTCAGGTTCAGGACACGAACGCGTTTCTTCTGATTGACGGCGACGCATCGATCGGCCGGCGTGCGGATCGTGGCGAGCTGGTGCTGCAAGGGCAGGCCGTGGGGATGCTGAAGCGAACGATCTCGATCGGCACGACTCCCGGCTCCGTAGGCGAGATTCGGGTCCAGAACGCCGGCACGGAGTTCTTTCACAGTGAGCGGCCGATCGGGACCAGTGGCCAATCCATGGCGATCGGTGAATCCGGCTTCGGTTCGTTCGTCGTCGGAGGTCCGGGTGCGTTCGCGGGGGCAACCGCGGCGAGCCTCGGTCGGCTCGACACGCTGACGCTCGGCACGAACCAGGGTTCGCGTGGTGTGGCCACGATCCGAGGCGTCGGCTCCAGTTGGTCACTGGATACCGCGCGTCTGCGGGTGGGAGTGTTTGGCGAAGGCCAGATCGAGATCCTTGACGGTGGTGTGCTGAGTACGAACACGCTCGGGGGTGTTGAGATAGGCGTCAGACCGACTTCGGTGGGCCGGGTTGTGATCGAGGGGCCCGGATCCCGATGGACGGAGACAGCCTCGGCGATCACGGTCGGTTTGGCAGGAGAGATTGCCGTTGGCACGGGCGGGGTGTTGGAAGCGCCGGCCGTACAGATTGATTCGGGCGGTCGGCTGACCGGCGACGGCAGGCTGGGCAGCGGGGACTTCTTTGCCAGCGTCACTAATTTTGGCGAAGTCTCGCCAGGTGATCATGCAGCGGGAACCGGCGTGCTGAGTGTCGAGGGGGACTACCGGCAGATCGGCCTCGGGGGCGCGGGCGATCCGGATGAATCCGGGACACTGCGGATCCGCGTGAGCGGTTCAGGCGTCGCGGATCGGTTGCAGGTGACCGGGACGGCTGAACTCGGGGGCGGGCTGATCATCGAAAGCGACGGATCGCAACGCGACCTCTTGGGACTCGAACCTATCTTATCGGCAGGCGTCATCGGCGCCGCTGGGCGCGACTTCGACGTCGTGCAGGCGTCTGTCATCGATGTCAACGACGGTGGCGTTGTGCGTCAGGGCACGCTCGTGCCCGTGGTATCTGCGGGCCGCGGACTAGCGTCTGTGGCGCTCGAGGCGGTGACGCTCGAGGAACTGCTGTTCGGTGGCAGCGAGTTTGTGCCCGACGGCGTGCCAAACGACGCGGTGCTCGGCGATGTGACCGGCGATGGGGTCGATGATCTCGCGATCGCGGTGCCGTTCGTCACCGGCAGTCCGAACGGCGCGGTAGCGCTGCTTCGCGGCGACCTCACGAATGGGTTCTCGTTTGTCGCGGTGGACCTCTATCTAAATGGGGCCGAAGTGGATGCACCGACTTCGGTTGAGATCGGCGACTTTGACGCCGACGGGGCGAACGAGATCGCCTTCGCATCGGGTGGGGATGCGGGTGTGAACAACGACGTGCACGTGATCGAGTTTGACGGGGTCGGGCTCCTTGACTCCGGCCTGCCCGCGTTCCTCGTTGCAGAAGACTCACGGATCGTCGACCTCGCGTCAAGCGACGGCTTCTTCACAACGGTCGGCACGGGCCTCGCGATTCTTGAGGACACGGCAACGGTCGGTAGCAGCCGAGTGAACGTCGCCCGCTACGCCACAACCGATTGGGAGTTCTGTCCACTCCCGGTCGATGATGATGATCCGGATGCGGTCGATCCGATCGACACAGATGGTCCCGTTTCGAACATCTACTCCACCGGCGTGGCTGTTACCACGCGAGGCGCGGATCGGCTGACGGTGTTCCTTGCACAATCGGTGGATGCGACGCCCGAGGAATGGGACTTCGTGGCGTTTGCGACTGGCACGGGACCCGGCGACGTTCGGGCGGATGATCTCGACGGCGACGGGATCGACGATCTCGTCGTGATCAATCAGACCGCGGGCACCTTAAGCGTGCTGCGGACACGGGGCGGAGGCGACATCGCACCGCCGGTCGAGGTCCCGGCGTCGTCAGACCCGGTCTCGCTGAGTCTTGTAGACGTAGACGAAGACGGTGATCGCGATGTTGCGATCGTTGTGAGCAATGGTACGGACCGTGTTGTTCGTCAACTGCGCAATACAACGTCGTCGCCAGGCTCGATCACACTTGCGGCAGCCCAGGACATTTCGGATCAGTCAAGCGGAACGCCGGTGCTCATCCGCTCATCGGACTTGGACGGCTCGAATGGTGTGGGCGGTGTCGCCGATGACATTGTGATCTTGGTCGAACCCGGGGCAGCCCGTGGCGGCGGGATGGCGTTGAATGCGGTGCGGCTAAGCCGCGACTCATGTCTCGCTGACAGCAACGGCGACGGCACGCTAAGCCCCGCCGATTTTAATGCTTGGATCTTGGCGTTTACCACTCAATCTGCTGCGTGTGACCAAAACATTGATGGTCTGTGTACGCCTGCCGATTTCAACGCATGGATCCTGAACTTCAATGCCGGTTGTGACTGAACGTCAGTCAGGATGCCAGACCGCGAAGCAGCGGTCCTGGTGACCCTGGCTAGATCGTGCCGCGCTCTGGAGTCTGCCGCTCATGGTCCTTGGATCGTGGTGAGTATTGTTAATCGATGCGTTCCACCCCATTCGTAAGTAGATGGGCATTTGATACAACTATCTCTAGTAATAATAAATGCTCGATATAATGAAAAACCTAACACTAATCAGTATGCTTGCAACGCACGAGGCTCGGAAGTGCGCACTTCATGATCGAGGCGATCGACACACACGTGCGTGTGTCAAGGCGGCATCGCGCGTCGAAACTTCCGATCGGTCTTGCTGAGCTTCCGGTCGCTGATGTGCCCGGCACGTCCGGAGACGGCGAGCTGCTGAACATCGGCGGGGGTGGTGCGTGCCTCCGTATGGCGGCGTCGCACGTCGCGCTCCTTGATCGGCCGTCGTACCCTTTTACTAAACACGGGCCTCGCGCCCACGGTGCCCTTGCCGCTGCCGATCACGGCCGAGCTGGCCCACACGCGGCTCGACTCGAGCCAGAGCATCCAGGCCGGCTTTGCGTTCGATTTCTCGCAAAACCTGAGCTACGAGTCGTTCGTGAGTGAGGTGATCTGCCGCTACATCGCGGGGTTGCAGGGGGACACGAGGGCAGCGGCCTAGGCCGTGTCTGACGGATCGTTTGTTCGGCGCGTGAGCGGTTGCGCTTTGTGGCTGGTGATGTCAGAGTACCCGTGGCAAGGAGGCCGCGGATGCGACGATTCGAGCTCACCGATGAGCAGTGGAAGATGATCTCGCCGGTGCTGCCCAAACAACGCCGCGGCGGTCGATGGAACGATCACAGGACGATCCTCGACGGCATGCTCTGGGTGCTGCGCTGCGGCTCGCCGTGGCGTGACATGCCCGAGCGGTACGGATCGTGGAAGACGGTGTACTCGCGCTTCAGGCGTTGGACCGACGACGGCACGCTCGACAAGGTCCTCGCCCGATTGCGAGCCCGCATCGACCGCGACGGGCTGATCGACTGGGACACCTGGTGCGTCGACGGCAGCAACATCAGAGCATCGAAGGCCGCCGCTGGGGCGGGTCAAAGGGGGGCGCCACAGAGCCCGGAGATCACGCTCTCGGCCGATCCAGAGGCGGATTCGGGTCCAAGATCCATCTGGTTTGTTGTGGGCTCGGAGTCCCCATCGGCGTGACCGTCTCCGCCGGCCAAGCCCACGAGTCGAAGCACTTTGAGTCCGCGATCGCGAGCGTGCGGCCGAAGAGCCGACGCCCGATCTGGATCGCCGGCGACAAGGGCTACAGCTACCCGCGTGTCCGCCGTTGATGCGAGCGACGCGGCATCTTCGATGTGATCCCGCAGCGGTCCGATCAGATCGCTCGCGAGGGCAGGCGTGGGCTCAACCGGCTCGTCTACCGAGGCCGCAACGTCGTCGAAAGAACCATCGGCCATCTCAAAGAGAACCGACGCATCGGCACACGATTCGAGAAGCTCGCGACCGCCTTCATCGGCATGCTCAAGCTCGCCTTCCTCAGACGATATCTGGCGATTCTCGATCCGTCAGACACGGCCTAGTCATTCGGTACCCCGAGGCGACTTCGTACACCTCCACCATCTACACCCCGGTTCTGTGCACGGTGCTGCAGGGGCGCAAAGATGTGCAGACCGCCGATAGGAGCGTTGATCTCCGGGCCGGCGACTCGCTGATAGTGAGTCATGAACTGCCGGTCATGTCGAGGGTGACCGAAGCGAGTGTGTCGAAGCCATATCTTGCGGTGGTCGTTCCGATTGACCTCGGCATGCTCCGAAGCCTTGATACAGATATGGGCGACGTCGCGCACGACGACTCAGATACTCCTGCTCTAAGTGCTGGTGCTGCTGAAGACGAAGTCCATGACGTTCTTCTCCGACTCCTACGACTGGCGGAGCGGCCGATCGAGCGCGGAGTCCTTGCACCGGTGCTTATGCGCGAGCTGCACGTCCGGCTCCTGTTGTCGGAGCATGGTGGGACCCTCCGTGGCTTGCTCGACTTGAGCAGCAACGCGAGCCGAATCGCGCGAGCCATTGAGTTGATTCGGACCGACTTCGCATTGTCGCTCAGCGTAGAGAGCATGGCGAGAGCCGCCGCCATGAGCGAGTCGACGTTTCACAGTCATTTCAAGCGCATCACGGGGACAACGCCCGTCCAGTACGTGAAGGACTTTCGTCTACTCGAAGCTCGTCGCCAAATGCGAGAAGAAGGTAGCAGCGCAGCCAATGCCGCAGCCGCTGTAGGCTATAAAAGCGTCAGTCATTTCAGCCGCGACTACGCCCGAAAGTTTGGCGTCTCACATGGCAGCGAATAGCCCCCAGATACTCGTTGACCATAGAGCGTACCGGCTTCGATCGCATGCGATCAGCGAGATATCCTCTCGAGCATACTGAGGAGTTCTCGCCAATACACTCCGCCTTCGCGACCCCGAAGCCGAGATGCGTAACAAGTGTGGGCGACGCTTCGAGCCGACTGAAAGACAGCCCATATCGCGATGCCGAATACCATCCCGATCACGAGTTTACGCTTGGCTGGCGGCAACGCCCCTCCGAGATGATGCGGGATTTCCGCCTTCTCCAATTGCCGAATGCGTCGGTCCCAAAAACAGCCGCTCGCCGTCTTTAACGGCGAGCAAGGCCGCTGGAACACCGAAGAGCACGAGAACACCGCTCACGAGGGTTCCGAAGCCGAGCGCGATTGCCATTGGGACGAGGAACAGCGCCTGTGGATCGGTCTCGAAGATCATTGGTGCGAGGCCCGCGAACGTGGTGAGCGACGTGAGCAGGATGGGCCGGAACCGGCGTCGAGCCGCGCCCAACGCAGCATCGAAGACGGGCTCGCGCTCCTCTCGGTGACGGCGGTTCATTTCTTGGGTCAGGACCAGGCCACCGTTCACTGCCAGACCGCAGAGTGCGATGATCCCGAAGAGACTCACGATCGAGAGATCCCTCCCGAGCACAACATGGCCGACGATTGCGGCGGCGGCTGCTACCGGGATGATGCCCATGACGGCGACCGCTTGCAGGTAGCTCCGGAAGAGGCCGGCGAGCAGAGCGAAGATGACAGCGCCCGCGACGATGAGACCAACGCGGAGTTCGGCCATCGCCCGAGCCTCTTCCCGTTGCCGTCCGCTAAAGCCGATCTCAAGGCCAGCGTGATCGGCACGCAGCGATGGGAACACATCACGCTCGATCGCGGCACGAACGTCGTTGATGTTTGCGATCTCGGGGTCGATGTTTGAAGATACGTTCAGGATGCGGCGACCGTCGACTCGATCGATCTGCGTGAAGGCCCGGTTCGGAACGAGCTCGGCGACCTGCGAAAGCGTGACCTCGCCGCCGCCCGGCGGCTGGATGATCAGGTTCTCTACGGCCGCAAGGCTCTGCCGTTCGGACTCGGGGAGACGGACCATTACCCAGAGCTCGTGCCGTCCGCGCTGGAACCGCAGCGCCTCGGCACCAAAGAAGGCATCGCGGACCTGGCGAGCGACATCCTCGCTGGTCATGCCAAGCGACCGACCCGTGGGGGTAAGCTCAACGTCGAGCTGGGGCTTGCCGGCTGCGAAGCCGTCCTTCACATCGGTGACCGCTTCGTACTCGCTTAGGGCACTCGCAAGGCGAGTCGCGGCAGACTCCAGCATGCGTCGATCGGGATGGCTCAGCTCGATCGTGAGCCCCGCGCCGCTGCCGGGACCTTCCTCCCATTCGAAGAAGAGCGAGTCGAGGCCCGAGACCTCGCCGATCTCCTCGCGCCACACCGCGGCAAACTCGGCCTGCGTGAAGCCTCGCTGCTCCGCCGGCATGAGGATGAAGTTGATGTCCGACCAGTTCTCGCCGAGCCGTCCGATGACGTTCATGCGACCCTGGACGACCTCGTCGATGCCGCCGAGACGATTGGCGGCGCGGACGCCCGCGGCTTCAACAAGCTTGGCGACCCGAACCGTGTCGGCGAACGGAGCGCCCGAAGCGGTCTGCACCTCGGCGTCCACACGCAGGCCCGGGATGACAGGCGTGAAGTTGTAGTTCACACGCCCGGACTGGTAGTACGCGAGCACCAGCCCGCTCGCCGCCATGATCACCGCGAGTGTGACGTAGCGCCAGCGGAGGGATGCGCGGAGCAGCGGCGTGAAGAAGCGGTCCGTCGCCCGCTCGAAGCCGTCGCTGAACCGCTGCTGGAGCCTGTTGATGGGCGCCAGTGCTTTCGAGACCAGGCCCTGGCGTGAACCGCCGTGGCCGAGGTGGGCGGGGAGAACGAACAACGCTTCGACGATCGAGATGACGAACACGGCCATGACAACGGCCGGGAGCGGAGCGAAGAAGCGGCCCGTTTCGCCCGGCACGAACAGAAGAGGTAGGAACGCGACGATGTTGGTCGCCACCGCGAAGAGAACGGGGACGATCATCTCCCGAGAACCCTCGATCGCGGCCTGCATCCTGCCCATCCCGAGCTGGATCTTGTGGAACACGTTCTCGCCCACGATCACCGCGTCGTCGACCACGATGCCGAGCGTCACGATGAACGCGAAAAGAGAGATCATGTTGATGCTCGCACCGAGCGCTGGTAGCAGCACGAGCGCACCGACGAGCGTCGTGGGCACGCCGATCGCGACCCAGATCGCGAGCCGAGGCTGCAGGAACAGGCCCAGCACGCCGAGAACGAGCGCAAAGCCGATGACGCCGTTGTTAACGAGCAGAGACAGCCGTGACCGGTACTGCTCGCCTCTGTCCCGGAGCACATCGACATCGACACCCGCAGGCAGCTCGGCACGGAGTTGTTCGAGATAGCTGTTGACCGCCGCAGCGATCTCGAGCGGCTTCTCGTCGCCTGTGCGATACACGAAGATGAACACGCCTCGGCCGCCGTTGTAGTAGTTCTCGAACCGGCGGTCTTCAAAGCCATCGTTCACGGAGGCGACATCACCGACGCGGATCTTGGTGCCCTCCGGCGTGGAGACGAGCGGGATATCCGAATAGGCACTGGCAAAGTCGCGACGCTCCGCGGTTCGGAGTAGCACATCACCGCCGGGTGTCCGAACGCCGCCGCCGGGCAGGTCCCGCGCGCTCTCGCCGATGATGTCCGCCACCTGCCCGGTTGTCATGCCGAGCGCACGTAGCGTTTCTTGTGGCACCTCGATGGTGATCTCCGGCCGGCGTGCCAAGCCCACGTCGACCTGCGAGAGCTCCGGGAGGGCGAGCAGATCTCGTCTGATGCGCTCGGCCAGTTGGAGGATCTCGCGTTCGGTGAGCGGTCCGTAGGCGACCAGCCACATCACCTGGTCACGCTCTTGTCGGAGACCAATGGTCGGCTGCTCGGCGTCCTCAGGGAAGAAGTTGATCCGATCGATCGCGTTGGCAACGTCTTGGACGGCGCGGTTGGGGTCGACGCCTTCGGTGAGCTCAATCTCGATGTTTGCACCGCCCTCTGTGGCAGTGGAGACGACGCGCTCGGCGACCTCGAGTGCCCGGACCTGTTCTTCGATGGGAAGGATGATGCCGTCCTCGACCTGCGCCGGGCTGGCGCCGGGGTACGACATCTGGACATCGACGAAGTCGAGCTGGAAAGTCGGGAAGACCTCCTGGCGAATGTTGAACGCCGCGAGCCCACCGCCGATCAACAGCGCGAGCATGACCAGGTTCGCGGCGACGGAGTTTCGCGTGAACCAGGTCACTAGTCCGCCGCGCTCTTGGCTATGCGTTGTGTCATCCGGCGTGCTCTTTGGTTCTACCTCGCTCGAAGGGCCTTACCAGGCACGGGGT
>JBCBMF010000097.1:0-10793 GCA_039822905.1 Planctomycetota bacterium
CCTGGTCTCGGGCCAGATCGGCGCGCTGTTCAAGCAGAACGCGACGATCAGCGCCGCCATGGGCGGGTGCCAGGCCGAAATCGGCGTGTCGAGCGCGATGGCCGCGGGCGGCTTGACCGAGATCATGGGCGGCTCGCCCGACCAGGCGCTGATGGCCGCCGAGATCGCGATGGAGCATCATCTCGGGATGACGTGCGATCCGGTGGGCGGGCTGGTGCAGGTGCCGTGCATCGAGCGGAACGCGATGGGGGCGCTCAAGGCGATCAGCGCGGCAGTGCTCGCGATGAACTCCGATCCGGCGCACGCTCGCATCAGCTTCGATGATGTCGTCGCCACGATGTGGGAGACAGCGCAGCAGATGAACGAGAACTACAAGGAGACCAGCCTCGGCGGGCTGGCGGTGAACATCTCTGTTCGCACGGTTGAGTGCTAGAGCGCACGAAAGACCCCTCGCTCACGCGAGGGGCTCGTCAATGCAGTCGCATGTTGGAAGTTGGGTCTACTTCGACTTGACGTCGAGGTACTGGCTCACGCTGGCGAGGTCGTTGCCGATCTGCGGGACGAAGGGCATGGTCCAGCTGGCGTCCTTGACGACGCGGACGATCTTGCCGCACTTGGCGCGGGCGCCCCAGATGCGGTTGCCGCGGATGTAGAAGTTGTTCTTCTCTTCGCGGGCCTTCTGCGAGCGCTTCAGGGCCTTGGCGTTGGCCGGGTCCTGCCGCATGAGGCGGGCGATGGTGTCGCGGGCGGCCTTGTTGTTGGGCAGCTTGGTGACCGTGCAGGTCAGCTCGGTGCCAGGGGCGTAGGCAGTGGTCGCGGACATCGCAGATTCCTCGGATAGCAGATCAACGTCAGCCGATCGAACGCCCACCAGCGTCCGTTTCAGCGGCCCGGACTCTAGGCGGTTGTGCCGGGGTTGGCTACAGTCCTTTCCTATGACCGACCAGCCCCCATCGCAGCCGAGCCAGACACCGCCGCCGCCCTTTGACCCCAACGCCGCGCACCAGCAGCGGCCCAAGCTCAGGCCCATCCGCGGCTTCGGAGCGCCCGCACAGGGGCCGGAAGGCCAGCAGGTCCAGCTGCTCGGCCTAGCGGACGCCCGGCAGATCTCGCCCAAGGTCGTGTTCACGCAGCCCGCGATGCAGGCGGTCCTGCCGCTGTTCAACGGCGAGAACGGCCTCGACGACGTCGTCGCCCAGGTCGGCCGGGGTCTTGAGCGGCCCATGCTCGAGCAGTTCGTCTCGCAGCTCGACGACGCCGGACTGATCGAGGGCCCGAGCTTCGACGCGATGTGGGAGAAGATGAAGTCTGACTACGACTCGTCGGACATGCTCCCGCCGGCCCAGACCGCAGCGTTTGCAGACATGCTCGTCGAGATGCACACGCAGAAGGACGAGAGCCGGTCGGCGACCGACGAAGAAAAGGCCGAGCACGGGGCGGCGAGGCTCAGCGAGCAGTTCGATATCTGGATGAACGAGGCGCTAAGCGACGCGGACGACCCGAGCTTTGACGCCCTACCCAAGGGCATCATCGCCCCGAGCCTGCCCTACGCGAACGGGCACCGGGCGTACGCCGTGCTGTACGGCCGGATGCGCGTGGTCGACGCGCCCAAGCGGATTCTGATCCTCGGCACCAATCACTTCGGCAACGGCACGGGTGTTGTCGGGTGCGACAAGGGCTTCCGTACGCCGCTGGGCGAGACGCCGCTCGATACCGAGATGGCTGATCGCCTGCGGGCCGAGCTCGGCGATGCGCTGTTCGAGCACCGCTACGACCACGAGCGGGAGCACTCGATCGAGCTCCAGTGCGGCTGGATTCAGAAGGTGTTCGGCGCCGACGGCACCAGCCCGCCCGTGTTCGCCGCCCTCGTCCACGACCCGAGCGTGAAGGACGGCGAGAGCTACGACGGGACCGGCATTGCTTTCCAACCATTTGTCGATGCTGTGGTTAAGGCGATCGGCGAGCTGGATGGGCCAACCCTGGTCATCGGTTCGGCCGAGCTGAGCCATGTCGGCCCGAGCTACGGCGATCAGGTGCAACTGGCCGGCGACTCGCCCGAGGCCGACCAGAACCGGCGGAAGGTCTTGGAGCAGGACAGCCAGCTGCTCAAGCACATCACGGAGAACCGGCCGGCGGATCTGATTTCGTCGATCGCCTGGCAGCAGAACGCGAGCCGATGGAGCTCGACGGGCGCGATCGCGGCAACCTCAATGATCTGTCAGAGCGAGTCGCCCAAGCTCTACAACCTCGGCGCGGTGATGGACGGCCAGGGCGCGGCGATGATCACCGCCCCGGCCATGGTGCTGCCGTGAGCCGATCGGGCGCGATGTCGCAATGACCGCGCAGCAGGCGGTTGGTGTGGCACTCGGTGTTGTTCTATTTGTGATCGGATTTGTCCTGCTCGCGGTGGCCCGTCGGCTCGATGGCGGGCCGCGGTCATGGCCGGCGGTTGGACGGGTGAGCACCGCGACGGAAACCGCCGCGGGCATCGCGCTGGTGTTCGCGGGGTATCACGTCGTCGCGTATCTCGGACCGCCCGGGTGGGTGACGTTCCGGGTGCCGGTTGACCTGGCGTGGCTCGTCTTTGTTGCCGGCGGCGCGGCGGTCATGGCGTGCATCGCGACGGATCGGGCGCTCGGCGATGCCGGCGACGAGCAGGACGAGCCGGCCGACGACTTTGGGTCGGTCTAGAAGCCCCGCAACCGGGATCGGCTCGGCGTCGTACCGGGAGCAGGTATGCCGCGACCCGGCCGGCGGTCTGCGTGTACCATGCCGATCCGTTTGCAGCTCGTTGCAGACGGGACCGGCAGCACGGGGGCCACCGGCAGCAGCGCGAACCGGATCGACCACGGATGGGTCAGTCCTCACGCCCGACGCGGCTCACGGAGGACGGAACGGACCGGCGGGGTGTCTCTACAGGAGGCCTCGCCCGACGTTCGCTCAGACGACAGACACCCGCTCGCTCGGCGGCCACCGCCGGGCTGGAGAAGGACAGCACGCATGGCGGCAGACAGCGAATGCTGGGGCATCGAGCTCGGTTCGGGGGCGATCAAGGCTCTCAAGCTCGGGGTGACCTCGGGGGGTGATGTCGAGGTGCTCGACTTCATCGTGATCCCGCACAAGAAGTCGCTCTCGACGCCGGACATCGACCCGGACGACGCGATGCGTGTCGCGGTGGGGCAGCTCGCGAGCCAGTACGACCTGAGCGGCGCGCCGATCGCGGTGAGCGTGCCGGGCGGGCAGTCGTTCGCTCGCTTCGCCAAGCTGCCGCCGGTCGAACCCAAGCAGGTCGCGGGTGTCGTCAAGTTCGAGGCCGGCCAGCAGATCCCGTTTGATCTCGACGAAGTTGAATGGGACTACCAGACGTTCGTCAGCCCGGACTCGCCCGAGGTCGAGGTCGGCATCTTCGCGATCACCAAGCAGCGGATCGACCGCGAGCTGCGGCTGCTGCGTGACGTCGGGCTCAACCCGGACACGATCACGGTCGCGCCCGTCGCGGCTTACAACGCGATGGCTTATGACCTGCAGTTCACCGAGACCACGCCCGGCACGGTGATCATGGATGTCGGAACGAACTCGACGGACCTGATCGTGGCCGACAAGGGCCGGGTGTGGATCCGCACGTTCCCGATCGGCGGGCACCACTTCACCGAGGCGCTGGTCGAGAAGTTCAACCTCAGCTACGCCAAGGCCGAGCGGCTGAAGCGCGAGGCCGAGCGCAGCAAGCACAGCAGGCACGTGTTCCAGGCGATGAAGGGCGTGTTCGCCGACCTTGCTCAGGAGACGCAGCGGTCGATCGGCTACCACAAGAGCCTGCACGCCGACAGCGACCTGAAGCGGGTGATCGGCGTGGGCTCGACGTTCCGGCTGCCCGGCCTTCGGCGGTTCCTGAAGCAACAGCTTCAGATGGACGTCTACCGCATGGACGAGTTCAAGCGGCTGACGCTCGATGGTCCTCGCGCGGGCGAGTTCGGCGCGGTGAACGTCGAGATGTCCGTCGCCTATGGCCTGGCGTTGCAGGGCCTGGGCATGCAGACGATCGATGCCAACCTGATGCCGGTAACGCTGGTTCGCGAAGGTGTATGGCAGAAGAAGACCAAGTGGTTCGCCACGGCGGCGGCACTGGGGCTGATCGCCTCGGGCGCGATGTTCATCCGCTGGACGCTCGACAACGCGGAGGTGACCGCGACGAGCCAGCAGCCACGCGTGATCGATACCGCGGTGCGGACCGCGTCGACGCTGCGGGCCGAGGCGGAGGAGGCGGGCGTGCTCGGCGCGGCCCAGATCGACCCGGCCGTGCAGGAGCTGCTCCAGCTGCCCGAGGGCCGCGAGCTGTACGGCCACATCGTGCGGGACCTCTCCGACTTGCTCGCAACCGCGAACGCCCGGGGCTCAAGCGGCTCGGCGATGCAGATGGTCAGGTTCGATACCACGTATGTCCCCGCCGGCGGTGGCGGCGGCGATGACTTCGGCGGCGGCGGTGGGCGTGACTTCCAGCAGCCCGGGCGGCGCGGCCGATTCGGCGCAGCGCAGCAGGAGATGCCCGACCCCTACCCGGACTTCCCGAAGATCGACATCGATCTCGACGTGCGGGTTGGTGAGGCTCGGCCGCAGGACTTCCTGATCGCGGCGGTGAAGCCCTGGCTCACCACCAACGGCGAGCGCGGGGGCATCCCCTACATCATCGTTGAGCAGCAGGAGCTGAACTACACCAGTCTTGATGCGGGCGGCAGGAACGCCGGGCGCGGCTTCCAGCAGCCGGGTCGCAACTTTGACGACGGCAGCGGCGGCTTCAGGCCCGAGGATGAGTTCTTCGAAGGAGGTCAGCGCGGCCAGCAGGGCGGTCGGCCGGGCGGTCGACCGGGCGGCGGGTTCCGCGTCAGCGGCGACCTGCCCGAGATACCGCGGCCCGAAGACGCGATGAACGAGCAGGCCTCGATGTTCCGCGTGAAGTACCGGCTCGCGCTGGTTCCTGAAGATGCTCGACAGGCCGAGGGCGATGCGTCCGCGACCGAGAACGACGGGGGTGACGAATGAAGGGCGTGCTGGGCTGGCTCAAGTCGAACATCGTGATCGTGATCCTGGGACTGCTGATCGTCGTGCCCCTGCCGGTGGCGTGGTTCTTCTCGAGCGGGATGAACCAGTCGCTGCGTGAGGGCCGGCAGCAGGACGGGCAGGCCGCCCTGCGGAACGTGCAGGGCGTGAACGTGAACTACGAGGTGCCGGCGTTCACCCGGGACCAGCAGGCGATCAGCGAGAGCGCGCCGCCGAACGCGGCGATGACCGCGCACTACAAGGCCGAGCTTGAGCGGCGTCTCGCGCAGGTCGACACGGTGAAGCAGTCGGCAATCGAATACAACCGGCGGGGCCGGGGCGTCTTGGTCGAGGGCCTGTTCCCCGAGCCAACGGGCGAGAGCCAGCTCAAGCGCAACGAGATGGGTCGCCGGGCTGTCGCGGCGGACACGCCCGAGTCGGCGTTCGCGGCGCTGTTCGACGAGCTGCGTATCCGGCCGCCGGTCAACAACGACGAGCTCGCCTCGCTGATCAGCGTGCAACGCGAGCGCAAGGTCGGCGAGATGAGCGGTGACCAGGGCGACAACGCGCTGACGCCCGAGCAGCTCGAACAGGTCAACGCCGAGATGCTGGACCTGCGGATCACGCGGTACCGCACACACGCGATGGACACGGTGTTCTACGGGTCAGTCGATGTGCTGCCCATGAGCCTGCCGCGGACCGGGCCGTCTGCGCCGCCCCCGCTGGAGGTCTGCTTCGCCTGGCAGGCGGACTACTGGCTGATCGAGGACCTGCTCCGCGCGCTCGCGGACGCCAACTCGAGGCTCGACCCGTCGGGCGTGGGCGGCAGCGCGGTGGGCGGTGTCGTCAAGCGTTTGTATTCGATCGAGGTCGACCCGCTGCCGTTCGCCGGCGGCGGGGGCCCGAGCGGGCCGAGCGATCGCAACGACTTCGGCGACCAGCCCGGCGGCGGTGGCGGTGCTGCGAACCTGACGGGTCGGGCTCCGCTTTCGAGCAGCGTCTACGACGTCCGGAACGCGACGCTCTCGCTGCTGGTGTCTTCGGCGAAGCTGCCGACGCTGATCGATTCGCTCGGCTCGAGCAACTTCATCACGGTGCTCGATCTCGATCTCGAAGAGGTCGACCCGTGGGCGGAGCTCGAGCAGGGCTTCTACGTCGGCGACGACGCCGTGGTGCGGGCGACGCTGTCGCTCGAGGTGCTGTACCTGCGGGAGTGGACCACGCCGTTCATGCCCGAGGGCGTGAAAGAGGCGCTGGGCATCAGCACGGGTTCGTTCGACGACGAGGGATGACACGCGGGCACGGCGGCCGCTCGGGCGAGCGGCGTGACCGTTGGGAGATGTGGTGCGATGAAGCTCAAAGGTGTGTCGTGGATCGAAGCGAACTTCGAGAAGCTGATCGTGGGGGTCATGCTGCTCGTGTGTCTCGCGGTGCTGGTGCTGCAGTTCGTTGTGGTCTCGAACACGGTCGAGGTCGGCGGGCAGGAGCGGACGCTCGGGGGCGCGTTCGAGCCGGCCGAGGTTGAGGCCAACCGCGCGATCGCGGCGATGAACAACGAGTCGCCTTCGCTGCCGGAGTTCGAGGAGTCCGAAGACCTGGCGTCGCAGTACGCCGCGCGGCTCGGCCCGATCGCCAGCGCGGAGGTGCCGATCGCACCGTTCGGTCTGGGAGCCAGCAACCTGGAGCAACTCGGCAGCGACAACGTGCTGCTCGGGACGACCTTCGCGGTGTTTACGCCGCCCGCGCCAGAAGCGCCGGTCGTGGTCAGCTACCGGGCGGCTCTGAACCCGTACGAGATCGCCGAGATCGAAGGGCTCGCCGAGTTGCTGCCGCCCGAGCAGCCGTTCGATGTCCCGTGGATCTCTGCCGAGACCGGCATCGACGCGGACGCGATTTCCGCGGCGCTCTCCGCGGATCCCGACGGTCCGGGCGGCGAGGCGCTGCCCCTGCCGAGCGAGTGGTGGAGGTCGAAGCAGTCGGTGGTCGCCGTGGAGTACGAGCGAGAGACGCGTCGGCCGGACGGGACGTGGGGCGATTCGACGATCGTGCAGCCCCTACCGGGTTTCGAGCCTGCGATCGATCTGGCGACCGCGCCCGGGAACTGGCGCGAGCTCGATGATCTTGCTCGCACCGCGGGCCAGAACGAGGACGAAGTGCTCCGGCCCGCGTTCTACTCGATCCTCGAAGGCGAGCCCTGGCAGCCGCCGAGTGCCGTGCCGTCGTTCGAGGACGCCGAGCGTGGCGAGGACGACATCCGCCGGCTCGAGCGCCAGCTGACCGCCAAGCGGCGGCAGATCGAGCAGCAGCGGTCGGCGCTCGAGGGCGGCGGCCGCACGGGGCAGGACGACCGCCCGGACCGCGAGGGAGGCCGAGAAGGCGGTCGGCGGAACCAGCCCGAGGACCGGGGCGAGCAGCCCGAGGATGATCCGCGGCAGCGGCGCATCCAGGAGCGGATCGAGCAGTTCGAGCGGCAAGAGGCGGACATCATCGCCGAGCTCGAGTCGCTCGGCTGGTCGGAAGACGGCTTCGAGGGCGAGGCGTTTGATCTTGAGACGTGGCTGTCCGATCGCCGCGAGGCGGGCGAGCCCACGGCGGCATGGGGCCACGACCTGCGGTTGGAACAGGGCGCGGTCTACCGCTATCGCGCTCGGCTTGTGATGGCAAACCCGTTGTTCGGCCGGGCCGCGTCGCTTTCGGACGAACAGAAAGAAGCCGCGGCGTCGGCGTTCGTTCGCTCGGCATGGAGCGAGTGGAGTGAGCCGGTTGAGACGGGTTGGCCCGAGTACTTCTTCGTCGAGCGTGCGACGGCCGGCGCAGGCCTCGCCGGGCGGGCGCAGCCGACGGCACGCGGTGAGCTGTTCCGGTTCCACTACGGCTATTGGCGGAAGGCCGTCGTGTCGCTCGAGCCGGGTGACCGGTTCGTGGCCGAGGTCGATCTTCCCGAGGGTCTCCAGATCTGGGATACCGACATTCCGGCGGGTCAGCAGGCGTGGAACCCGAACGAGCAAGCTGAGCAGCCCGACGAGATCCAATTGCTGCCCGGCAGCATGCCGGTGTCGGCGAACGCGTGGCTGCTCGATGTCGTGCCATCGCCGTTCGCGGCGACGAGCGGGCTGGCTGGCGCAAACTCGGTGCGTTTCGACGCCGTGATCCGCGGCCCGGACGGCATGGTCTCACGCCGATCGCCGGACCAGGAGCGGGCGAACCCGCTGTACCAGCGGATTTCGAGCTCTGCACGTGCTGGAGAAGATCAGATTCCGAACGTGCCGGGCGAGGGCCGCCGAGATCGGCCCGGGGACGGCGGGCGCGAAGACTCCCCGGGTGATCGCGGCGGAGAACGCGGTGACTGGAGACGATTCCAGCCCAGCGGTGGCGGCGGGGGTGCGGGGGGCGGATAAGCCCATGTGATGAGGGATCCGGCGGGACGTGCCGGCAAGACGTGCGCAGCCGGGATTTCGGGAGCGAAGAAATTGTGGCGGAGTGAAGGCCCGCTACCTTGACCCCCTTTGCGTGCAGCCTATTATCGCCTTCGCCGCAAAGGAAACTCTGCGGTAGTGAGCGGCCCTGGTGGGGGCTGGTCAGACGGCAAATCGATGATTCGGAATGTCGTCACCTTCTGTGGCAACCGCATACGTACGGCAACGATCATTCGCGATCGCGGTCCCCGGTTTCGGCTGGTGGTTCGGGTGAGTGGGTGAGCGTTGCGGAAGCAAGTAGATATACGAAAGCAAGAGATAGCCGAGTGCGACCTGCCTTCCCGCGAGTTGGGGAGGGCCATCGGATGGGTCGTATTCGCTCGAGTGCAAACGGCGAAGCAATGGTACATCTGGCCGTGCCGGGATTGGGAGTCGCAAGGCTCTGGATCACGGTGTCGGGTTGGTGTGATCAAGCGAGTACGGGCACATGGCGGATGTCTTGGCGTCAGGAGGCGATGAAGGACGTGGTAACCTGCGATAAGCCAGAGGGAGCCGGTAAACAGGCTGGGATCTCTGGATTTCCGAATGGGGCAACCCGGCCCGTATGGGTCATCTCATGCTGAATGCATAGGCATGAGAAGCGAACCCGGGGAACTGAAACATCTAAGTACCCGGAGGAAAGGAAAGCAACAGCGACTCCGTAAGTAGCGGCGAGCGAAAGCGGATTAAGGTCAGGCGAAGCTTCTGGAATGGAGCGTCGTAGAAGGTGAAAACCCTGTAGCCGACCGTTACAGCCTTCAAGTAGGCTCGGGCTCGTGAAACCCGGGTTGAATGTGGGGGGTCCACCCTCCAAGGCTAAGTACTCCCTGACGACCGATAGCGCATCAGTAAGGTGACTGAATGATGACAAGTACCGCGATGAGCGGGGTGAAAGAGTACCTGAAACCATGTGCCTCCAAGCGGTGGGAGCTCTCCGGAGTGACCGCGTGCTTTTTGCATAATGAGCCCACGAGTTAGTCTCTGCAGCGAGCCTAAGACCTACCGGGTCGGAGGCGAAGGGAAACCGAGTCTGAATAGGGCGCTCAGTTGCAGGGGCTAGACGCGAAACCCGTGTGATCTACCCATGGCCAGGGTGAAGTGGGGGTAAAGCCCCATGGAGGCCCGAACCCGTACTCGTTGAAAAGAGTTGGGATGAGCTGTGGGGAGGAGTAAAAGTCTAATCAAACCGGGAGATAGCTCGTTCTCTCCGAAATAACTTTAGGGTTAGCCTCGACGTGCAACTGCTGGGGGTAGAGCTACTGGATGGATGGCGGGCCCTACCCAGGGTACCCCATCCAACCAAACTCCGAATACCAGCAGCCGAGTGTCGGGAGATAGTCCGCGAGTGACAATATCCGCGGACAAAAGGAGAAAAATCCAGATCGCCGGCTAAGGCCCCAAATCTACGCTCAGTTCTTAAGGAAGTTGGATTGCTGTGACAATCAGGATGTTGGCTTAGAAGCAGCCACCATTTAAAGAGTGCGTAACAGCTCACTGATCGAGGAATCCAGCGCCGATAATGATCGGGAATAAGCGTAGAGCCGAAGCCGCGGACTCACCTAGTGAGTGGTAGGAGAGCGTTCCTGTCGGCGGTGAAGCGGTCCCGGAAGGGTCCGTGGAGCGTCAGGAAGTGAATATGTGGGCTTGAGTAACGATAATGCAGGTGAGAATCCTGCACGCCGTAAACCCAAGGTTTCCTGGGGAAGGTACATCCGCCCAGGGTTAGTCGGGACCTAAGGCGAGGCCGAAAGGCGTAGTCGATGGACATCCGGTTAATATTCCGGAACCTCTGAGGAAGTGCGGATTCCCAAGCTCAGCGGGGCGACCAGTGGTGCCCAGGCCTTCGGGCCGATGCTGGGGGAGGGAGTTCCTGGAAAAGCTCCTCTGATAGAGCCCGTACCAAAACTGACACAGGTGGGTGAGGCGAATAGCCTCAGGCGCTCGAGATAATGGTTGAGAAGGAATTAGGCAAATTAACCCCGTACGTTCGCAAGAAGGGGGCCCTTCGGGGCGCAGAGAAAAGGCTCTGGCAACTGTTTATCAAAAACACAGCACTGTGCTAAGTCGCAAGACGCCGTATACAGTGTGACGCTTGCCCAATGCCCGAATGTCACGGAAGTGGGTTCACGCTCACAACCTAAGCACGGGTCAATGGCGGCCGTAACTATGACGGTCCTAAGGTAGCGAAGTTCCTTGTCGGGTAAGTTCCGACGCGCATGAATAGCGTAATGACTGGAGCACTGTCTCCTCAACCAACTCGGTGAAATAGTAGTGGCGGTGAAGATGCCGCCTACTCGCAGCAAG
>JBCBMF010000098.1:0-10679 GCA_039822905.1 Planctomycetota bacterium
AAGCCCTCGATCGAGCGGAAGTGCCACGCCAGCGCGGTGCACGCACCCGACAGTCCGAACGCCGTGACGGCGAGCATTGCACCTGCGGCGAGTAATCCAGAGAGCGGCACACCGTCGCCGAGCCACGCCGCGGCGAGCAGCATGACTGAAGCCTGCACCCATGCGAGCAGCGCACCGGACGCGACACGGGCAGCGATCACGACCCACCTCGGCGTGGGCCCGACCAGCACGGCCTGAAGATACCCGGTCTCGCGGTCGCGGATGAGACCGAGCGAACCAAAGATCGACGCGAAGGTGACAACGAGCAACGCCGCGCCTGCGGCGAGCGACAGCGTATACGCATCGCTTGTCGCACCATCCGCGCCGGCGACCGAGCCGGCAAACCCGCTGGCAAAGAACGCCCAGAACAGCGCGGGCGTCATCACCGTCGCCGCGATTCGAGACGGCCTGCGTACGAGCAGCACGAGATCGCGTTTGATGATTGATCCGAACGCAGGGAGATATCCCGACGGCGCGGCGCGGGCAGACTCACGACGCGGCTGCTCGGTCATGGACGCGTTTGATGCAGAAACAGAAGTCATCGGCTGCCTCCTGGTTCGCTTGCACGGGCGGCGGCGAGTCTCCGCTCTGCCTGGACGAAGTAGCCGTGCATCGAGCTCTCTGGGGTCTTGACCTGCCCGCCGGCCTGGATCGCCGCTCGAAGTATCGCGGCGATCGATGCGTCCGACTGGCCGGCGAGGTCGAGCCGCCACGCGTCGGTTCCCGCGGCAGGCACGTTGTGCTCGTCAAGAATAGCAGAGAGTCTCTCGGCATCGCCCGTAATCGTGATGCACTGGGACGAAGCATCGGCCGGCACATCATCAACGGGTTCATCGATCGCGACGTGTCCATCAATCATCACCGCGACGCGGTGCGAGAGCCGAACCTCTTCGAGGGTGTGTGTCGCGGCGACGACGGCAACCCCCGCCCGTGTCAGACGGTCCAGCATGGCATTGAACGCCGCGGCCGACTCATCATCGAGGCCCGCCGTCGGCTCATCGAGCAGCACGAGCTCGGGCTCATGCATGATGGCTCGCGCGAGATCCACACGCCGTGCCAGACCGCCGCTGAGCGTGCCGATGCGGCTATCGATGCGATCGGCGATGCCGAGTTCGTCAACAAGTTCCGCCTTGCGATGCTCGATGTCGGAAGCGTTCATTCGGAGCAATCGGCCGGCGAGACGCAGCGTCTCTCGGACCGTGAGCAACGCGTCGAGCGAGGGAGACTGAAACACGACGCCGATGCGACCGCGAGCCTCGAGCGTCAGGTCGTCGTCGAACCAGCGGATGCAGCCTTCATCGGGCGTTGACGCGCCCGAAAGCAGGTTGATGAGCGTCGATTTGCCGCAGCCGTTCGGCCCAATGACAGCGATACGCTCGCCGGCGTGGACGCGTAGGTTCAGCGGTCCAATACGACGGCTCGCTCGCTTTCGGCCACCCGCGTAGGTGTAGGACGCGTCGATGACTTCGGCCACGGGTGCCGCGATCTGCGCGAAGGATGACCCAGTTGACGGCTCTCGGAGACTGTCCGCTTGGCTAGGCATCGCCGTGCTCCTCCCTGTAGACGCGAGCATAATCCATGGCACCGTATGTCAGCACGATGCGCGCGCCGGCCCTGACGAAGCAGACCAGAGACTCCGCAAGTGCATCGTCGTAGTCGATGCTCCCCGCAGAAGCAGCGGCACGCAGCATCGCGTACTCACCGGAGACGTGGTAGGCGGCGACCGGAACCGTGAGTGATGTCGCGAGCCGGTGCACGACATCGAGATACGGCAGGCCCGGTTTGACCATAACAATGTCTGCCCCCTCATCGACGTCGAGCGCTGCCTCGCGAACCGCCTCGTCGCCGTTCGCGGCGTCCATCTGATAGGTCCGCTTGTGGGCGGGCGCACCGTCACGACTGACCGGAGCGGAATCGAGGGCATCGCGGAACGGGCCGTAGAAACTCGAAGCGTACTTCGCGGCGTAGCTCATGATGATGGTGTCGGAAAGGCCAGTCGACTCGAGCGCAGCGCGGATCGCACCGACCCGACCGTCCATCATGTCCGACGGCGCCACGATGTTGGCCCCCGCTTCCGCGAGCACCACGGCTTGCTTCGCCAGCACCTCAACCGTCTCATCGTTGAGCACCCGGCCGTCGCGAACGATGCCGTCGTGACCATCCGACGAGTACGGATCGAGCGCGACATCGGCGACGAGCGAAACATCGGGGAAGTTCGCCCGCAGCACACGGAGAGCCCTGCAGGCGAGGCCGTCCTCATTGAGTGCCGTTGAGCCGTCGGCCGATTTGTGACTCGCTTCGATCTTTGGAAAGAGCGCGAACGATCGCACGCCGAGTGAGACCGCCTCGTCGATGACCGACGACGCGGCGTCTACCGAGAGACGCTCGACGCCCGGCAGCGTCTTGATCGGTTCGCGCACATCAACGCCGTCCGCGATGAATAACGGCAGAATGAGCTGCTCGGGATGCACGCGGTTCTCGCGGACAAGGCCACGAACGCTTGGGCTCGCGCGGAGTCGGCGTGGCCTGACGGGTCGGATCGTCATGCCGACACCATCCTCTCGCCGAGCTTCGGCTCAAGCGACTGAGCTCGCCGCGGCAACATCGATTCGACGATCTGGTCCGCGGTCTGCCACGCGTGCCGCACGCGATCGTTGACGCCGAGCCCGCCCGTGGGCCCGCAGATCCAGGATCCAGCAAGGCAGAGCCCCGCAACCTCATCTACAGCTTGCTGAATCGACGCAACCCGTTCAGCGTGGCCGAGGTCATACACCGGCACGCTCGCAGGCCATCGAACGACACGACTCAGCAGCGGCCTTCCCTCGACTCCCATGACGGGCGTGATCGAATCGAGTGTCCGCGAGATGAGCGCGGAGTCGTCATCGTCGAGAGCGGTCGGCCAGCGGGTGCCACCCACCATTGCTCGTACGAGAACCGTGCCGGCTTGCGCTTGGTGCGGGAACACGCTCGCGGGCCAGATCACGCCGAGCACGGGCTCGGTACACGGTTCCTCTTTGGGAACAAGGTAGCCGAAGCCGTCCATCGGGTGGCGGATGGACTCACGCTCGAAGACCATGTGAACGACCCCGAGGTCGGCGTTGCGGACATGGCGGAGCTGGGTCGCCGCGGAAGGCGATAGTTCAGACACGATCGACGCTGCCTGATGCGCACCTGTTGTGACAACGACAGAGTTTGCTCGCACGGTCCGGGTTCCGACCTGTGCCATGAACCCGCGAACCGGACTCAACTCGCGAAGCGAGTCAACGGGAGACTGGGTGTGGATGTCATCTTGCAGTCTTTGCTGCAACGCGTCGATCATGGCGCCCAGCCCGCCATTGAAGCTGAGCATCTTGCGATCAGACGAGCCTTCGCTTTCCGTCCGAGCTGCTCTCATGAGTGCCAGCCCAGACGCCACCTCTCGATCGACGCTCGCGATTCGGGGCATGCATGCGCTGAGATCAAGCTCGTCTGCTTCCGCGGCGAAGATGCCGACACATCCGGGACCGACGATCCGACGCGCTGCTTCGCGGCCGAGCCTTCGCTCGGCGGCATCGTAAACAGATAGGTCGTCCGCCCGTGTCGGCGGCGGTGATCGCAGCAGCCCTGAAAGCACTCGCGCCTTACCGAGCGGTGAAAGCAGCGAGCTGGTCATCAGCGATCCTGGCGAGGTCGGGACGGGTCGCAGCCGGCCGCCGCGTTGGATGTACCGCCGTTTGCTGGCGTCGGCATTGACCTCGGTTGCATCGAGCCCGAGCTCGGCGATCAGCTGGCGGAACTCATCGCTTCTCGCCATGACGCTGAAAGGTCCATGCTCTAGGAGCTGTCCGCCGGCATACTCGGTTTCGACCACTCCGCCCACACGCGGAGAGGCCTCGGCGACCAGGACGCGCACGCCGCGCGAGCTGAGCCGATACGCAGCGGTGAGGCCCGTGATCCCGCCGCCGACGATGAGGACGTCGGTATGCTCAGTCATGCCGACACCTCCGATTCGACAACGTAGCTGTGCGCGGCATCGATGACTGCCTGCACGTTCTCAACCGGTGTGTCCTTGATAACGCCGTGACCAAGGTTGAGCACATGCCCGCGGTGGCCGCCATAGGCGATGCATCGCTCTGCTGTGCGTCGTACATCACCGGGTGTGCCGTCGCGGAGCAGATGGTTGTCGAGGTTGCCCTGCACACCACCCGTCGGCATGGCACGGCGCGCATCGATAATCGACTGATCCGAACCGATGCTGATCACCGTTGCCTTCGACTCGGCGAGAAGCTCGGGCGCGGTGCCCTTTGCAAACAGAACGGTGGGCACACCAGAATCACGGAGCCGATCGAAGATGATCTGCTGGTATGGCAGCGCCCACGCTCGATAGGCGGCCGTGTCGAGGGACGCTGCACTGGATTCAAAGAGCTGCACCGCGTCGACGCCTGCATCGATCTTTGCAAGAAGATACTCGGCGGTTACATCCGCGAGCCGGGCGAGAAGGCCGTGGGCCGATTCGGGGAACGACTCGCAGAACGCAAGCATTTTGGTCGCGCTCTCGCCCGGGCTTCGGCCGCAGACGAGAAAATTCAGCAGCGTCATCGGAGCGCCGGCGAAGCCGAGCAACGGGACCCTTCCCTCGATCCGATCAAGCGTTAGCCGGATGCTCTCGTACACAAAGGGCAGCTGCTCGACCGGGTCGAACGTAACGAGGCGGTCCGCGGCTTGAGCCGAGTCAACAGGCCGTACGAGTTGCGGACCCGGCCTGAAAACAAAGGGAGCGCCCATCGGCCCGAGAATGGTCAGGATGTCCTGAAACAAGATCGCAGCGTCGACACCGAAGCGCAGCGGGAGCACCGTGATCTCCGCGGCGTGCTCGGGGCTCGCAAAGAGTTCTTCCAGTTCGAGACCCACCGCCGCGCGCAGCTCTCGGTACGCCGGATCGAATCGCCCGGCCTGCCGCATGAGCCACACAGGGGTGCGCTCGGTGCGCTCGCCGCGCATCGCTTGCAAGACCAGATCGTTCTCGGGTGTCGATTGCTTCGGGGTCATGTCAGGCGCTCGCCGAGAATGTCTGCTGCATACCCGACCACGGGGCGCCCTCGCCGAGGTACGGATCGAAGGCCGCCGCGACGTTGCGCATAAGCACACGCCCGAGCGGATCGGTGAGCCTGATGCCGCCGCCGTCGGTCCGATGGATCAGCCCGTCGGCTTCCAATCGATCGAGTGCTTCGCACGCATGATTCAGGTATTCCTCTGTTTCCACCCCCGATCGCGCGAGCCGCAGCGGATCGATTGAACCATGACAGTACAGGTCCAGAAGGATCGCCTGGCGGTCGCCGTCCTCGGCAGAGAGCTCGAGCCCGCGCATCGCTGGCTCACCCTCGCCAAGCATGCACTTGATGTACTCGTTCGGGTCGCGGACGTTCTGGAGGTAAGCCGTACGCGGGTAGACGCTGATCGATGAGCAGCCAACACCGACGAGGTCGAGTTCGGCCCCCGTCGTCATGCCTTGGAACGATCTGTGGATCTGGCCATCGCGAACCGCGCGGGAGAGGCGCTCGGTTGGCAGAGCGAAGTGATCGAGACCAATAAACTCGTACCCCTCGCCAACAAACCGGGCCGTCGCTTCGAGCATCATGTTGAGCTTGGCGTCCGAGTCGGGCATCGCATCGTGATGCATCCCGCGCTGGTTCGCGATGCGATCGGGGATCTGCGCGTAATGATAGAACGCGATGCGATCCGGCTTGAGCTCGCGCGTGCGCTCGATCGTGTCGATCACGCCCGCGAGTGTCTGATACGGCAGACCATAGATCAGATCGAAATTCACGCTCTCGTAGCCGATGTTTCGGGCGTCCTCGGTCGTCGCGCGCACCATCTCCAGCGGCTGGATGCGGTTGACGTGCTGCTGGACTTTGGGATCGAAGTCTTGGACGCCGAACGAGATCCGGTTGAAGCCGATGGCGTGCAGGAGTTCCAGCTGCTCGCGGGTGGTCACTCGAGGGTCAACCTCGATTGAGACCTCGGCCGACTGGTCGATATCAAAGAACGACGCCGTTGCGGTGTGGAGCCGCTCGATCTGCGCGGGCGACAGGTATGTCGGTGTGCCGCCCCCCCAGTGGATCTGACGGACGCGGCGTCGCGCTCCGCCGATTCGGCCAACGTCCTCCGCCCGACGGCGCAGCTCTTCGATCACAGCATCAATGTACCGCTCGACCTTCGCCTGCCCACTCGGAGAGTCTTTGCGAAGGATCGTGCGGTTGCACGCACAAAATCGACACATTTTCTCGCAGAACGGGATGTGCACGTAAAGCGAAAGGTCGCGCGGCGATTCAGATGCGGCGGACAACCCGCGGATGCGAGCAGCTTCGGAGTCGTCCGCATCGTGCCACCACGTCGGCATCGGATACGCGACGTGGCGAGGCAGGCTCAGACCGCTGTACTTTGCGAACATGCCGCGATCAATCACGGGAAGAGGAATCACAGCGCGATCCTCCCCACGGGGCAGCTGCCGCAGTCCTTGCAGCTCTGCTGCTCGCACGTCGTACTCGTTGATGCGAGAAACGGCGCCGGCTCGAGTCCAGGCGTCGGCTCGATCATGGAGCGGTAGCCCGACACGCCGGTGGCCGTGGACGCGATCGCCTCGCGAACGCGGCTTAGTGTGTCGGCAAAGTCCGGCAGGCTGCGGATCTGCTCGCCTCGTTTGGCCGCGGCGTCTTGCACGAGCTTGTTGCCAAGAACACGAATACCGTCGATGGCGTCAAGGTTCTCGGTTGATCCGTAGGCGTTGAAGTCGACGATCGTAAGCGGACGCCGACCAAAGTCGCGTAGCGATTCGATCTGTTCGCGTCGCACGGCAGGGGTCCTGCTGTCGAGGCCGAACACGACCACATCGGCGTGCGCGATTGCGTCGAGGACCTGCTGATCGTCGTAGCGGTGCACGCACAGACGCGTCGTGTGCGGGGCCTCGCGGCGGATGTAGTGAACGATGTCCTTTCTCGCCGCGCCACGATACACGAACGTGATGTGCGGCTTCCCCGCCGACGCGATCGACCTCAGCACCTTCTTCGAGGTTGTGGAACCTCCGATGATCACGACATCGCCGGTCGGCTTGACTCCGAGGCCTGAAAGCGCCGCTTCGCCGAACGTCGTTGCGTAGGAGGACCATCCTGTTTCAGCGGCGATCTGGTCGGACCGATCCGTGGCGTGCTCGAACACGCGCTCCATGTTCCGGCTGAGCGCGCGGGCCTGGTCCGCCATGCGCGCGGACGATCGCACCTGCTCGATGGCATCGGACTCGGCGGGGAGCCTGCTGGACACGCCGAGCGCACAAGATAGGAGCCGCTCGAAGGCCTCGCGACCGCGCATTACTGCGGGACGCGGCGCATCGTCGCTCGAACCATCGCCGGGGTCGGAGCGGAAGAACTCAGACTTCAGCGTGGACACAACCCGGCCGATGTCGGTTTCGGATTCGGCGACGGCATACAGCTCGGCGCGCTGGCACGTGTTCAGCGGCACGCAGCCGTCGACGCCCGAGCTCGCGTTCACGCGCCTTGCAAGTTCGAGCGAATCGTCGCGTTCGCGGTGCAGTCGGCGGAGCTCGTCTTCCCGCACCGCACCGGGGATGGCGCTGCGTTCGAGCGGGCCCGGGACTGACACACCCACAACGACGAGCCGTTCGACGAGCGCATCGATCGGCTCGTGCGACGCGGACTGCGCGATGGGTTCTATCGGCAGGCTGTGGTCGAGCCGCCGCGGCCCGCGCCGGACGATCGCCGCGAGAGCATCGATGAACTCCGCGTCGTCGTTGAGCGACGGAACGAGGTGCAAGGTGCCGCCCTGCGACTCCTCTTCAAACATCTCGGCGTAGCCCATGCCGATTTCTTCGAGCGTCTCGAGGCAGTCGGCTGTGAAACTGATCGGGCAGACGACAACGTTCTTCTCACCCAGCTTGGCCAACTCGGAGAGCACATCCTCCGTCGCGGGCGCAAGCCATGGCACGGGGCCCAGCTTGCTCTGGAAGCTGAGCGATGTGCGGTCGGCAGGCCAGCCGAGCCGCTTGAGCACCAGCTCCATCGACCGCCGCACCTGGCCCTCGTAGGGGTCGCCGTCCCTGATGTACGAAGCGGGCATCGAGTGCGTGCTGAACAGCAGGAACGAGTTATCCGGCCCGAGCTGTCGCTCCGCCGTGTACTGGTGCAGCAGCGCAGACTGCGCCTCGATGTAGCCGCGATCGTCGTACCAATCGTTGCGGACCGCGAGCGAGAACCGCAGGCCTTCCTTGCGCAACTCTCGGTAAAGCACTTCGAGCGCGGTGGCCGTGGTCGGCCCGGCGAACTGCGGGTACATGGGGACAACGACGATATCTGTCACGCCGTCCGCTGCCATCTGCCTGATCCCGTCGCGGATGCTGGGGTTGGCGTAGCGCATCGCGTAGTAGACCGACCAGTCGCCGCCGAGCTTGTCGCTCAGTCGTTCGACCTGTCGCTCCGTAATAACTTTCAGCGGAGAGCCGTCGTCCCACCAGATCTCGCGGTAGGCCTCGGCCGACTTCGCGCCGCGGAACGTCGCGATCATCGTCGACAGCGCGGGTGTCATCCAGCCGAAGCCGCGGGGCAGCTTGATAACAAACGGATCGGCGAGGAACTCGCGGAGGTACTTCCTGACGTCCGCGTTCGACGGCGTGTCAGGAGTTCCAAGGTTGAGGAGCAGCGCCGCTCGCTTGTTTTTGATGTGGCACACGCATGGTGATTGCTCTCCTGAGCAACCATCGCATACGGCATTAGAGTCGCACGTGGACATCGGGTCTTCCTTTGATTTCTTGTGGACGGTCCCACGGCGTCATGCGCATAGGAAGAGCGCAGCGACAGCCGGAAACGGCTTCCGATCGGATCGGTTAATCGTCAAGAAGTCAGAGGGGGCGGCCGGGCAGACCAGCCAGCGGCGATCGGGCGGAAGCACCTCTGCAGCTCCATGCCGGGAAAGCACCGGCCGCGACCGATTGGACTCCCGGCAACGGTCTGGTGCTCACCAAGAAGAAGCGACACGATCGTCTCGAACGAATCGAGCGCCGCGGTCATGCCCTGCTTTGCGAGACGACGCACTCGCTTGGATCCGGCCGCCGCGCCGCCGGCGACCAGCACCACGGTCGGCAGGCTCGGCGCCGATGAAACCATCGGCACGGCGACATCGCCATGGGCCAGGGTGCCGGCGATCAGCCAAGCCACCGCTTCGATTAGGGGACGGTCGGTGCGCAGCCAGCGGACATTCGCCGCCTTTCCGGCGAACAACGCGGTGACTGCCAGGAGCAGAAGCAGCGACGCGGCATCAAGCCATGTGGGCTGGCTGAGGAACCGTGCCGCGACCAGAACGAGGGGCACGCCGTGAATCGCGACGAGCGACGCCCAGATGCCTCGCATCAATCCTGCGAACGTCACACGCCGGGCACTGCCCTCGCGTGATCGGGTCGCGGTTGAACTGGTGGCTGCTGCCAACATCGAGTTGAGTATATCCCGTTTCTGCTGGACAGGAATTTATCCTGACAGGCAGTACTGCATTCGGCTTTCAACATATTCGTATCGACAAATATAAACGTTGATCGCCCGCGAACAACGGTTAGTATCGCTGATGCGGCAATTGAGACGGGATCTCACTGTCGTGATTCTCGGTCACATCGGGTGCCGAGACCGGCTGGGAGGCGGCTTCAAGCCTGCTTCCGCACACTCTGCCAAGCGTGGAATCCGCCATGACAACGTTCATTCGATTCTCCCTTCTCGCTGCCGCGGCCTCGATCAGCGTCGCGGCCCCGGGCCAGCATTTCTCAAAGCCGCCGAGCATTGACCGCGACAAAGCGGATGTCGTCGCCACGCCGGCCTTCACCGTGCCACGCCCCGGCACGAGCTTCGGATCCGTCTACCACGAAGGCTGGCTCTACACGATGGGCGGCTACACCGGACGGCCGCACGACTACTACATGGAGGCGCAATCGCGTGACTTCATCCGCATCAACCTGCTCGACCCGACGCAGATCGAGGCTCTCCCGGACACCGAGGGGCTGCAGGCGTGCCCGCTCGAAGCATGGGGCGACATGGTCATCCGCACGGGCGGGCTGGTTGCGCTGAACAGGCGCGGCGAAGAGCAGTCGCTTCGATCGCTCGACATCGTGCGCGGCTACGACGTCAACACCGGCGACTGGATCGACCTGCCGCCGTTGCCGACGCCCCGATCGTCTCACGACACCGCCGTCGTTGGCTCGACGCTCTATGCCATCGGCGGCTGGACGCTCGACGACGAGTCGGGCTCGCGCGACTGGCACTCGCAGATGCATGCGCTGGATCTGTCGGACACAGACGCGGGCTGGACGGCGATCGATGCACCCTTCCAGCGACGCGCGTTCGCGACCGTCTCGGTCGACGGGACCATCGTCTGCATCGGTGGTCTGACACCCGAGCGGAGCATGTCTTCGAGCGTGGACATCTTCGACCCGGCAACAGGCGAGTGGACGAGCGGGCCGGACTACCCCGGCGCGGCGTTCGGCATCGCCGCCGAAGCACACGACGGGGTTGTGTACGCATCCGGCACCGATGGTGTGGTGTACGCGTGGGATTCGGACAGTTCGGGGGAGTGGGAGCCGCACGCGTGGCTTACGTTCCCGCGTTTCTTCC
>JBCBMF010000099.1:0-10472 GCA_039822905.1 Planctomycetota bacterium
GCTCGCGCCGAGCATGAACACCGAGATGTGGAACCAGGCCTCGACGCAGCGCAACCTCAGACAGTTGAAGGCCGACGGATTTGGTTTCATTGACCCCGGCACTGGATGGCAGGCGTGCCGAACGGTGGGCACCGGTCGCATGGCCGAGCCCGAAGACATTTTGAAAGCCATCGTCAGCCGGCTTTAGCCGAGACGGATCTCCGTAAGTCGTGCTATCGGAGCCGTTTGCAGCAGCTGTTGAGACGGGGTCGCTGCGACTCGTTAGCATTTGAATCATCCGCGGCACTTTGCCTTGCCACGCGAATCGCTGTGCTCGACACTGCGTAGCGAATGGCAGCTTTCTGACGCAAGGAGATTCACATGCTCAGCATACAGACCGGCCAGTGCGGCACGTGTGCTCACTTTGGTGCCGACGACGCCAACTCTGAAAAGCTCGTCCAGATCCGCATCACTCACAAAGCCGAGCCCGACATTGTCGAGCCCTGCGGCCACCCCGACAACGCGCCGCGAAACCTCAAGGTCTCCCCGGTCAGCACATGTGCCGGGTACCAGCCAGCCAACGTCGCCTGACGTCATCCGGCTGAAGATCATGTCCCGATCGATCCGCCCGCGAACGCGGGTGTTTTCGTTTTCGGAACGCGCGTTCTCGCCGAAATCGCGAAAACCCGGGAATGCACTCCCGGTGTCATCGGTCTACGTCCGCACGGGCGGCCGCGGTTGCCGCCCGACACAACACCATCTCGCTCGGGGGAGCTTGAGGAGTAGAACATGACTCGCACGACTATCGCTGCGCTCCTGCTTGCCGGCTCGGCAAGCGGGCAGGCTATCTCTGTCACATTCGAGAACCTGCTGCCGTCCGGCGGCACCGCGTTCACGCCCGTCTTCTTCGG
This sequence comes from Planctomycetota bacterium, assembly GCA_039822905.1. GTDB lineage: Bacteria > Planctomycetota > Phycisphaerae > Phycisphaerales > UBA1924 > JANQQZ01. Next base: position 891 of record JBCBMF010000099.1, read on the forward strand.
CCTGAGCGACGGATCGTTCGACCTGTTCAACCCAGGCGAGACCGTCTCGCCCGGGCTTGAAGCCGTCGCTGAGGTGGGCATGACCGGCACGCTCGCCGCCGAGTTCGCTGCCGCCGATCCGACCGGCCAGTCCGCGACCTCGGGCCTCATCACAGGCGGCAACGCCGACGCGGTCAGCTTCAACGTCACCAACCCGGCCGACAACCGGTTCCTCTCGTTCGCGACCATGGTGGTCCCAACCAACGACCTGTTCATCGGCAACCCCAACGGCATAGAGATCTTCGACGCCGCCGGCAACTTTAACGGCCCGCTCACCATCACCATCCTCGGCTCGCAGGTCTGGGACGCCGGCACCGAAGTAAACAACGCCGACGACGGCGCGGCGTTCCTCCAGGGCATTGACGGCGCGGCCGGCACGACCGAGGGATCCGCTGCGCAGCTCTTCTTCTCGCTGCCCGGCGCCGACAGCTACCTCGACTCCCTGCTGGGTCGCACCACCGCGCCGGGCTTCGAGATCACAAGCACCTTTACGAGCACCACCGAGATCGCGCGCATCACGATCGTGCCGACCCCGGCCACGCTGGCGCTCATCCCGCTCGCCGGCATCGCCGCGGCACGCCGCCGCCGCTGATCCGCGGCAAACCACAACCCTGAATTGTCTTCATCAAGAGTTCCGCGCAACCCCCGCGTCACGTGACGCGGGGGCTGTTTTCTTGCCCCCTCTCCCCCGCGGGGGAGAGGGCTGGGGTGAGGGGGTAGGCCAGCGAAGCTACAACCTCACCGCCGCATTCGTCTGCCCCGACTCCGGCGCATCCCCCGTGTTCACCACACCCGCCGGCTCGAACAGCATCACCGAGCACGCCTCGTCCGCCACCGGCCGATGCTCCACACCCCGCGGCACCACGATCAGATCGCCCACACCCAGCTCCACCGACCTGTCCCGGAACTCCATCCGAAACGAGCCCTCGAGCACATAGAACAGCTCATCCGCGTCATCGTGCTGGTGCCAGACAAACGCCCCCTCCAGCCGAGCGAGCTTCACCTCCTGCCCGTTCAACTACGCGACAATCCCCGGCGACCACGGCTCCGCGATCAACCCCAGCTTGCTAGGAACAGAAACGACCTCGGCGTTCGATGTGCTCATGCCCAGAGGGTCCCACGGCTTGGCCCAGAGGGCAAGCCATGAGGACGCGCTGAGCAACTAAATGAGGAAGTCCGACCAGATCCAATCCCTGTGATCACGGAACAGGTGTTGTCCCCAGAGCTGCATGACCGGTTTCCAGTCTTCATCTTCCGGATAGACACCGGCCTCGATCGCGAGGGCAAAGAACTCCGCGATGCAACGACTCTGCTCTTTGCTGAGCAGCCTCGCCTGCTCGCGCACATACTCGATATCCGTGTCGTGGCAGAGCATGAACCACTCCAGCCGATCGTCCACGCCTCGGACGAAACTGGTATTCGACCCGTGCGGAAGCTTCGGAAACCCAGTCTCCAACCAAGACTTCAGGAACACAGGCATGTAGTAGCGAAACGCTTCGGGGTCGAGGAGCGCGAAAGGACTCCCGATCGGCATCTCGTAGTCCTTGGACTCAAGGTCGACGGCGGTCCAATCGCTGAACTGACGCATGTACTTCTTGTTGTGCTTCCGCTTGTTGCGCCGAGCAACTGATTCTTCCGGGCTGTAGAGCTCGATCTCGGCATCCTCGATCGACATTCCTCGCCCGAGGTGGACTCCCTTCCAGGCCTTGTGGATCCTCTCCATGAGCGCAGCAGACCGCTCGGCGATCTCTTCGGACGACAGGAACCACGAACCCTCCGGCGTGCTCATGCCCACAGGGTGCCACGGCTTGGCTCGGAGGGCAAGCCGTGCGGGAACTCATTCGCCTACTGCGGCCACGCGCCTTTCTGGATGTTCCACCGCGATTGGATCATCCGCTGTTCGTCCGACGAGAGATCAGCCCACCAACTCCAACGTAACGGTTTGATGTGCTCTAGTCCGTCGCTGTAGCCGTTGTGCCACGAGGTTTCCGCCAGGAACCAGAGAAACCGGGCAACGGCACGGCGCTGTGCATGATCAAAAAGCGAAAACTGCTCTGAGTGAAGCTCGTTTGAAAGCTCGAACATCCACGACTGCTCGAACTTGATCAAGCAGTTGTTGTCCGGATACGGCGTGTCACCCAATTCGACCCGTACAGTAAGAGACATATATGCCGGCATGTGGAAGCGAAATCCGATCGGGTCCATGAACGTGAGGGCGGATCCACCTCCATCTTGCCGCACATTGACATCAGTCCAATTCTGATATGTGTCACGAGCTCGTGCGGCCGCGCGGACATCGTCCGGTTCGTAGTCGTCGATCGCGTAAGCCTCTGAAATCGTCACGCCGCCCTTGATCGACACACCCCGGAAAGCACGATCGATCTCCTCCAAGAGCGATTCGCCAAACTCACGAATCTCCTTCTTGGTGAAGGCTTTCGACTGACTCACACCCTCCACCCCGTCTCCGCCAACCCCTCATCCACCTTCCCCCTGAACTCCTCAAACCCGCTCCGCCCCATCAGTCCGAACGTCGCACGCTTGCCGAGCTCCACGGCCGGCTGGTCGTACGCGTCGATCCCCAGCATCAGCCCCGCGTAGCTCGTCGCGATCTGCCACAGCATGATGAATTCGCCGATGTGGGCCGCGTCGACGGTGGGGACGTGGATTGTGAAGTTCGGCCGCTGGCTCTCCACCAGCGCGTACTCCGTCGCCCGCTTCTCCGCGTTCAAGAGTGTCCCGATCGTCTGCCCCTCGAGGTAGTTCAGGTTCTGCACGCCCAGCCCACTCGGCACGGTCAGGTCGGCATCCCCAAAGCTTCCGACCTCGACCAGCCCCAGCACCTTGTCGTTCGGCCCCTCGCGGTACAGCTGCACCTGCGAGTGCTGGTCCGTCGTCCCCAGCGCCTTGATGGGCGTGAAGCCCGCGAAGACTTCCTCTCCGCTCGTATCAAACTGCTTGCCCAGGCTCTCGGCCCACAGCTGCCGGATCCAGTCCGCCATCAGATACAGCGAGTTCGCGTACGGCATCATCACGTGGTTCGTCTTGCCCTTGGTCGTTCCAAGCTCGACCAAAAGCGTCGCCAGCATCGCCGCCGGGTTCTTGCTGAGTGCTTCATTCGAGCACCGCTCGTCCATCGCGTTCGCGCCGTCGAGCAGGGCCTCGATGTCGATGCCGCACGCCGCCGCGCTGAACAGACCCACGGGGCTCAGCACGCTGAACCTCCCGCCCACGCCATCGGGCACCGGCAGCGTGACGAACCCTTCGTTGTCGGAGATCGTCCGCATCGTCCCCTTGGCCGGGTCGGTCACGGCGACGATGTTCTTTCCATAGCTCTCGCCCAGTGCGTCCTTGAGTACCGTCCGCGCGAGCATGAACTGCGCCGCCGTCTCGGCCGTCTCGCCCGACTTGCTGACGACGTTGAAGACCGTCCGCTCGAGCCCGCCGTGCGCCTTGCAGAAGTCCAGCACCGCACCGATGTTCACGGGATCAACGTTGTCGAGCACAAACAGCCGCGGCCCGCCTCGCTCATCATCGCTCAACAGGTTCCAGGTCGACGGGTTCAACGCCGACTGCAGCGCGATGTTGCCGAGCGCCGACCCGCCGATGCCTAGAACCACGAGATTCGAAGCCCGCGACCGCACATCCTCAGCGATCGGCTTGATCGCCGAGACATGCTCGTCTCGCATCGCCCCCCGAGCCAGCTCGCGCCACCGCTCCCAGCCGGTCCCCCGGGTCTCGGCGAGTTTCTTTGTTAGTGCGGTCGCGGCGGAGCACAACTCACCCCCCTCGGCGAGGCGATCGGGCTCGAGCCCGTGAGATCCGACGCGGGTGGACAGACAGTTGGCGTAGTCGATTGTCAGCATGCGGCAGGATACTCCGACACACCGAACGCTTCCGGACTATTCAACCTTGAACCGCTGCATCGACTCCTCGAGCGCCGAGGCCCGTTCCGCCAGGGTCTGCACCGAACGGCACGTGAGATCCGATGTGCTCGTCAGCTCGCTCACGGCCGACGCCAGCGAGCCGATGCTCTGCTGCAGGTCGCCGCAACTGGCAGCCTGAACATCGATCGCCGCGGTCACCGCGGAACTCGCGTTCTCGAGCGTCGCCGAGGACTGACCCACGCACTTGAGCTGCCCGGCCGTCTCCGAGATCGTGCTCAGACACTGGTCGATCGACGCTTGGGTCTCTCCTGTCTTGGCGAGAACCTGCGAGGTCTCGTCGCGGATCCCCGCGATCGCAGTCGCGATCTCCGCCGTCGCCGTGGTCGTCCGATCGGCGAGCTTGCGGACCTCGTCCGCGACAACCGCAAAGCCCCGGCCGTGCTCGCCGGCACGGGCCGCTTCGATCGCAGCGTTGAGCGCGAGGAGGTTGGTCTGCTCGGCGATGTCATCGATCACCTGCGTGAGCAGGCCGATCTCATCGCCGCGCGACCCGAGCGCTGTGATGCTCTTCGCGCTCGATTCGATACCGCGTGCGAGCGAGTGAATTGAGCCGGTGCTGCTCTCCGCTGCCGTGTTCCCGCTCGCCGCAGCCTCTTCGGTAGTTGCAACAAGCTCCTGAACGGTCGCCGCCGCGGCCGCCATCTCTTCAGCCTTGGTTGAAATCACGATCACGGCGGACGACAGCTGCTGAGCCTGGTGCTCCTGATCGCACAGGGCTTCCTGCGACTGCGCGCTCGCCTCTGCGATCTCGGTCGATGCGGCAGCCACCTCGCGCACCGTCTGGTTAACGTCCACGATGGCCGTCCGGATGTCACGTACAAAGGAGTTGAACGACTCGGCCAACCCCGCCAGCTCGTCCCGTCCGTGAACCGGGACCTGCGTCGTCAGGTCGCCCGACGCCACGACGCCGAGCCGCTCCCGAATGAGCTGGATCGGTCCGATGATGTTCTTGCGCAGGTAGATCGTCATCCCAACGCCGACCAGCGCCGTCGCTGCGAGACCGAGCATCTGGAACAGCTCCAGCTGGGCTTGGCGGCGGTCCGAAGCGGCCTGGAGGGAGACGGTCGCTTCGTTCATCTCCTTCAGGAGCGGCGTGTTTGTCCCGAGCAGCTGCGGGAGCAACGCCTGCACGCCCGCGACCATCGCCGATTCGTCAGAGTCGATCGCCGACCGCAACGCATCGCGCATCGGTGTCCACCGCGTCTGGCCCCGCTGGAGCGCATCCAACGCGGCGGCATCGTTGACCGCGGCGAGATCGATGGTGGTGCCGCCCGCGTCCCTGGTCTGACCGCCGGACAGCAGCGCGGTCAGCGTGTCGTCGAACAGGCTCACCGTCCCCGTCAGCCGCTCGACCGCAGCCCCGCGCTGTTCCTGGTTCGCGGCAGCGACAATCTCCAGGGTCTCTTTGGTCATCCGCTGGGTCAGCATCCTCTGACGACCGGCGAGATTCACGAGAAGCCCCGACGCCCGCTGCTGTGAGAGCACCACGTTTGTCGCGAGCGAGGTGAAAGCCGAAATTCCTGTGAATGCGATGGCAGCAATCACGATCTTTGTGCCTATTTTCATGCTGTTCCCTACCGCGGTCGTCGATATCTCTGCAACAGTTACGAAGTCATCCGCGATTCGGGAGCCCGGCATGAGTTGCAAGTTGACTCACAGTTGTGTCAACAGGCTTGCCAAACCGCACAATCCGACTCGGGCAATTGGGCTAGACAGCAAGGAAAGAGATTCATGGTTCATCCCTGGCACGACGTCACTCCCGGGATCCAGGGGGTTGACCTCCCAAGGCAATTCCGATCGATCATCGAGATCCCCAAAGGGTCGAGCAACAAGTATGAGCTCGATAAATCGACGGGCCTGCTCCGCCTCGACCGCGTGCTGTCGTCCGCCGTCTATTACCCAGCGAACTACGGCTTCATCCCGCAGACGCTGGGCGAAGACGACGACCCTCTCGACGTCTTGGTGTTCAGCGCGGAACAGGTCCCCCCGCTCTGTGTCTGCGACGCCCGCGCGATCGGCGTGATGACCATGATCGACGACGGCGAACCCGACCACAAGATCATCGCAGTGCTCTGCAATGACCCCGAGTACGCCAGCTATCAGAAGGCAAGCGACTTCCCGCAGCACCGCTTCAAAATGCTCAAGCGTTTCTTGGAGGACTACAAGATGCTCGAGGACAAGGACGTGGAGGTCGACGAGATCATGCCCGCCGAGGCCGCCGACGCGATCATCGAAGACGGCCTCACCCGCTACTCCAACGTCCGGCGGACCGGAAGCATTAAGGGCCTCATGAACTAGGGCTCTAACGATGCTGAAGCGCAAGCGAGGCATTTCGAGACTCCATGCCTCGCTCGCGCTTCAGCCTCATGGTTACCTATGATCTCGATATGCACCGGGACATCGAGAAAGTCCTGATCACTCGTGAACAGATCCGCGCCCGGGTCGCCGAGCTCGCTGCGCAGGTCGCACAGGACACGCCCTTCGACCCCGGCGAGACCGACGAGGGCTCGCTCGTGCTTATCCCCGTGATGACCGGAGCAATGGTCCTCACAGCCGACCTCGTCCGCGAGATGCCCTTCAAGCTACGCCTCCAGCTCGTCGCCGTGTCCAGCTATCCCGGTAAGTCGATGGAGTCCAAGGGTGCCCACATCGCGAGCGAGCTGCCGGGTGACCTTGAGGGCAAGCACGTCGTCGTGATCGACGACATTCTCGACTCCGGGCACACCATCGCTGTCCTGCGCACGCTCATCGAGCAGCACAAGCCTGCGAGCTTGCGAGTGTGCGTCCTTCTCAAGAAGGAGCGGGACGACGGCCTGTCCGTAGCCGAGGCCGACTACGTGGGTTTCAGCATCCCCGACGAGTTCGTCGTGGGCTACGGCCTCGACTACGACGGCTACTACCGCAACCACCCAGAGATCGTCACGCTCAAGCCCGAAGCCATCGAAGCCTGATATCTGTTCCATGGCGAACGCCGACGCCACTCCGAAGCTCGACCCGCCTGTCGACTCGTTCGAGGATCCGCCGCAGCGCATCGACCTCGGCGAAGGCGAGGAGATAGTGCTCTCGCTGAAGCCGCACTGGATCTACATCCTGATCGACCGCCCGCTCGTGCTCGCGCTTTCAATCGCTGCCGCGGGTACGGGAACACAGCTGTTCGACGGCGTTGCACAATTCATGTCCCTGCTGATCCCAGTCGCCTGGCTTTTCTGGCAGCTCATCGAGCGCGCATCGCGCACGTACGTCCTCACCGACCGCCGCGTGGTCATGATCGCGGGCGTCCTCCGCCAGGCCATCGTCGACGCACCGCTCGCGAACGTCCGCCAGGTCACGGTCATGCGCTCGATCCCCGAGCGACTTCTTGGCCTCGGCACCGTCGCCTTCGCCACCGCTGGCACGGGGGGCCAGGACATCATCTGGCGGATCCTCGATCGCCCCGTCGACACCCTCCGCACCGCCCGCGACACACTCGATCAAGCTGAGGCCAAGCCATGAGCAAGCCAATGGTCATCGGCATCGCCGGCGGCATCGGCTCGGGCAAGTCCACCGTCGCCCGCGCCCTCGCCGACGCTGGCTGCCTGCTCTACGACGCCGACGCCGAGGTTGCCAAGCTCTACGAGCGCGATGACGTCCTCGCCACGGTCCGCGAGTGGTGGGGGGACGACATCGCGCCCGCCGACACCGGCCTCGATCGCGCCAAAGTCGCCGGCATCATCTTCGAGGATCCAGCCCAACGCGAACGGCTCGAAAGCTACCTTTTCCCGCTGCTCGCCGAGGAGCGGGCCGCCCTGATCAGGCGGGCGAACGACCAGGGTTCACCCGCCATGGTCATCGATGCGCCGCTGCTCTACGAGGCTGGCCTCGACACAGAGTGCGACATCGTCATCTTCGTCGACACACCCCGCGACGAGCGCCTCCGCCGGCTAATGACCCGCTCGGGCTGGGACGCCGGCGAGCTCGACCGCCGAGAAAAAGCCCAGCTGCCCCTCGATACCAAACGCGACCGGGCCGACTATACTGTGGGCGGTCGTGGTACTCGCGCCGAACTTGCCCGCGATGTCCGCAGCCTGCTCGAGGACGTGCTGAACCGTCCGACGGGATAACACCCCCCTCGATCCTCGTATTCTAGATCCGGCACTGATCCGCTAGCTCGCCAGATCTCTTCACTGTCCGAATCACTCAAGCGTGCCTCGGCCGACCATCGGCGTCAGGCTCGCCCAAGAGTTTCGCGTTTGCTTGTCGGGCCCATCGCGCGGCCCTCGGCTCGCCACGAGCCGCAAAGTCCACTTCCATCAACTTGGCGAGACGACACCAATGGCCAAAGCCACCGAAGCAGAGCCCAAAGCCGCTGCACCCAAAAAGAAGACCAGCCGCCGCAAGAAGGCTCCAGAGGCCGGCGTCCCCACCGAGGCCATGCCCGACAACGCCGTCCCCGCTGGCCCGTCGGCCAAGCCGACGCGGAAGAAGACCGCCAAGAAAGCCGCCGAAGCCGAGCCGAAGCCCGAGGCGGCAAAGAGCGACCCCGCACCCACCGAGTCCGGCAAGCCCGGCGGCAAGCCGGAAAGCAAGCCAGATAGCAAGCAAGACTCAAAGCCCGCCGGCGACGGCCAGCAGCCCCAGCAAAATAACCAGGGCCAAGGCCCGGGTCAGAACCAGCACAACAACGACGGCGGCGACGGCCAGCAGGGCAACAAACGCCGCCGCAAGAAGAAGCGCCGCGGCGCCAACATGACCCCGCCTCAGAACCAGGGCCGGGGTTCGAGCGGCATCCCGCACCATGTCCTGCCATCCGACGAGGAACTCGAGCGCGAAGCTCGAGAGCTCGAGAAAGCAATCGAGGCCAAGGGCACGGACATCGATGACTCGATCACGATCGCTGACCTCCAGAAGATGGACCTCGACGAGCTGGTCAAGGTCGCCGACAAGGAAGGCCTCGAGGAGTACCACAACCTCCCCAAGCAGGACCTGATCTTCAAGATCCTCAAGACCCGTGCCGCCAAGCAGGGCCTGATGATCGGCGAGGGCACCTTGCAGGTGATGCCCGACGGCTTCGGCTTCCTCCGCTCGCCAGAGCAGAGTTACCTGCCGGGCCCGGACGACATCTACGTCTCACCCAGCCAGATCCGCCGGTTCGGCCTCCGTCGCGGCATGACGGTCAAGGGTGCCGTCAGGCCGCCCAAGGAAAGCGAGCGTTACTTCGCATTGCTCCGCGTTGACACCGTCAACGGCCGCCAGCCCAAGGACATCGCCAATCTTGTGAACTTCGAGGACCTCACGCCGCTCCATCCGGAGGAGCGCTACATCCTCGAGACCGAGCCCAACCGCATCGAGTGCCGGATCGTCGACCTGGTCGCGCCGCTCGGTAAGGGCCAGCGCGCCCTCATCGTCGCGCCGCCGCGCACAGGCAAGACCGTCCTGCTCCAGCAGATGACCAAGGCGATCACCAAGAACAACCCCGAGGCCAAGATCATCGTCCTGCTCGTCGACGAACGCCCCGAGGAAGTCACCGACTTCAAGCGCAACACCGCCGACTCGGTCGAAGTCGTCGCCAGCACCTTCGACGAGCAGAGCTCGCGTCACGTGCAGTGCGCCGACATCGTCA
>JBCBMF010000100.1:0-10369 GCA_039822905.1 Planctomycetota bacterium
GATGGGTTTCGATTGCACACGAAAGTGGCCCGGCGAAGAGCCCGATGCTGCGAGCGAGCCGACTGCTGAGCGGTCGTTCGATGGTCGGGATGCGTGCGCACTCGCCGTGCGATCCGTCGATGGCGTCGAGTCGGCGGCGATGCCCGAAGAATCGGGCGGGTGGCTGTTTGTGTCGACGTGTGTGCGTGACGAGACCGAATTCGATGCTTTGGCGTCGCGCGTGATGGAAGCGGCTGCCAACCGGGCGGCGTTTGTCGTGTTCGTTGGTGAAGCGGTCAACGTCGCCGATGTCGACGAGGCGATGTTCCACTGGGTCGCCAACGCCGACATGCTGCGGGACGCACGCGTCGTCGGACGATCCATGTGGTTCGACGCGACGCCAAAGGACGCGGGCGTTCGGCGCGGCATGCCGGTCCGCGAGTGGCCCCCGATCATCGAGATGGATCCGGGTGTGATCGCGAGTGCTCGCGAGCGGTTCGGCGCGATCATCGAAGGTCGAGCGTGATTTAGCCGCCGAGCGCGGGTTGTTCGACGGCGGGGATGACGAACTCGTGGATGTGGTCGTCGATGAGCTCGACGAGCTCGCCGTGGAGCGCGTTCGCGGCCCGGATGGACTGGCCTGAACTCAAGCCGTTGAGCAGGATGCTGAACGCGGCGGTCTGACCGGTGGTCTCGTTGGTGACGTAGCCCGAGAGGCACCGGACGCGGTTGATGGTGCCCGTTTTGGCATAGACGCTGTGGTCGATGCTGCCGAGCTTGAAGCGCCGGGCGAGCTTGCCTTCGGCAGTGGGAAGCGTCGCGCGGTACATCGCCTGAGCGTCGGCATCGGCGTGCATGCGTACGAGCCACGCGGAGAGCGTGCCGGCGCTGATCCGGTTCTCGCGGCTGAGGCCCGAGCCGTCGCGGATGGTCGTTGTCGAGACCGCGGCAGGCCCGAGCTTCTCGGCGATCAGCATACGCAGCACGGCCGTCCCGTTGCGCCACGTGCCCTGCTCGCCCGTCACCGCGCGCCCCAGCGTCTTGAGTAGCGCCTCGGCGTGCACGTTCATGCTGTCGTGGTTTGTGCGGTACAGCACCTCATCCAGCGGCGTGGTCCACCGCGCAAGAACGGTCACGGTGTCGATCGTTTCGTTCGGTTCTGCCAACCGCACGCTCGCGGCCGGCGCCGGGGCCGCGAACTCGACACCCGCGTTCGCCAGCCGCTCGGCGATCAGCCGGCCCGTGAATAGCGACGGCTCGCGGAGCGAGACTTCGATCGGCGACTGTGCTCGCGTGCGGATCGAGCCTCGGATCGCGTACGCGTCGTCGGTCTCCGACCGCTGGATCCAGACCGCGTTTCGTCCCTCGCGGACCACGTCAGCGCGGTCGGTGACCTCGACCCAGTCGGCGTGCGGCTCGATCGGCGCGACCACGCCCCCGCCCCCAGCTGCAGGCGACGGGTAAAACGCCAGCACATTGCTGTTGATGTTCACGCCCCGCACCGGAGCGCAGTACCAACGCTCGAGCTGATCGCGCGGCCAGTCGGCATGCACGCCCTCGCGGTCGAACACGCGATCGTCAACGACGAGCTGCGCTACTCGGCCGATCGGCGCGGCACCTACGGCCCCTGCGGCGAACTGATCGAGCGCATCGTCGGGCGTCAGCGGCGGGTCGAGCTCCTTGAGCACTTCTGTGTCGCCGAAGGCCGGGTCGCCGTTGCTGCGGAGCACGAGCGTCGAGCCGTCGCCGGTCGCGGCAATCTCCGTGGTAAACGCGTAGTCGGGGCCGAGCAGAAGCACTGCGGCAGCGGACGTCAACAGCTTCTGGTTCGACGCGGGCGCGAGTGGAACGTCGGCATTTGTTTCGAAGACGATCTCGCCGGTGCTCGCATCGCGGACGGCGACGCCTGCGATGCCGTCCTTGCCCAGGCCGGCGTTCGCGACGGCACGGCGGAGCTCGGCGGCGAGCTGGGCGTCAACCATGCACGCCAATGCAGCGACGGCAATCACAAACACAATGCGAATGGCGATCAAGCGGACCTCCTTGCCCTCGGCGTGATCGGTACGGAACGTGATGCTAGGGGCGTGGAGGCGGGTGTACGCGGGTGGCGACCTACGCGGGCTGCGGCTCGGTCACGCGATCGATGAATCGTTCCAATTCCGCGGCTTGCGTTTGCGAGTCGATAGGGAGTTCGACCCAGCAGATCTGGCCAACACGCGGGGCGTGAAGCACGCGGTCGCGGATGAAGCCGGGCGTCTTCTTCAATTCAGCGGGCGAGAGCGGGTTCACCGGCACCGGAAGGGCGACGATCGGGCGCTCGTCGGCGGGGATGATGTAGGCCCACGGCTCTTGCTCGTCCGGCCTGGTAAACACCAGCGTCCACCGCCACGCGATGCCACGCCACTCGGGCGTGGGCTTCGCGCCGGTCCGCGTCCCTACCATGTCCCGCAATCGGCCGAGCACATCCAGACGATCGGGCTCGTACAGACGCTCGAAGTCGGTGTCATCCGGACGGGCGAATCGGTCGTGCCAGGGGTTCTTGTTTCGCGGCAGTTCCAAGGCGGAGCTCCCTTTGTGAACATATCTATCTAAGTCTAGGCAATATCATGTATACATTCTGACTCGCGCGGTTGCGGACCCGGCTCGCGGTTTTTGGTACTCTCACGGACGATGACATGATGAGCAGTAGAATAAAAAACGAACAGAATGAGCCAAGGCGACCGCTCGTCTTTGTTGTGGACGACAACGCCCAGAACTGTGAGCTCATCGTGGGGTTCCTTGATGAGCTGGACGCCGAGCTCAGGACGTTCGATTCAGGGTCCGAGGCCCTGGACGCCGCGGCGTCGGTCGTTCCCGACCTGGTGGTGCTCGACGTGATGATGCCGAGGCTCAGCGGCTACCAGGTCTGCGAACGGCTGCGGGCCGATGAACGGACCGCGCTGGTGCCGGTCATCATGCTGACGGCGCTCAACGAGACCACGGACGTCGAGCGAGGCCTCGAAGCCGGGGCGAACGACTTTCTTGTCAAGCCTGTGCAGCGGCTCGAGCTGGTGATGCGGGTGCGAGCGCAGCTCGGCGTGCGATCGTGCGGCAGCCGCGTCGACCGCGCGGTGGCCGGCCTGCGATCCGCGTTCGGCGCCGCTTGAGCCCTCTCGGCACCCGAATGCTTACGGGCAGCCAGCGTTGAACGCGATGACCCAGGCGTTGAAGTCCGCGGGATTGAGCGCGCCGTCGTTGTTCACATCGGCGAGCAGATTGCCGGCGTTGAAGTTAATAACCCAGGCGTTAAAGTCAGCGGCGTTTGCCAGGCCGTCACCGTTCTGATCCGCACCGCCAACGGTCGTGAATGAAGCAACAGCCGGCGTTGAGGTTGTCGACCCGTTCGCGTTGACCGCGTCAACCGACCAATAGTACGTGGTGCAGCGGCCGAGCCCTGGAATGAAGGCCGACGTCGTCGTGAGCGGCGACAGCTCGACGACCGGATTCGCGAGCGTGGGATCGGTTGAGAGGGTGTAGGTGTACGAGTCTGCGTCGGCCGCGGCTTCCCAACTGGTGATGACTAGAGTCGGGTCGATACCTGTCGCGCCGTCGGCGGGTGCGAGCAACTCGAACTCGCCGGGCAGCGTCGCCTGGCCCAGCGGTAGGATGAAATCGACGACGACCGGGTAGTGGTCGGATGCGAGCAGGTTGGCGAAGTTACCGGCATCGTTCGGCGGAAACCCGATGCCAAGGAGTTCCGGCGGGAGCGACGCGACCGGCACGTTCTGGCTTCGGAAGACGAACTCTCGGCGTGCGGTGGCGATCTGGTCCTGCCAGACGATGTAGTCGAGCTTCGAGCTGTTGATGGTCGAGCGGATACCGCTGAAGAACTCCGTGGCGTCATCGAACCGCGCATCGCTGCCGTCGGGGTTGTTGCCATCGGTCGAGCCGCCGTTGCTGACGCCGTTCGCGAGCCACTCGGCGGGGCCTCGCCGGCCGTTGAAGCTCTCGTCCTCGTTGAGATCGCCACCCATGATGACCGGCGTGTTCTCATCGAGCACCGCTGTTGAGGAGGGGAACTCGGGGATCGTGTTCTCAGGGTCGGGGGTGCCCGTGCCGTTGCCGTTGTAGAGGTACCGCGTGTAGTACCATGTGTTCTGGGCGGCGGTGAGACGCTGAGAGAAATCGTTCGAGCTGCCGCCGGACTTCAGGTGCGCGTTGCCGACAACGATGTCGCCCACGTACTGGTCGTTGGGCAGATCGATCTCGGCGAACTGGAAGCCGCGGATGCCGCCCGATCCGCCCGGCGCGCCGGTGGCGCTTGGCTGCACGGTGAAGTCGCTGATGACGGATGATCCGTTGCCGTTGAGATCGGCGAAGGGCCAGCGGCTGAGGATGACATTTCGGTTGAACCCGTCGGAGCTGTTGCTCACAAAGATGTTGTCGAGCGAGTAGCCGGGCCGATAGAGCTGGACGAATTCGCCGATGGTGCCGCCGTTAAACGGGTCGCTGCCTCCGTCGAAAAAGAGTTCCATGACCGTGGTCAGGTTGTTGACCGAGTCGACACCCGAGCCCGTTCCGTTGCCCGAGTTGTCGCCGGTTTCTTGAAGAATCAGCACATCCGGCTCGAGGGCCGCGACAATGCGGGCGAGGGCGGCCCAGTTGCCGTTGGGGTTGTTCTTGTCCTCCGTTCGGCAGAGGCTGTCGCGAACGTTCCACGTCATCACGCGGACGTCGGTCGTCTCGGTCTTGCCCCATTGGGCGTTCTGCGGATCCCACTGCGCGGCGGCGGAAGAGGTAATGACTGTTGCGGCGAGCGCGGTCGCGGCTGGGGTGCGCATGATGCAGGCTCCTTTGGGCAGGCGTCGAGTGAGAATGTGCCGTCCGTCTTGAATCGGCAGCGGTTCCCGTTTGTGCCCTGGTCTCCGAATGAAAGCACGCCCGCCCCGGAAAGGGCGAGCGCGAGAAGTGCTACGTGCGGCTCAGCCGCGGATCTGGGGAATCACTCGACGCAGAGCGGGCCGTTCACGCCGAGGTTGAAGTTGAGGATCCAGCTGTTGAAGTCACCGGGGTTGATGATCCCGTCGAAGTTTTGGTCGGCCCGGAAGTTGCCCGAGTTGAACGCGAGGATCCAGGCGTTGAAGTCGCCTGGGTTGACGAATCCGTCGCCGTTCGCGTCGGCACAGAGGCGAGTGAGCTGACACTCGTCGGGAACGCCATCTGCGTTGACATCATTGGACGTGCCGTCGGCGATGTCGGTCGCGTCGTCGATACCGTTGCCGTTGCAGTCGGTGATAGGGTTGCCGGCACCTAGCGGGCTGACGTAGAAGAGCGTCGAGTAGTCCTCGTCGCCGGTGCCAAAGCCGAAATCGAAGTTGCCGTCGCCGTTGACGTCGTACGTGATGTTGACCGCCGCGACCAGCGCGCCGAGGTTGTCCGCGTCGCTGGGCGAGCCGGGGTTGCTGCCCGGGTAGGGCACGTACGTCGCAGACTCACCGAAGAACGCGCTCGAGTCGGTCGAGTTCGCGTCGGCGACGCGGATGAGGCCGATGTTGTAGTTCAGCCCCGTGCCCTGCGATGCGATGACGTCGCCGGTCTGGAGAATGAGGTCGAGATCGTAGCTGAAGGTTGCCTCGTCGTAGATAGCGCGGAAGAGCCCCGTGTCGATGTCATCGTCGGCGGTGCCGACCACACCGTCGGCACCGAAGTCCACAAACGGGCTGTTAAAGTAAAGGTTGCCGGCGCCGTCGATGGCGGGGGCAGAGATCGACGGTCCGTTGAGGCCCGGGAAGGCATTGAGCGGCACGAGGAAGCCGATCTCGGCGCCGCCCGCGTCGCGGATGGGCTTGCCGAAGCCTGTGTCGAAGTTGACCCATGCAGCGCTGGTCCACTCGATGGTCGAACTCGGGTTGGCGTCGGACGGGTTAAAGCGTGCAACAGCGATGGCGTTGGTCGGCGCGTTGGCGCCGCCGCTGCCGTAGGTCACGGGAACCGGGATGGTGCCGGGCACAACGCAGTTGTTGCACGCAACGTCGAAGACCGCGGCGACGAGCACGTTGCCCGAGGCATCGGTGCCCGCGGCGGCAGCTCCGACCGGGCCCGAGAAGGCCATCTGGCTGCGGTAGTGGCGGAACTCGCCGAAGGGGACGCCTACGGCGTCGTAGTTGTCGAGCGGGTCCTGGATGGTCAGCGGCGCCTGGAGGTTGGCGACCTGCTGCGGCACGCCGTCGGCGTCAACGCCGAAGACACCGAGGTAGACGGTGTTGCCCGTGTTGTCACGCTGGAGCTGTGCAGCCATGCCGACGCCGCCGAGAGCGGTGTCAGGGTTGAAGCTGATGCCGCCGCGTTGATCCTCAACGTTGGTTGCGAACCCTGCGAAGGTCGGGGTGAAGTGGGCGTTGGTGCTGGTGGAGTGGTCGTTCGTCGCCAGGGTGGCGTTGAAGACGGGGCCGAACGTGGTGTTGCCGCCGTTCTCCTCCGGGATCGCGCCGGTAACGCTGAAAGTCTCGGTCGTGAAGCCGCCGACGTTGCCGTCGAACACACGCTCGGTTGCTGCGGGGTCACCCGAGCCGAAGCGGTCAACGTTGTTCACGCTGCCGTTGCTGCGGAGGTCGGCGTTGAAGCGGAAGATGTTCTGGTTGATCAGCTCGTCGGGGCTCGTCACGTTGAAGCCGTCGGCCCGGCTGATGAGGTTCAGGCGGGTATCGATCGAGCCCATGCCGAAGCTGGCGGTGCCGGCGGTCGAAGCGTCGGGTGCGTTGGTCGCGGCAATGATGCGATCAACGAACAGGCGGTTGCGGTTGCTCGGATCAAAGGTCACGAGGCCCGCGACAAGGTTGTCGTTGTTGTTGGCGTTGTTCGGCTCGAACTCGTTAAAGCCGACGGCGAGGCTCTGGAGGCCCGAGCCGGGCAGTGACACATCGGTTCCGGCGGTGTTGTTTGGGCCCACGCCCGCGCCGGCGGTGGTCCAGCTCGAGTAGGTACCGCTCGCGAGCTGGTTGCTCTCGATGTTTCGGCTGATGGCCTGGCCCGAGAGACGAATGCTGAAGAACCCGGTGCTGGCCGGGTCGCTCGAGCGGCTCGACTTGAGAAGCGGCGCGACGCCAAACTCGGCGCCCTTCGACGAGGTAATGGCCGTCAGATCGACGGTGAACTTGGTGACCTGACGCGTCGTGTCGTACGCGTCGATCGCGTCGCCTTGATTGTTGTTCGAAACACTGTCCTGGGCGGCGGCCGAGGTGGCGACGCCGGCTGCGGCAACAATGCCGAGGATCTGCATGCTCTTCATCTGTGCGGTTCTCCGGTGTGAATCGTGTCTACGCGTGTGTTTATCCGATCCCGACGGGCAAGCGGAGCCATCGCCGGGGCGTCGGCCAGCGTCTTCCAGACGCTGCGTCCCCCAAACACATGAGCCCGCGAACATCAGCGGGTGCGGGTTGTCGGCTTGCTGCATACAGAACTTTGCACGATGCTCTGGATGCCGCCTCTCGGTCTCCTCTTCCACTGCAAGTCTAGACCGCGGCCCTTTCCAGCACACAAACTCTGTGTGTGTGTCGCGCAAAGGTTTCTTCACAATTGCGGTTTGTTCGGGCTGGCTGTGCTTACCGGATCACACGGACCTCATCGACATCGCGAGCCGACCCGCGAGGGACGCGTTCGACCTCGCTAGGGCGATGTTGGCTTCGACGGTCGCACCCTGCGAGATCTGGTGGACCGCCGCGAGAATCTGGGGGGTTGCCTCCCGGCCGCGGGCATCAGTTGTGGCCTCAGCCTGAGCCAGCCAGCCGTTCCACTGTTCGAGCGGGATCTCGTCCTCGGCAGGGATGGGGTTGCACACCACTACACCGCGGCCCGTGCGATGGAGCTCGAACGCGAGGAATGCCGCAAGTTCGTCGGCGTCGTCGAATTTCGCATCGATCGCGATGCCCGATGACCGCTGGTAGAACGCGGGAAACGTGTCGGTCTGAAACCCCACGACTGGGACGCCGAGGGTCTCGAGCGCTTCGCGTGTGGCCGCGATGTCGAGGATGTTCTTACACCCGCTCGTGACAACCGCGACGGCGTGGGCGGCGATCGCGGCGAGGTCGGCCGAGATGTCCAACCGCGTCCCGTAGCCCCGATGCACGCCGCCGATGCCGCCGGTCGCAAAGACACGAACACCCGCCGCGTGCGCGAGCTCGACTGTCGTGCTCACGGTCGTCGCGCCCCATTGCTTGGTCGCGAGTATCACACCCAAGTTCGCGCGGTTGACCTTTGCGACCTCGTCGCGCGCCAGCATGGCGTCAAGGTCGACGGAGGTCATACCGACAACCGGTACGCCGTCGACGATGCCGACAAGTGCGGGCTGAGCACCCGCTTCGATCACAGCGCCGGACAGCTTCGATGCGACCTCGTGCACCCGTTCCCGGGGGATGCCGTGAACGAGCAGCGTTGTCTCAAGCGCCACGGCGTTGGGCTCGGCGCCGTTGATCAGGTCGTGTACGGTCATGGTCGATTGTTCGCGGCATGCACGAACGACAGCGGGCCAGCCCGAAGGCCGGCCCGCTCGAACATCCGATGGATTCAGCAAAGCCCCTAGGCGACCATGTCTTTCAAACCCTTGAGCGGGCGGACCTTGACGACGTTGCGAGCCGGCTTCGCCTTAAAGATGGTCGGCTCGCCCGTGAATGGGTTGATGCCTTTGCGCGCCTTCGTAGCGGGCTTACGCTGGACGGTGACCTTCATCAGGCCCGGCACGTTGAACACGCCTGCGTTGCCCTTCTTGAGGTCTGCTGCCATCATCCCGCCCATGGTCTCGAAGACCGCGGCGACCTCTTTCTTCGAGATGCCCACGTGCTCGGCGATGACCGCCTGCACATCGCTCTTGGTGCGGGGCTTGCCCTTCGCGCCGGTGATCCGCGGTGCCGCCTTGGCGGGCGCCTTCTTCGCGACCTTCTTGCGGGCCGTTGTCTTGCGGGCTGTCGTCTTGCGTGCCGCGGTCTTGCGAGCGGTCTTTTTGGCGGTCTTCTTCCGTGTCGTTTTCTTCGCCATCTTGAACTCCAAGGGGCAGTCCTCGCCCCTGCTTTCTACGGCCTTTCAGTGATGAAAGGACCTTATTGAACGCGATGGTTCTACCCCGCGTCTTTGTGCCCCGCAAGGCTTATCGGTCGTTCCAGCCTTAAAAACACGATAAAAATGCGGAGTTTATAGGGTCTTGTGGATAACTCGGAGCTTCAGCAGACTGTGATCGCTCAGCCCGGCCTCGCGTGGCGCGTGGATCTGGTGCACGCTTTCGACCTTGGAAACAAGGGGTTTGCTCGCATAGGCGTGGTCGATGCGGGCCTTCGCGTTGCGAGCACCGACCCACGTCGGCTCGCATGCATCACCGCCGCCGTCGAGCCAGAGATCGGCGTAGCCAAGCGAGGCGAGCCTGCCGATCGGGGTGCCATCGCGTTGCGGATGATCGGCACGGTTCGCGTTGAAATCGCCGAGAATCAGGTGCAAACCGTCGCGGAGTGTTGCCGCGGTTTCGTGCAACTCGGCAAGCAGTCGCACGCGGGGTCGTCGGTCGGAAGCGTCTGGGATGTGGCATGCCGTGATAGCCAGGACGCCAGCGCGAGCGTGCACCATTCGCGGCTCGGGCGTTGCCAACGCTTCGAGCGGCCATCGGCTGATGATCACGACGTGGTTTGTTCGAGAGCCTGCCTCGGCGTGAGCGCAGTGTGGCAGGCCCTCGTCACGCGACGCCGCGATGAGCTGGCCCGCGAACGTCGGCCGACACTCGGCGAGCGCGATGATGTCGGGCTCATGGCTCAGCAGCTCAAGCAGGATCGCCTGCGCCCGGTTCGGCCCGCCGCCGGCGCGGATATTCCAGAACAGAATGGTCGCGGCGTCGCCATCCGACGGCATGCGGGTACCGTAGCCCATGAACGATGCCAGACCTCTCGTTGTCGTCACAAGGAAAGTCCCGGGCGATTCTGTCGCGATCGATGGTGCGGATGTTGTTACCGGCCCGCTCGAAGCACCGACGCGTGCTGAGACCCTCGATCGCGTTCGGGGGGCGTCGGTCGTCATCACCATGTTCACAGATGAGGTCGATGCTGCATTTCTCGATGCTGCTGGGCAACAGCTGCGTGGCATCTGCAACTTCGCTGTGGGCTACAACAACATCGATCTGAACGCCTGCAAAGAACACGGGATCGTCGTGACGAACACGCCTGATGCCGTGACCGAGGGTACGGCGAACATGGCGATGGGCCTCCTGCTCGCGGTCGCTCGGCGCATCGTCGAGGGCGACCGGTTTGCACGCTCCGGCGAATGGGGCAAGCGTGCGCCGCTTGGAATGGGCGAGATGCTTGGGCTTGGATTGGCCGGCCGAACCATCCACATCGTCGGCGCGGGACGCATCGGTTACGCAACGGCGCTGCGGGCC
>JBCBMF010000101.1:0-10268 GCA_039822905.1 Planctomycetota bacterium
CACATCAACTCCCCTCCAACGTAAACCCAATCTTCAGCTTCACCTGCCAGTGTTTGATCCGCTGGTCCTCGATGTGCATTACCCGATCATGATCCGGCAATAAAGTGCCAGCCATGAGATGAAATAAATCAATAATATTGAAGCCTCACGTATCCAACGGCTGCTAATATTGGAAATTTGATCATTGCGAATACGCTCAATCAGCTTCTCTCCGTACAGCTGCGGTGTAACTTTGTAGCACGGAAGCCACGGCTCCCACTGGGCGATTAGAGACTCGTCCGAAACGGGTCGACTCCAGCTTCTTCTGAACCCACTGACTACCAGAACCGTCAATGCGTTTTCCGCTGCTTCGGCCTTTACTTGCGCATGTCGTTTGTTTCGGAACTGCGAATGTGAAAAGTGAATCACTAAGGCGGCAATGACGGAAATCGCAATTGACGACAGCATGCGACCAACTGATGCATAAGGGTGCCCATCTTGTAGAAAGAATGGTAGATCGTGCGCGGCTGCTGCATTTGCCGCAGCTAAAGGAAAAACTATCGCTGGGATCAAAGCGGCACGTTCTTTGTCACTGTGATATCTCTCTTGTTCTGACCGCGTATGTTGCAGGAAATTTATCAGCGCCACTTTATCTTTAAGCAATGTCTATTTCCCGAACAAGCTGCTTGACCAAGCTATTTAACACGGGCGCTCACAGATTCCCCCGCCGCTCCTGCTCAAGCTCCAACGCCTCAAACAACGCCTTGAAGTTCCCCTTCCCGAACGACTGCGACCCGCGCCGGCTGATGATCTCAAAGAACAGCGTCGGGCGGTCCTGCAGCGGCTTGGTGAAGAGCTGGAGCAGGTAGCCCTCGTCGTCGGCGTCGACGAGTATGCCGAGGTCTTTGACCTTCTCGTGGTCCTCGCGGACGGCCTCGTGGCCGTGCTCGGTGAGGGTCTTGTTCACGCGGTCCCAGACGATCTCGTAGTAGCTGTCGGGCAGGCTCAGGAAGTCGACGCCGCGCTTGCGGAGCTCGGCGACCGAGTGCAGCTCGTCGTTGGTCCGCAAGGCGAGGTGCTGCACGCCCGGGGTCATGTTGTGCCACTCGAGGTATTCGAGGATCTGAGACTTCTTCTTGCCGTCGGCGGGCTCGTTGATCGGCATCTTGATGAGTTGGTTGCCGCTGGCCATCACCTTGGACATGAGGGCGGAGTACTCGGTCGAGATGTCGGCGTCGTCGAAGTGCTTGAACATCTTGAATTCGAGCACGTTCTCGTACCAGTCGACCCAGTAGTTCATTTTGCCTTCTTCGACGTTGCCCACGCAGTGGTCGACGAACTTCAGGCCGCAGGGGTTGGCCCTGTTGTACGCGTTGATCGGGCAGTCGAAGTGCTTAAAGCCGGGTGCGAAGAGCGTGTTGTCGATGTCGCGGCGGATGCCCTTGAGGTCATAGGCACCGGAGCGGCTCACGAACGAGTGCACGGCTCGGCCGTAGGTCTTGATCGTCGCCATGGTGACGCTGCCATGGTCGTCCTTGTGGGTCGTAGGCTCCATCGCTGACTCGGCGCCGTTCGAGATGGCCCGCTCGTAGGCCGCCTCGGCATCGGCGACCGAGAACGCGACGTCCTTCACCCCGTCGCCGTAGAGCCGGACCTCTTCCGCGGCCGGGTGATCGGGAGTGAGCGCCGAGGTCAGCAGCAGGCGGATGTTGCCCTGGGTCAGCAGGTACTGGGCCTGCTCGCGCTGGCCCGTGGTGAGGTCGGCCACCTGCGAGATGTTGAAGCCGAACTCGTGGGCGTAGAAGTACGCCGCCTGCTTCGCGTTGCCGACGAAGAAACGCACATGATCGACGTCGATGAGCGCAAGCGGATCGGTCGCCAGCGAGGCGCTGGTATCGGTCGCGGTCGAGGTCATGATGTCACTCCGGAAATCTTGGGCGGTTCATGTTTGGTGGGAGCCCAGGTCCCACGCAATTCTATACGCATCATCGGCCCGACCCTGGGCTTTCACCAGCCAACAGCGACCGGTGGTAGTGCTATGTACGGAATTGCACATCAATGCGATGCCGAAGCGGTAGCCGATGTCTACGCTAGGGTCTTGAGTCAGCCTCTCTTCGAGACCCGCCGGGAATGGAGTTCCTGCGTCTGAGCGGGCTTGAGTTCGTGGGCATGTCCGGGATCGCGAAGGCAGGATGCCTCGCCGGGCAACGGAGAGTTGTTTCGATGACAGACCTTGATCCGCGTGATCGGAGCGCGATGTCGCTTGGTTTCGGCGCTTACGAGATCGTTCGGCCGCTCAGGCCCTGCGGCGCGATAGAACGCTACCTCGTGTCAGACCCAGAACGGCTGACACACCATGTCGCCTTTCGGCTTCCGCTGCCTGCCGGCTGTGACCGCGAGTCGTTCCTTGACACCGTGTCGCGCTCCTCCACCGTGCGCTCGCCGCACGTGTTGCCGGTCGAGCAGTTCGCATTCGCGGCGACCGAAGCGGCCTGGATCATCTCGCCGTACACGGGCGACCACGATGGGCTGTTGCTGCTGTCCGACCTTCTCGCCGACAAGGGCGGTCAGTTCGAGGCCGCCGAGGTCCGTCGCGCGATGCTCCAGCTCATCGACGCCCTTGAAGCGATCCAAACGTCGTGCGGCGGCCACGGTTCTCTGTCGCTCGGGTGCGTTCAGGTTGATCGAGCGGGCAAGCTGCTCGTCGAGCTGCCCGGCCTCCGGATGGATAACGGCTCGCCGGCCGGCGTGGCCCAGGCAGAACTTCGCAGCTTGGTCGCCATCGGCTACGAGCTGCTGACTGGCATCGCTCCCGGCGATCAGATCATTCTGCCCAGCCGTCTCGCCGAGGGACTTGATCCGCGATGGGATCGCTTCGTCAGCGACGGTCTCGATCCCGCGATGGGCTACGCCAGTCTCGACGAGTTGCGTTCCGGGCTGGAAGACGCCCTCGTGGGCCAGCCCGTCGTCGAGGTCAAGACCAGGCGTTCGGGCGGGCGGCTTGGCCTTCGTCGCTGGGGATCCGGCGTTTCACAAGACTGAGTCTTGGTGACACTTCCGCGTCATCCGCCGCTGTCATTCGTCTCTGAGCCCTCGGACGCGGCGATTGCCGCTACAGCGGACAGCCGTGCTCTCTCGGCGTCCTGAAGCACATCGCCGAACCTTTCCAGC
The DNA here is from genome assembly GCA_039822905.1 of Planctomycetota bacterium. GTDB lineage: Bacteria > Planctomycetota > Phycisphaerae > Phycisphaerales > UBA1924 > JANQQZ01. The sequence goes on from JBCBMF010000101.1 coordinate 3,151, forward strand.
GTCGCCTTTGCGACCTGCGGCGCGTGAGGCTCGTCGGCGAAGTGGTCGATCGCGACGAGCCACGCCTCGGCGCTGCTCGCGATCGCCTGCGCCTCATCGATCCTGTTGAGCCAGAGCAGGCTGGTGACACGCAGTTCATCGGCCCGCCGCGCAACCTCCGGAGCGTTCGAGACGATCTGGGCCAGGCTCGCAAGAGCAGGTTCCGGGCGTTCGAGTTCGAGCTGCGTTTCAGCGAGCAGCAGCTTCGTCTCGTTGATGGTCGCGCGTTCCGCGGGTGAGGCGGCCGCCGTTCCAACCGTCGAGAGCACCGCGACCCGCATGTCCGGATCCGTTTCGATCGTCTGCGCGACTGTAAGCACATCCCTCGCGCTCAGTGTTCGCGCGACCGCGAGCAGCCCGGTTCTCGCGGCGCTCTTCGACGAGGGCTGGATTCTCCGGAGCGTGGCATAGCCGTCGGCCGTGGGGCGGTGCGTCGCGATCGCCGTAACCACAGCGGGGTACAACACCGGATCACGTGCCGCGGCCGCCACGATTCGTCCGAGAAACTCTGGACGACGAGCGAGCGCCGCAGCCGCCGCGCCTCGGGATTCCGCGTCCGGCTCGTCCATCAATGAGGCGACGGCCTCACGATCATCCTCGGTCCCGGTGAGCACCAGCAGGCGAAGCCCATCGGGCATGAGCTTGACGGGCCCCGCGGCCCGGAGCGCGCCGGCAACACGCCTGCGATCCGCCGGGCTGGTCAGCAGCCCCTCCGCATCCAAAGCAAACAGGAGCGATGACGCCTCGTCGCGCGTCTCGGACCCAAACTCGACCCACCGCAACGCCGGCTGCACCGCCGCCACACGCGGCCAGCGGGCGCACGCAGCGAGAAGCGCTTTCGCCGAGGCCGCCTCGGTCTCGATCTCCAAAGCGCGTGTCAGCCTCGTGCCGGCCTCGGGCGGCCTGAGTGTCGAAACCAAACGAGCTGCCTCGATCCGCGTCTCGGTCTGCGGGCTCGCGAGCATCTCGAGAGCCGCCTCGCCGACCACATCCCCGATCTCTCGGTTTCCCGCGATCTCTCGGTAGAGGAGCTCAATGCCAAGCGTCTGCAGCGCGCCGCCCGAACGCAGCATCTCTGCGAGAAGCCCATCACGATCCTGAAACGGAACGACCCGGAAGTGACGCTTGTAGATGTCCGTCGTTGCCAGCATCGATGCCGTGAGGCTTCGTCCGAGACCATCGCTCCGCCCTCGAAGTCCTCGGATCAGCTCGCGCTGCCACGCCGCCTCGTCGAGCAATTCCGCGCTTTCAAGCCACTGCCGCCACGTCGCCGCATCACTGCCGAGGTCGGCACGGCCCGTCATGCGGATCAGCCCGTTTACCGCTGCTTCGTTCACATCAGCCGGCATGAACGGCGCCGCATGGTTGACGAGCACACGAGCCGCCCGTTGCGTTGCCGTCGAGCCCAAGGCACGCAACGCCGCGGTCCGCTCTTCTTCGGTTCCGAGCCCAACCAGGCCGATCAGCGGCTCGTCCAGCGCGTTCGGAACCGCCGGAGACTCCGCAATCGCGAGCAGCAGCAACCGTCGGGCCTGCCGATCAGTCTCTTCCGTCAGCATTCGTGTGAGGGCGCGGATTTCGGCGTCCGTGTCGGCTTCTCGCAGGAGAGCTTGCAACGCAGCGGTGCGTGCGGCGTCCTGCCTGAGCGGGTCAGCGTCGTCAACCGAAGCGGCGGGTTGCGACATTCCCGATGTGCCAAGAGAAACCGCAAGCGTTCCCATCGCAATCCAGCGACAGATGCCTGATCGGGCTTTATTCGAGTCTCGTCGTTCAGTCTGCGGCATGGATCCCTCGTTTTTCGGCGAACTGCCACCACCAGTCGATACTACTATTGTTCAGTGACGGCAGATATGTCCGTGATCCGCCCCGGAGACTGGCGGCCTGACCTCGGCGGGAGCCGTGATGAACGAATGGCAGGATGCTGAACAGCATGTCGAGCGTGCCCACGAACTCTACGAGCTCGGCCGATGGGACGAGGCCGAATCGGCGCTGCGGAAGGCCATCGAAGTCAATCCGTACCAGGCCGAGTGGCACTTCAATCTCGGTCTCACGCTCGCCGCCGCGGGTCGCGGCGAGGCAGCCCGAACGGCCTTCGAACGCGCCCACGAGCTCGGAGACGGTCTCGAGGTCCAGGCCTGCCTCGAAATCTCGGCTCTTCTGCTCGACGCGGACCGACCGGAAGACGCCCGACCCTGGCTCGAAGAAGCGCTGCGTCGCGATTCCTCGTCCGTAGACGCGCACGTTCAACTGATTGATGTCCATGCTCTCGCGTCGAGACACGAAGAAGCCGAGCTGCACTTCTACCTCGCGATCCAGCTGGATCCTGAAAACGCCTCCGCGTTTTCGACGCTCGCCGAGAGCCTGATCGATCGGCGGAAGCTCGAACGTGCGATCTGGTGTCTTCAGCAGGCCTCGAAGATCGATCCATCCCTGCCCCGCGTGTATGCGCGAATGGCGTACGCATGCTCGCTGATGGGCCGGCACGAGCGGGCCCGGCAGCTCTACCTCCGCGAGATCCGACTCAACCCGGGCGACGCGGACACCATCGTGGATCTTGGCCGGCTGCTGGTCGACATGCACCGCACGACTGAAGCAAGCGAGAAGTTCCGGCGCGCTCTGGAGCTCGTGCCGGATCACCTTGAGGCACACCTCAGCCTCGGGGAGCTCGCGGCTGGGGATGGTGATCAGCCCGCTGCGGCCCAGCACTACCGCGTCGTCGCAAAGCTCGATCCCCGATACGGCGGAGTGCGCCGCCGCCTAGCACGGACTCATCTCGACCAGGGAACGCCCCGCGACGTCCGGCTCTCGCAGGTTCTTGCCCGTCAGGAGCTCGCTGACGCCCGACGCGGCGACGAGGCCCTCGATTTCGAGGATCTGCGAGAGCTCGCCGAGCTGCTGCTGGACCTTGGCCTCGCTCGAGAAGCGGAGTCGGCTTGCCAACTCATGATTGACTCACGTCCCGCCGATGCCACCGCGCATCACCTCATGAGTGTCGCGATCTTCGCGTCCGGGCGAACGCTCGCCGGCATCACGGCCGCCCGCAGAGCCATTCGGCTCCGCCGAGACTTCGTCGCCCCGATGCACAACCTCGCCGTTGCCTACCTGCGCAGAGGCGAGGTGCTCCGAGCGAGGTACTGGGTGCGGGAGGGTCTCGCGATCGAGCCCGAGGACCCTGGGCTCCGTAGGCTCAGAGCACACCTCAGACTTGAGGGTGTGCGATCGTTGTGCGGCCGCCTGAGCCTGGTGCTCAGGCCCTCCCGAAAGAACGCAAACTAGCTGTCGTCAGACATTCCCAGCAGGCGCGATGCTTCTTGCACATCCTTATCCCCCCGGCCCGAGCAGTTCATTACGATGTGCTGCTCACGCGGCATGCTCGCCGCTCGGCACACCGTTTCCGCCACAGCGTGGGCGGTCTCGAGTGCCGGGATGATCCCCTCGGTCTCGGCGAGCTGTGTGAACGCCGCCAATGCTGCATGATCTGAAACGCTGGTGTACGTGACCCGCCCAGAGTCTTTCCAATACGAGTGCTCGGGACCCACGCCGGGGTAGTCCAGCCCGGCAGAGCACGAGTGAACATCCGACGTCTGCCCGTGATCGTCCTGGAGCACGTAGCTCATCGACCCGTGAAGCACACCGGGACGCCCGTGGCTGAGCGGGGCGGCGTGATCGCCGTCGTCGCCGGATCTGCCCCCAGCTTCCACGCCGACCAACTCGACGGAATCGTCATCAACAAAGGGATAGAAAATGCCCGCCGCGTTCGAACCGCCGCCGACACACGCGACAACCGCATTCGGGAGTCCGCCGAACGCTTCCTTGCACTGCTCCCGCGTCTCGCGGCCGATGACCGCCTGAAAGTCTCGGACGATCATCGGGAAAGGGTGCGGCCCAACAACCGACCCGATGATGTAGTGCGTGCCATCGACCGATCCCATCCAGTCACGCATCGCCTCGTTGGTCGCGTCCTTGAGCGTCCGCGAGCCGGAATCCACCGGGACGACATTCGCGCCGAGCATCTTCATCCGAACAACGTTGAGGTGCTGGCGTCGAACATCCTCCGATCCCATGTAGACGTCGCACTCGAGACCGAGGTGCGCCGCGGCTGTCGCGCTGGCGACGCCGTGCTGACCCGCACCGGTCTCTGCAATGATCCGCTTCTTGCCCATCCGCTTGGTGAGCAGGCCCTGACCGAGCGTGTTGTTGATCTTGTGTGCACCGGTGTGGGCGAGGTCTTCCCGCTTGAGCCAGATGGTCGCACCGCCGCCAGACTCTGAGATCGAACGTGCATGCTCGGTGAGCCGATTCGCGCGGTAGAGCGGCGTCGCACGGCCAACAAACGTGCGATTCAGGTGCTCGAGTTCATCCCAGAAGTCGTGATCGATCCTGGCCTCGGCGTACACCTCAGCGAGCTGCGTCAGCGCCGCGACAAGCGTCTCGGGGACAAAGACGCCCCCGTAGTCGCCAAAGCGGCCTAGATCGTTCGGAACGGCGGAGATCGGTGCGGTCGTCATAACGCAGAAGTCTACGCGGAGGGGGGCTGATTGGATCTCTCCGCTCGCCGAGCGGCGCGCAATCCTGCGGTTTCTCGGACTCGCAGTGTCATGAACAACCCGACCGCGAAAAACACGAATAGCAACGCAAGAGATGCGGACATCCCGATCCAGGCTTTGACCTGCCCGAAGCTCAGCACCCCAACAACCCCGGCGAACTTGTAGACCATGCCCCAGAGGCCAAAGAACTCGGCGGTCTTGTGCGCAGGCGTGAATTTCCCGACCAGGGAACGGCTCGCGGTACCGATGCCGCCGATCCCAAACCCGATTCCGTTGCCGACAACCCAGAACAGCCACTGTGGCTTCGCGGGGATGCTCCGATCGCTGAGTGACTCGGGGTTGTCGGGCACCAGGCTGATACCGAGCAACGCGACCGAACTGAACATCCACAAGGCGAGGTAGATGATCACGGTGGTCTTGCCGCCGATCTTGTCCTGAAAGAACCCGGTCGCAATCGCGGTCGCGCCAGCGGTGAGCGTGATCTGGAGCACGAACAGCACAAGTCCCGTGCCCTCGATTCCGAAGTCTTCCGCAAGGATCGCAGCAAACGCGATGACCGTCTGCACACCCATCCCAAAGACAAAGAACGCGGCGAGGAACAGGACAAGCTGACGGAACTCAGCCGCGCTTCGCACTGTCTCCCGTAGCCTTGCGAACGTCTCACCGACGAGCGAGAGGCTTTCGTTCGCCGGTTTGAGCGTCGGAGGCTCTTTGAGAATGAACGCCGCAGGGATCAGGTTGAGCAGGAACCAGACACCGGCAAACACAAAGAGCGGCCTCCACCTGGGCGGGTCTTCAAGCCCGAGCGTGAGCATCGCCCCCAGCGTGAGCACGAGCAAGAGCAGCGCGCCGACGTACCCCATCGCCCAGCCCGTCGCTGAGACCCGCCCGATGTTCCTTGGTGTTGACACGCTCGGCAGGAACGAAGCGAGAAAGTTTTCGCCGATCTGGTAGCAGAAATTGGCCGGAATATACAGCAGCATCGCGAGGAGAACGAGCCCGGGCTGGGCGAACGCAAGCGCGCAAGTCAGCGCCGCACACAGCACACCCGTTGTCAGAAGAAACCGCCTCCTCAAGCCGCGGACGTCCGCGATCGCGCCGAAGACCGGGGAGCAAATCACAACCAGCAGCATGCTGCCGGAGAACGCGATCGACCAGAGAGAATCGCCCTTTGCAGGGTCGCCGACAACGACCTCCTTGAAGAAGATGGCGAACAGAAGCGTGTTGATCAGCAACGTGAATGACTGGTTCGCGAGATCGAACATGCCCCAGGCCCAGACCGCCTTGGGATTGGGCAGGCTCGCGAACGGGTTGAGCTTCACGGTGCACCGACCAGGTGTCGCTCAAGAAACTCGGTCTGAATGTTCTTGGCCGCGGCAGCGACTCTGCCAAAGCCGGCATGCTCGTACGGGGCGCCGGTCTCGGGCCACGTCGTGACTTCGATGAGGCCGCGCGAAGCACCAGCCCGCTCATACCGGTCGCCGACCGCATCGAGAAACGCCCTCATGCCCGGCCAGGGCACGGTCTGGTCGGCCTCCGAATGCAGCACCAGCAGCGGGATCGGGCGGACGCCATCGACGCGCCGCATCGGGTCGATCCGTTCGATCATCGCGGGGTCGTGCGACACAGGCCAGCGGGCGGACTCGCTGAGCGTCGGGTTGTACATCTCGCCGAGCCACCCGGTGGTCGACTCGACTGCGGCGCACACGAACGAGTGCTCATCGCACAGCCGGCGGAGCGTCACCATACCGCCCGCAGACATGCCCCCGATGCCTACGCGGTCGAAGTCGAGCTGCGCCGCTCTATCGTGGCTCCGAAGCGCATCCAGCACACCATCGATCTCGCCGAGCATCTGCGTGAGCACATGCGGCGTGGTGTCGGCGCTGTGCAACCTTGGGCCGTCGCGCTCGCCGTGGCCCGGCAGATCGAGTGCAACGGCGGCGATGCCCGCGCGGATCCACCGCAGATATCGCCCGGGGTCGAGTTCCTTGTCGACCGTGCGGCCGTGCATCCACAGCATGACAGGCGCGGGCTGTTCCTGTTCTGGAGTCGCTATCAGCGCGGGCACGCCGGCCAGCGTGGTTCGTGTGGCCCGTGCGCGAAGGGCGCTCGGCAGCTGCTCGAAACGGTCGTCCATGTGCGGCTCTAGTTGGCGACAATATTCACGATCTGGCCCGGCACAACAATGACCTTGCGGACCGTCTTGCCTTCGAGAAGCTGCCTGATTTCCGGTGCTTCCATCGCGATGGCCTGCATCGTGTCCGTGTCGGCGTCCGCGGGCATCCTCAGCCGTGCCTTCACCTTGCCCATCAGCTGCACGGGGATCTCCACCTCGTCGTCGGTCAGCATCGCCTCGTCGAAGCTCGGCCAGTCGGCGTGAGCGATCGCGCCCGGAATGCCGAGCTTCTCGCGGCGGATCTCCTCCGCGATGTGCGGGGCAAACGGGGCGAGGATCCGCATGAACCGGTCGGCCTGGTCTCTGCTGAGGCCGATCTTGCTCGCGGTATTAACAAACTCGATCATCGCCGCGAT
>JBCBMF010000102.1:0-10249 GCA_039822905.1 Planctomycetota bacterium
CGGCAGCCCCGAGGCCTCGTCGATCACGCGCAGCCGACCGACCGCTCGGCCGCCCCGCAGCGGGATAAGGTCGTTCAGTTCGACCAGCCACGTCCGCCGACCGCGCAGCTCGCGGTTCGTCAGCCGACACCACAGCGCCACCTGCTGCTTGTACTCGTCCCGCTCGGCAAGCGTCGCGTCCGGCACGTCCCGCATCGTCTCGAAGTACCGGCTCCGCAGCTCACGGAGCAGCGACGCGGGCGACGACAGCGCATCCGCAGGTGTCGCCGCTCGCTGTGCCAGGCCAACGGCCTCTGAGTTCGGGTCGGTTGATTCAAGCTCGAGCCGCAGCGCGCTCAAGACCTGCTCGGCATCCCGCACACGCGCCAGCAACCCCCGCCGCTCGTTCCGCAGCACCGCAAGCTCGCCCTCGAGCGCTGCCACGTGCGCCCGCTCGGCCCGCAGCTCCTCGACCAGCCGCTGGTTCTCGGCGAGCAGCTCCCGCGGGCTCACAGTCTGCTGACCCAACGCTCCAGAGCCAACACCGCCGGCGACGAGAAAGATTGCCAACGCGTTTCGAGTCGCCTGTTTCACGGATGCCCTCCCGGAGCCTCTGCCCGACAGACTACTCTACCAGCGACCATGATCGCCGGATCCACCGAGCCCAGACCCCAGTCCCGCGACGAGCTGATCCCCCCCGAGCTCGCCGCCCGGCTCGATCGCCTCGACGTCACCAGCCGCAAGATGTTCCCCGGCGCCCTGCCCGGCGAACGCCGCAGCAAGAAGCGCGGCTCCAGCGTCGAGTTCGACGACTACCGCACCTACGTAGCCGGCGACGACCTCCGCCACATCGACTGGAACGTCTACGCCCGCATGGATCGGCTCTTCATCAAGCTCTTCCGCGAGGAGGAAGACCTCGCCGTGACGGTGCTGCTCGACACCAGCGCCTCCATGGACGCCGGCAAGCCCAACAAGCTCGTCTATTCACATCGGCTCGCCATGGGCCTGGCGTACGTCGGCCTGGTCGCCAACAACCGCGTCAGCCTCGTCACGTTCGGCTCCACCGCCGGCTACCGCCGATTCCCCGCCGGCCGAGGCCGAAGGCGAGTCCAGGCAGTGGGGGAGTTCCTGCTCGAGAACCTCCGCCTCGTGGCCGATCAGCCGAACGAGAGCAAGGTCGGCTTCAACGAGGCCCTCCAGCGGGCCTCCCGCGAGCGCACCGGCAAGGGCGTCTTCGTCGTCGTCTCCGACTGTCTCATCCGCGAGGGCTACGAGGCCGGCCTGGGCGTGCTCGCCTCAACCAGCCGCGGCGGCTTCGACACCACCGTCGTGCAGGTCATGTCGCCCGGCGAGCTCGACCCCGCAGCCGACGGCGACCGCGTGCTGGGCGACCTGCGTCTCAGCGACGCCGAGTCCGGCATCGAGGCCGAGGTCACCGTCACCGCCGAGCTCGTAGAAAGCTACAAGCGCCGCGTCCAAACGTACTGCGACGACCTGTCGACCTTCTGCCGCCGCCGTGACATGAAGCACGTGCTCGTCTCGACCGAGACGCCGCCGGAGCAGGTGCTGCTCCGCAACCTGCGGAGGCTGGGCGTCGTCGGCGGCGCGTAGAGCACATCGCCTGCAAAAAGAACAACACCCCGCCGAACCTCGACGGGGTGCTGCATGAGGTCTGTGTTGGCGTTATGGCTACCGGCGACGGCGTGCCGCGGCGAGACCGCCGAGGCCGAGCAGAGCAGCCGAAGCGGGAGCCGGGATGACCTTGTACTCAACCGTGACCGTGCCTTCGACGCTCGGCGGCGAGAACGAGCCCTCGACACCGCTGATGCCGAAAATGTCGAACAGCGTGTCGATCTCGGCAACGATGTCGAACGTGCCGTTTCCGACGTAGTCAGAGAAGAACGCCGCGTTGATGCTGACGGTGTCAGAATCGCTCCCGTTCACGCCGGGCACCACGGCACCATCCGGGCCGGTGCCGTCAACGTTCAGCGGGCCGTCGCCGTCGTCCGCGCCGAGGTTAAAGACGGCGCTCGACGCGACTGCGACCGAAGGCGTCGGAAACAAGTTCACCACGGGAGCCGAGAGCGTGCCCTCAACACCGAAATCAACCGTCGCCTGGCCGGCCTGTGCGCCGTCGTTGTCGACGATCGCCTGGCCGCCGATGGCGGTGATTTCCATCGTGATGCAGATGTCAATCAGGTCTGCAAAGTTGCCGTCGAACTGATCGAACGTCAGCGTCTCGGCAAGGTTGGGCACGCCGGCGAACGACTGTGTCTGAACCTGGCCAAGAGCGGTGCCCGTGGATGTAGCCAAAGCAAGTGCAACAATTCTGTGCATGATCTCTTCTCCCTCTTTCCCCGATAGGGGACGGGTGAGTATAAACCGGTCCGAGAAGAGATCACAAGCCCGCATCGTCGGATTCTCGACGCTTTATGCGGACCTTGCGTTTAAAGAGCGAACGAATATGCCGACGCGATATCGTTCTGTGATTCCACTTTCTTGTATAGCAAGTGTTTGCGGCATTTCGTATCCGTCCGTAGGGCAGGACACCGACCCGACGGCAGTGCTCGCACCGGAGCCGCTCGCGGGCCGTGAACGCCTCGGGCAGTCGGTCGCGGCCGTGCCCGGCATCCTGATCTGCGGCTCCCCCGGTTTCGAAGCCCAGGGCACCGACGCGGGGGGCGTGCTCGTCTTTCGGCTCGACCGCTATGCGCGAAACTGGTTACCGGACCCATGGCTGACCGTCCCCGGTGCCTCCGCCGGAGACGGCTTCGGAGCCGTCGTCGCAGCGTCGGGATCAACGCTTGCCGTCGGCAGCTCGAGCGAGAACCGGGTCGCCGTCTTCGATCTCAACGAGCCCGCGGCAGCACCCGCACTCCTGCAAGGCGGGCCGGATTTCGGCCGAAGCCTCGCGATCGAGGGAGACACGCTGGTCGTCGGCGAGCCCGAGCGCGCGGGCCAGCCCGGTAGAGGCCGGGTTACCGTCTTCCGCCACGCACCGCCGGGCGAATGGGCCCGGGTCCAGACACTCGGCGTCGACACCATCGCGCTCAATGCCGGGTTCGGCACATCCGTCGCGATGCTCGGCGACCGGCTCCTGATTGGTGCGCCGAACGCCCTCAGCACCGGCGCGGCGTTTCTGTTCACGCGCGAAACTTCTGACGGCCTGTGGTCACTCGGCGCGGTGGTCCAACCGGCCAACCTCGCAACGGGCGATCAGTTCGGCGCCAGTGTCGCCCTCGGCGACCGCGAGCTGCTCATCGGCGCGCCCGCATCGGACACCTCGGCGAACAACGCCGGGTCGGTCACGATCGTGCCCATCGGTCTCGCGACGGGCGAGCTCGGCCCGCCGACCACGGTCTTCGCACCAATACCCGCCACGAACGCCCTCTTCGGATCTGCCGTTGCCGCGCGCCGCGATCTCATCGCGATCGGCTCGCCCCTCGGCGACGACTTCGCGGGCGAAGCATGGGTCTTCCGCCGGCAGACCGACGAGACCTTCGAGCCAGCCCAACGGCTCGCGGCAAACAACACCGAGCCGTTCGCGGGCTTCGGCACATCGGTCGCCATCTCTGATGAGTTCATCGTTGCGGGCGCGCCGCAGCTCGACGCCTCCCCCTTCGACCCCGACGCCGGCGCGGTCGCCGTTTACGAAACACTCTCCGCGCTGGGCTACACGTCCGACTGCAACACCAACGGCACCGACGATCTCGTGGACCTGTTTGTCACGCGCACCGCCGCCGACTGCAACGGCAACGGCCGCATCGACACCTGCGAAATCGCCGCCAACCCAGACCTCGACGCTAACGGCGACGGCGTCCTCGACGGTTGCACCGCCGACTGCCCCGCCGACCAGAACCTCGACGGCCTGCTCACGCCCGCCGATTTCACGACATGGCTGCTCAACTACAACCTCGGCTGCCCATAGAAATCGCGAGAATCAGAACCCCGTGGCTTGAGCCTTCGGCTTCTCGCCCGTCAGCTCTTCGTACATCGCATCGTCGATGCCCAGAAATTCCCGCATGTGCGCGTCGTAGGTCTCGCCGTCCTGATCGCGCGACAGGTCAAGCCGCAGCTCGTTGATGACCTTCGTCCCCTGGCCGATCCACTCGTCGAATGACTCCTTGCTGATATTCGCGTGGATCCACTCGCCGATCGGGCCCTTGAACGGCGGCCGGGCCATCTGCGTCCCGGCGTTACCCGTTCGGCGATCGATGAACGAACCATCCGCCGCCGGCCCGGTGGGCTTCTTTTCGACCACGGGCTTCTCGATGCCGATTTGATCGAGCATGTCGCCCATCGCGTTCTTGGGCATCAGGTCGCCCCGCTCGCCCGCGACCGTGAAGCCCTTGAGCAGGATCTCGCCCGCCCGGTCGGTCTGGTCGGTCGCGATCAGCGCCGCGCCCGCGAGCTGATAGGCCTTGCTCATCGTCGGGTTCAGCTCGACGCACTTGAGATAGCACTCGGCCGCGTCGTCGAATCGGCCCGCCTGCTGGTAGGCCCCACCCAGCGAGAAGTGGGCCATGTCGTTGGTCGGGTCGTCGGTCGCCATCTTCTCGAACTGAGCGATGCGGGTCTCGAGGTCCATGAGTGCCGTCCTTTCGTGTCGAGCGCAACGATAGGGGTGCGTCTCCCTATCCTGCACGCGATGCCGACCCCGGACCCACGCCTCGCGATCGATTTCGCCGGCCTGAAGCTGGCCTCCCCCTTCATCCTCGCCGCCGGCACCGCGGGCTACGCCGACGAACTCGCCGACGCCTTCGACCTCTCGATCCTCGGCGCGGTCACAACAAAGTCGATCACCAAGGAGCCCCGCGACGGCAACCCAACGTGGCGCATCGTCCCCAGCAAGGCCGGCATGCTCAACGCCATCGGCCTGGCCAACCCCGGCATCGACCGCTTCGCCGACGAGATCATCCCGAGAATTGAGCGAGTGCCGACCACCGTTATCGGTTCCGTCGCCGGCAACGCCATCGGGGACTACGCCGCCGTCTGCGCACGCATGGAGCCCATCGCCGCCCTGCCCGCGGTCGAGCTCAACGTCTCCTGCCCCAACGTCCACGGCGGCACCGAGTTTGGCGTTGACCCGCAAGCTTTGTCTGACCTTGTTCGTGCCTGTCGAGCCGAGCTGGCTTCAACCAAGCTCATCGTCAAGCTCAGCCCCATCGCCGTCGGCCGACCGGGCATCGTCGATGTCGCCACCGCCGCCGTCGAGGCCGGTGCCGATGCACTCACCGTCGCCAACACCGTCCCCGCCATGGGCATCGACGTGCACACCGGCGAGCCGGTGCTGAGCAACACGACGGGGGGCCTCAGCGGGCCGGCGGTCCACCCGATCGCCGTCAAGCTTGTCCACGACGTGCACCGGGCATTGCCGGACACGCCCGTCATCGGCCTTGGCGGCGTCATGGACTGGGACGACGCGGCCGAGTTCGTCCTCGCCGGCGCGACGGCCGTCGGCATCGGCACCGCCCTGTTCGCCGATCCGCGCCGGCCGAAGCGGCTGCTCCGCAAGCTGTCGCGGTGGCTCGACGCCCACAGCGCAGACACAATCGAAGCCCTCAGAGGAACCGTTCGGCTGCCTTCCTAGCCGCAGCTCGAACCGGGAGACCGCAACCATGAAGCGGATTCCAAGCGCCGTTCTGATGCTCACGCTTCTGCCCGCGCCCGCGCCCGCGCCCGCGTTCGCGCAAGGCGCCGCACTCCAGCAGCCCGGCGCGTCAGACCCCGCCCAGCTCGTGCCCGACACGCGTGATCTCTCCGCCGCCTTGGAGGAAATCCGAGCGTCGCTCGACGTCCCCTCGCTGGCCGCCGCTGCGTACCGCAACGGCAAGCTTGTTGGCGCTGGCGCCGCCGGCACATACAGCACCAAGCACCCGACACCCGTCGGCCCGACGAGCCGCTACCACATCGGCTCGTGCAGCAAGGCGATGACCGCCGTCCTGCTCGGCATCGTCATCGAAGAAACCGACGGTCTCGACTGGGGCACAACGCTCACCGATGCCGTCCCCGACGACGCGGAGTTCATCAACGCCGCATACTCCCAGGCAACCATCCGCGACCTGCTGGGCCACCGATCGGGCCTCATCGAAAGCCGCGACCCGTCACTCGCCCAGCTCGGCTGGACCATCACCAGAAACTTCGCAGACGCAACGCTTCCAGACCAGCGCAGAGAACTGCTCCGCACGGCGCTCGCCTCCGACCCCGCCGCTGAGCCGAGTACGGAGTTCGGCTACTCCAACTTCGCCTACATCATCGCCGCCGCCATCATCGAAGCGCACGTCGGTTCGTCGTACGAAGAGCTGGTTGCCGAGCGGATCTTCGAGCCCCTCGGCATGCGCACCGCCGGCTTCGGTCCTCCAGGTGAGCCCAACAGCGTCACCGAGCCCCTCGGACACTCCAAGCAAACCGACTGGACGCCGATCGACCCGGGCACGCCCGGCGTCGTCGCCGACAACCCGCCCGTCTTCAACTCCGCGGGCCGCGTCCACGCGAGCGTGGTCGACTGGGGCCGATTCGTCGATGACTTCCAACAGGGCCTCAACGGCAAGGGCGTGCTCCTAAGGCCCGAGACCTACCGCATCATCGCGACCGATCCCGAAAGCGACGGCTACGCGCTCGGCTGGTCGCTGAACCAGCAGCCGTGGGCCGGTGAATCCCCCGCCCTCACCCACGCCGGCAGCAACACCATGTGGTTCGCGGTCGCTTGGATCGCGCCCGACAAGGATCTCTCCTTCGTCGCCGCGACCAACGCAGCGACGCCAGAGGCACGGCGGTCAACGAACGAGGCGATCCTAACGATGATCGATCGGTTTGCGACCCAAGCCCCGCCGATAGGCAATCAGAACCCGCGCGGGCCGACCAACGACTATGCCTCGACCGGCTGGCTCTCGCTCCGCATCGCCGCGAGCGCGCCCTTCATGGAGCGCGCTTCGTCCGCCGAGCTTTCCGACCGCTCGACCGCCGCCTTCTTGATCCCGCCGTCGGCCATTACGTCGTCGACCTTCACGGTCACACGCTTCGACACGCCGCGCTCCTGCATCGTGATGCCGTAGAGCCGATCCGCCGCCTGCATCGTCCGCTTGTTGTGCGTGATGACGATGAAGTGCGAGCGGTCCGTGAACCCGCGGACAACGTTCGTGTACCGCTCGACGTTCGCGTCATCGAGCGCCGCATCGACTTCGTCGAGCACGCAGAAGCAGCTCGGCTTGCTCTGGAAGATCGAAAGAAGCAGCGCCACCGCCGTCATCGTCTTCTCGCCGCCCGACAGCTGGTTGATCGAGCGCGGCTCCTTGCCCGGCGGACGCGCGATGACCTCGACGCCCGACTCCAGCCAGTCCGTCTCGTCGGTCTGCACCTTCTCCCCGTCGATCTCCTTGACGAGCGGCATCAGCCGGACCTCGGCCTTGCCGCCGCCGAACAGCTTGCGGAACATACCGTTCGGCCCGGCAAAGTTCTCGCGCACGGTCGTAAACGTCTGCTCGAATCGCTCCCTGCTCGCGACGTTCAGCCGCTCGATCAGCTCGATCAATCGTGCGCGGGCCGCGTCCAGGTCCGCGACCTGCGCGATCAGATCCTCGTTGCGGCCCTCGAGCTGCGACTCCTCATCGATCGCATCAAGGTTCACGTTGCCGATCTTCTTGATCTCCGCCGCCAGCTCGTTCGACACGGCCTGCGCATCCTCGCGATGCAGCAGATCCACATCGCCCGGCGCGATCATCATGCGGTACTCGTCGAACTCCACTGCGAGATCCAGCCCGAGATCCTCAAGCGTCCGCTCCTCGCTGTTCTCCCGCTTGACCTCGATCTCCCGCCGCGAGCTCTCGAGCGCGTGCCAGTTCCGCTCGACGCGCGTCGCCTCGTCGCGAGCTTCAACGACGCGAGCACCGACCTCCTCGGCCTGCTGCGACGCCGACTCGAACGACTCCCGCGTCGCACCCGCCTGTTCGCCGAGCGCGCCCGCCCGCGATGTCGCCGCTTCAACAGCCGCCTCGGCCTGCGCGATCGCCGCCCGATGCTCCTCGATCGCCCCGCGCGCCCGCTCGGCGTGCGACTGCGCATCCCGCCGCCTCCGCTCGACCTCGGCCACCTCTTCCGCAACCCGCGTCAGCTCCCGCCGAGCACCCGAAAGCTGCTCGCGCCGCGTGCCCGCCTCGACCCGTGCCGCCGACACCTGATCTGCCGCCTGATCCGCCTGCGCCTGCGCCCGCGAAAGCTCGGCATCCAAGGCCTCCGCCGCCGCGGCAAGCTCGCGGTGCAACGCCGTCAGACTCTCGGCCTTCGCCGCCCGGTCCTGAGCTTCCCGCTGCACGACCTCCAGCTTCGACGCCGACTGATCCCGGTCGGCCGCGATCGCTTCCAACCCGTCGCGCACTCGCCGACGCTCGGCCTCCAGCCGCTCCTGCCGCGACCGCTGCTGCCCGAGCCTCCGCTCGCGGTCCGCGATCGCCGCCCGCGTCTCCGACCGCCGCGTGCTCAGCTCGCCCGCCCGCTCATCCACACCCGCAAGCTCCACACGCACCCGCTCGAGCGACGCATCGACCGAAGCCAGCTTCGCCGTCAGATCATCAAGCTCGGCCCGCCGCTGCAGCACACCCACGCCGCCCGTCTCATCGCTCGCCGGCCCGGCAACCACCCGGCCATCAGGCTCGAGCACCGCGCCGTCAGGGGTAACAAACCGCGCGTTGCGCCCCAGCACACCCGCCGACAGCATCACCGCCGCGTCCATCGACTCAACAAGGAATGTTCGCCCGAGCAGCCGATCCAGCAGCCGCTGACCCTTCTCGCCGAGCCTCTCACCCGCATCGTCCCGCAGCCGAACCTCGGGCCGGAGCGCCCGCACCCGGCCAGATGCGACGAGCGCATCGATCGGATCACGCTCGAGCGCGAACCCGTCGCAGTCGCCCACCGCGCAGACCGGCAAGAAGCTCACGCGACCTTCGAGCTGATCCAATTCGTATGAGCTCGGAAGATCCCCGCTCGTCGGCACGACCAACGACTGCAGCGTCGATCCAAGCGCCGCCTCGACGGCCTCCGCCGACCCGCAGTCCGCGTCGATCAGGTCCGCAAGCGCGCCCATCACACCCGTGAAGGCCTCGCCGCTGTCCCGCAGATCCAGCACCCGCCGCACAGCTTCGCCGAAGCCCGTTCGCGACGCCGCCATCTCCTCAAGCGTCTGCTTCCGCGAGTCGAGCCGCACGCGCTGCTGCTCGAGATCGCTCACCCGCTCGGCCAGCTCGCTCCGCCCGCTCGCCAGCCGGCTCGCCTCTTCATCAAGCCCGGCCAGCTGCACCGTCAGCGTCGACACCGCCGACTCGTGCTCGTTCGCCTCGCCCGCAGCCTCGGCCAGCTCGCCCTCGATCCGCGACACCTCAGCCTCGGTCTCCGTGCGCTTCCGCTCCAGAGCCGCGAGTGTCTCGCTCAGCTGCTCAACACGCCGCTTGTCCGCCTCGATCGTCGCCGCGATCGCCGATCGCTCGCGCTCCACTCCAGCCGCCGCCGCCTGCTTCTCGCCCAAGGCCGCCCGTGTTTCGGCCGCCTTCTCAAGCACCGCCGCCCGCGCCTCGCTCGCGCGCTCCATCTCCTGCTCAGCAGAAGCGAGCCGCGTCTCGTGCTCCGCGACGGCCGACCGCTGCTCGCCCTCAAGCTGCTCGAGCTCTTCGAGCCTCTCGCCGAGCTCGCCGACCGCGCGCTCGTCGCGCTCCAGCGTCTGTTCCGCCTCGCGGACCGAGTTCGCCGTCATCGTTGCCCGCTGCCGGGCCTGCTCCGCCTCGTGCTCGGCCGACTGCCGCTCCGACTCCAGCTTGCGCAGCCGCTCGCCCAGCTCTTGCCGGCGGATGTCCGCGTCCTGCTTCTCCTGCTCGAGCGCGTTCACGCCCGCGAGCGTCGCGTCCCGCCGCTCGGCCAGCTCACTCAGCTCACTCGTCAGCCCGTCGAGCTGCTCGCGCAGATCGTGATACAGGTCGAACGCCAGCGCGACCCGGATCGCCTTCAGCTCGGCGTCCAGCTCGGTGAACTTCCGCGCCTTCGCAGCCTGACCCTTGACGATCCGCAGCCGACGCTCCGTCGACTCCAGCTGCTCGCGCGCCTTGGTCAGGTTCACCTCGGTCCGGTCGAGCTTCCGAGTCGCCTCGATCCGCCGCTGCTTGTACCGCGCGATGCCCGCGGCTTCTTCAAAGATCGTCCGCCGCTCCTGCGGCGACGCCAGCAGCATCGCGTCGACCTTGCCCTGCTCGATGATCGAGTAGGCGTCGGCACCGATGCCCGTGTC
>JBCBMF010000103.1:0-10158 GCA_039822905.1 Planctomycetota bacterium
CGCGGGCGTCGTCGAAGTCGTCGGCGTGGGCTTCGAGCAGCTGCGGCTCGAGCTCGCGACCGAGGATGTCAAGGACTCGATCGCGTGGGGTCTGGTTGGGCTCGAGATCGAGCACGGTCTTGCCGTCGCTCGTGAGCGTGAACCCGACGGCGGGGTTGGCCATCGCGAGGTCTTTGACGGCGGTGAGGCATCGGCCTCGCTCGGTCTGGGGTGTCTTGAGGAACTTGCGGCGTGCCGGGGTTGCAAAGAAGAGGTTGCGGACCTCGAGTGTGGTGCCGACGGGGCCGGACGCGGGTCTCACGGCGTGAGCCACGCCCGCCTCAGCTTCGATAAGGCTTGCGCCGTCGGCTTCGGCGGTGCGCGAGCGGATGGAGACGCGGGCGACGGAAGCGATAGAGGCGAGAGCCTCGCCGCGGAAGCCCATGGTGGCGATGTGATCGAGGTCGTCGGGTGATGCGATCTTGCTCGTGGCGTGTGCGGTGAGTGCGAGCGGGAGTTCGGCCTCGGGGATGCCCGTGCCGTCGTCGCTGACGCGGATGAGCTCGACGCCGCCGGCTTCGAGGTCGATGGCGATGCGGGTAGCGCCGGCGTCGAGGGCATTCTCGGCGAGTTCTTTGACGACGGAAGCGGGCCGTTCGATGACCTCGCCTGCGGCGATCTGGCTGGCGACGGTTGGGGAGAGCGGGCGGATTGGCTTCCGTGCCGGGGGCATGGGAGGATTGTAGCTGCGGCCTCCCCTCTCCCGACCTCGGCTGCGCCTCGGCCACCCTCTCCCCGAAGGGGCGAGGGAGCGGTAGGCTGTCGCTATGAGCGAGACGATTTTCAGCAAGATCATCGCGGGTGAGATCCCGTGTCACAAGGTGTACGAGGACGAGCACGTGCTAGCGTTCTTGGACATCGGGCCGCTGGCGGAGGGTCACACGCTGGTGATCCCGAAGGAACCGGCGGCGACGCTTGATGCGCTGAGTGACGACGCAAGCTCGGCCATCGGGCGTGTGCTTCCTCGCGTCTGCCGGGCTGTGATGAAGGCGACGGAGAGCACGGCGTACAACGTGCTCCAGAACAATGGGGCCGAGTCGGGGCAGGAGGTGATGCACGTGCACTTTCATGTGATCCCGAAGACGGCGTCCGGCGGCTTGCAGAAGTCGTGGACGCCCGGAGCGATCGATCACGTGAAGGCGGCGGAGCTCGCAGAGCGGATGCGCGGTTTGATTGCGTAGACGCTGTGCCTCGTGTTTGCTTCGGGCTCGTCAGGTGCCGGGATTGACGACGGAGGTCGAGAGCGCGGGGAGGCGTTGGATGCCCTCGCGGGTTCGGATGACCAAGGTGAGGGTGGGGTCGATGGATTCGACGATGCCGTCGTAGCGTTGGCCGTTGTGCTGGACGATCTGGTGCGTGCCGGTCAGGACATCGCGGCGTCGCCACGCCTCGGCGAGGTCGGCCTCCGGCTGTCGCAGCGTTCCATCGAGTGATGCGATCACCTGGCTGGCGACGGCGACGCGGTCGGCCGAGCCGCCGAGTTCAGCGAGTGACGTCGCGGTGTTGAGGCCAACACCGGCGAGCTGTTCGCGGGTGTGCGAAACGTTGACACCGATGCCGACCATGGCGAGCGGGCCGGTGGTTTCGACGAGGACGCCGGCGAGCTTGCGGCTGGATGTTCGTTCGATGAGATCGTTGGGCCACTTGAGGCCCAGCGTGTCTGTCGGGAGCGTGGCGGCGCAGGCGTCAGCAAGTGCGACACCTGCTGCGAGAGCGAGAAACGCCGGGGAGTGATCGCGGGCGCTTACGGCGAGCGTCATCGCGAGCGAGTGCTCGGGGTGGTCGGCCCACGATCGCCCGAGGCGGCCTCGGCCCTCTGACTGGTAGGCGGTGACGACGAGGATGCCCGGCTTGCCGGCGGCCATGCGGCGGGCGGTGTCCTGCGTGCTGAGTGTCTCAGCGAAGACGGCGACGCGATTGACGACGGAGATCTCATGCTCGGCGATGCGGGCTTCGAGCAGGTTGGCCCATTTGTGGACGGGTGTGGGGCTGGTCATGCGTTGTTGTCGGCGGGTTCGATGTCGAGGCCGAAGTCGATGGAACGGGCCTGGTGGGTGAGGGAGCCGACGGAGATGCGGTCGACGCCGGTGGCGGCGATGTCGGCGATTGTGTCGAGGCTGATACCGCCCGAGGCTTCAAGCTGAATGGGGCTCCTAGCTTCGTTCCGGAGCTTTACTGACAGCCTGAGATCGTCGTTCGGCATGTTGTCGAGCAGGACGAAATCAACGGCGTCCGGATCTGCAGCAAGAACAGCTCGCAGCTGATCGAGCGTGTCGACCTCGATCTCGATGAAGTGTGCGCCCGCGGCTCGGCCTTGGAGGGCGGCTCGCTCGGCGAACGCGGTGAGCTCTTCCGCCGACATGTGCGCGATGTGGTTGTCTTTCACGAGCACGGCGTCGTGCAGGCCCAGGCGATGGAGTTGACCGCCGCCGCAGCGGACGGCGTATTTCTCGAGCACGCGCAGGCCGGGGGTTGTCTTGCGGGTGTCGAGCAGTGTGCATGTGTCGGGGATTCGATCCGCGAAGGCTCGGACGCGGGTGGCGATGCCGGAGAGCCGGCCGATCAGATTGAGCAGGGTGCGCTCGACGCGGACGATGTCGGCGAGCGGTCCTGAGAGGGTGAGGATGTCGACGTCGGGCGAAAGGTGCTGGCCGTCGGCGGCGAGCATCGCGGCTTCGACGTTTGCATCGAAGACATCGAGCAGATCCGGAACGCAGGCGAGACCGGCGAGCACCGCCGATTTGCGGCTGCGGACCGTCGCGGTTGTTTCGGCCGCGTCTTCAACCAGTTCGGCGGTGATGTCGCGGAGGTCTGGGCCGAGGTCTTCGTCGCGGGCGAGTTCGAGCAGTCCGCGGACGAGGCCGGTTTCCGCGAGGTGGTCGTAGAGCTCGGGCAGGGAGAGTGTGTTGGGATCGGTCGTCATGCGGGCGGATTGTACACGCGGGCATCGTCTAGACTGCGCGGCTCGAGCCCGCGAAAGGAGCGAACGCGCATGGGTCTTCTCGATGGCAAGCAGGGACTGGTGATCGGGATCGCGAACGAGCGGTCCTACGCGTTTCACATGGCCAAGGCCATCGTGGAGCACGGCGGCTCGTGCGCGTTCACGCACCTGCCGGGCGACAAGAACCGGGCCCGGACCGAGAAGGCTGTCTCCAAGCTGGGCGCGGGCGACCCGTGGCTCATGCCGATGGATGCGTCGCGTGATGACGAGATCAGTTCCGTGTTCGTGAACTACGCCGAGCAGCACGAGCGGCTGGACTTTGTGATTCATTCGATCGCGTTCGCGGAGCGTGAGTGGCTGAGTCAGGGCAAGTTCATCGAGACGCCGCGGGAGGCATACTTGCAGGCGGTGAACATCTCGGCGTACACGCTGCTTGGTGTCGCTCGCGCGGCGAGGCCTCAGATGGCCAAGACCGGCGGTTCGATTCTGGCCATGAGCTACTACGGTGCTGAGAAGGTCGTGAAGGGCTACAACGTCATGGGTGTCGCGAAGAGCGCGCTCGAGAGCACCAGCCGGTACCTCGCGAGCGAGCTCGGCGTCGACGGCATCCGTGTGAACACGGTCTCGGGTGGCTACCTCAAGACGCTGGCTGCGAGTGCGGTGGGCGGGACGGACGAGATCGTCAAGAAGAACGAGGAGATCGCGCCGCTTCGGCGAAATGTCGAAGGCGAGGACGTCGGGAAGACGGCGGTGTATCTCGTGAGTGATCTTTCGAGCGGGGTGACGGCCGAGAACATCTACGTTGATTGCGGCGTGAACGCGATCGGTGTGTAAGCGTGCCCGGACCCGAACAGAAACTTCCAAGGTGACGCCGAGGCGACGCCGATAGCTTCCCTATGAGTACGATCGGATCAAGCGTTGTCGCATCGGCGGCCGCTCAGTCGATTGCCGAGCGGCGGAGCGTTGCCAAGAAGGCCGAGCAGGACCGCGAGAAGGCGAAGCTGCGTCGCGAGCTTGAAGATCGGTTCAGCCGATCGAACGCGCAGGTTGAAGAGGCTGGGGCCGCGGCCGCGGTCGAGGGCGACGAAGAGAGCCCGGCGGATTCGAAGGAACGCGAGCGTGCCAGCGAGCGGCAGCGGAATGCGAAACACGACACGCCGGAGTCGCACGGCGAAACCGGTCGCATCGATATCGAGGCTTAGCTTCAGCGATTGCCGATGTCGTGATCTGAGCCAATGTACTCGACGGTGTGATCGGGGTGCACTCGGTACCAGCCCCACTTCGCGGTGCGGATGATCGCCCCGCCCTGGGGATCGAATGGTGCGGCCGCGACGGGGATGTTGTTTGGATGACTCACCGTGACCTCGCCGTCGAGTTTGACGTCGTCGAAGGGCTCGTGCGGTCTCGTAAAGATCGCGTGAAGCACAATTGCGCCCGCTAGAACAAGGAGCGCCGCTGGAAGGGTGATCAAAGCGAAGCGGTCGGAATCCTTGGCTGACATCGCCGACTACTTCCTGCCGGTAAAGAACTTCGTCACGGCGTGGATCGTCACTGCGCGGCCCATCGCTGCGATCGACTCGGTGAGCGGGATCTCCTTGGGGCAGACCTTGACACAGTTCTGGGCGTTGCCGCAGTCGGAAACGCCGCCGGCTTCGCTGAGGACCTTGAGGCGGTCGCCCTTGAGCTGCTTGCCGGTCTCGTGCTCGTTGAAGAGCCGGGCTTGGCTGATGGCATGTGCACCGATGAATGCGGTGTCCCATTCGTCCTTGTCTTCTTCGAGATTGAACTGCGGGCAGGCCTCGAGGCAGCAGCCGCAGGACATGCAGGTGGACAGCTTGTAGCGTGTTTCCTGCTTCTCGGGCGCTTCGCGGGGGCCAGCGCCGAGGTCGTAGGTGCTGTCGATGGGGACCCAGGCCTTGACACGCTTGAGGTTGTGGAAGAGCCGGTCGCGGTCAACCCAAAGATCACGCACGACGGGGAATTTCGTCATCGGTTCGAGGGTGACCGTGTCGCCGTCGTTCGGAGCGTACTCGTCGATGAGGCATGTGCACGACTGGCGGACCCTGCCGTTGATGACCATGGTGCACGAGCCGCAGACTTCTTCCAGGCAGCCCGAGTCCCAGACCACGGGTGTGACCCGTTCGCCCGTGACGGTAACCGGCGTCTCAGCGATCTGCTTGAGCACTGAGATCACGTTGGCGTTTAGCTCGGGCTCGACGTCGAACTCGTGCCAGTAGGCTGGCTTGCCGGGTCCGTCGCACCGCTTGACGCGGAACCGCACGGTGCGGCCGGGCGTCGCCTTCGGCTTATTGGGATAGTTGTCGGAGACCATCGTTCGGCTTTCCTCAGACTGAGTCGCTCACGGATGCTGATTTCTGATCGGGATTGGCTGCCATCTCGGGCGTTCGGATCGGCATCGGCACCGCGTTTGTGCCCGGCTGCTTCGAGCCGACGCCGTGGGTCGACGGAGCATCACGGCTCCCGACGCTGTCTGTTCCGCTCGCCGCGACAGCCGCGATTTCCTTGTCGGTCTGCGCCTGCTGCTTGTCGGGCTCGGCTGTTGTCTTGCCGTACGTCCGTGCGCGGGGCTTCACGAGTCGGGTGTCGACATCGAACAGCTCGATGGTGGTCCCGCCCTCGTTGTACTTGGCCACGGTCGTCTTCATAAAGTTGGCGTCGTCGCGGTCTGGGTAGTCGAGCCGGTAGTGCGAGCCCCTGGATTCCTTGCGGGCGATACCGCCCTTGATGATGGCGTCGGCGAGCGCGATCATGTCGCCGGTCGCGCGGGCGAAGGACAGGGACTGGTTCGTCCACTGCGCGGCGTCGCTCATGCGGACGCGGCTGAACCGGTCGGCGAGCTCGGCGATCTTCGCCTCGGCCTTGGCCATCCGCTCGCCGGTCTTGACAACAGTCGAGGCCTCTGTCATCTCGACGCCCAGCTCGTTGGCGATGGTGTAGGGGTTTGTCTCGGGCGTGGCGTCGCCCGAGCCGGAATCCAGCAGCGACTTCGACAGATCCTCTTCGGCCTTGACGCTGCTGTCGTAGAGCGACTGCTCGGCCTGGTCGCCCGAGACGTCCTTGACGTAGTTGGCGACGGACAGACCGTTGTAGAGGCCGTCGAACACGCACGACAGGAGCGCGTTCGCACCGAGGCGGGTCGCGCCGTGATAGGCAAAGTTGACCTCGCCGAAGGTAAAGAGCCCTTCGATATTGGTCATCATGTTGTTTGGTGCGCCGAGGTGCATGCCCAGACCAAGCTCGGTCCCGACAGGCGGCTTGTCGCCGGGCTTGTGGTTGCCCCAAGGCTCGGCGGGGTCGTAATTGCCCTTGGTGTAGGTGCTCCACATGCCGCCCATGCTGTAGTGGACGGCGGGGAAGATGCGCATCGGGTTGTCGCGGGGGTCCTCGCCGACGAACTTCTCGTAGATCTCGAGGATCGCGCCGAGGCGGTTGTCGAGGTAGTCGCGGTCCTTGTGCGTGAGGTCGAGGTAGACCTGGTTCTCGCCGAAGACACCCATCTTGTCGTTGACGCAGACATCGAAGATCTCGCGGCTCGCGATGTCGCGGGGGACAAGGTTGCCGTAGTCGGGGTAGCGCTCTTCCAGGAAATACCAGCGCTCGTCCTCGGGGATGTCGCGGCCCGGTCGGCTGTCGCCGGCTTTCTTGGGCACCCAGACCCTGCCGCCCTCGCCGCGGGCCGACTCGGACATGAGCCGGCACTTGTCCGCGCCCGGGATCGCGGTCGGGTGGACCTGGATCATCTCCGGGTTGGCGTACCACGCGCCGTGCTTGAAGCAGCGGGCGGCGGCGGCACCGGTGCAGATGACCGAGTTGGTGCTCTTGCCGAAGACCAGCCCGCAGCCGCCGGTCGCCATGACGACGGCGTCGCCCTTGAAGCTGCGGATTTGCATCGTTCGCATGTCCTGGGCCACGATGCCCACGGCGCGGTTGTCCTTGATGATCGGGCGCAGGAACTCCCAGAACTCGTACTTGTTGACGCTGCCCTCGGCCTCGAAGCGACGCGTCTGCTCGTCGAGGGCGTAGAGGAGCTGCTGGCCCGTGGACGCGCCGGAGAAGTGGGTCCGCTTAAACAGGCTGCCGCCGAACAGGCGGAGCGCGCGGTAGCCCTCGCTGGTGCGGTTAAAGGGGACGCCCATGCGGTCGAGCAGGTCGATGATCTTGGGGCCAAAGTTGGCCATCTCAAGCACCGGGGCTTGATCGGCGAGATAGTCACCGCCGTAGATCGTCTCGTCGAAGTGCTGGTACTCGGAGTAGCCCTGCTGCTTGGCGATGTCGTTGGCAGCGTTGATGCCGCCCTGGGCGCACACCGAGTGTGACCGTTTCACGGGCACCATCGAGAAGAGGTCGACGGGCACGCCTTGCTCTGCGATGCGGATTGTTGCCGCGAGACCGGCGAGCCCACCACCGACGACGATTACGCGCTTTTGTTCCATGCTGCTAGCCTGTTCGTCCTGTGAAACCGGACGGTTTCGTGCCTGGCCGGACGTGCGATCCGATTGACCGGCGTTTAAGATCGCCGAGTCTGCTTACTCATTCGACGCCACTTCCGGCTCGTTCTCCTGCCTTTGTTCGACCTTTGGAGCGGGGTACTTTTCCTGGACTTCGCGGAGATGGGTCTCGCCGTGGGCCTCGGCGATAAGGTCTTCTTCGAGTTCGCGGGCCTTGACCGGGTCGGTGATCACGGCGACACCGAGAGCGGCCCACGCGGCGAGCATCAGGCCCCCGCCCAGCCCGGCGCAGACGACGCCCCATTGCTTCTGGGCCCGCTCGCTGATTGTGATGCCCCAGGTGATCGCGGCGGTCCACAGGCCGTTCGCGAAGTGAAAGACCAGAAGGCTAATACCGATAAAGTAGAATAAGCTGACAACAACGCCCGCAATGGTGATGCCCTCGTAGGAACCGCGCAGGCAGGCCGCGAGCGTCGAGACGCTGAAGTGGTGGTTCCACTCGGCCCCCCCGGGCACCAGGAAGGTCCACTGCCATCGCAGCGTGGCCACGTGATAGAAGATGAACAGGATGCCGACGTAGCCCGAGAGCCGCTGCCATTTGTAGCGGCGGTTGTCCTGGTAGGCGTAGCGGTCGAGGTTGTTCTTGCCGGTCGTGGCGTAGTAGACGCCCAGGATCGAGTGGAAGGCGATGGAGGCCCAGAGGGAGATCTCGATCAGCAGCAGGTGCGGGATGCTCGTGTTGATCCACTCGACCTCGTGCCAGAAGTACGCGGTGCCGCCTTCGAGCTTGGTGAGGTCCTCGTGCTTGCCTCGAAGGGCGAAGCCGCCCCACGCGAGCGAGCTGTTTGTGACCAGGTGAGCGATCAGAAAGACGCCGGTTGGCACGATGCCTGTGAGCGAGTGGAGGCGTCGCAAGAGGAAGTGATTCCTCGCCATGAAGCCTTTCTCTGCCACTTCTCAAGTCCTTTCGAGCGGTCGTTGGGTCGTTCAATGTCTGCGGTGCGATGCTCGGCGGCGGCTTAGCTGCCGGCCGGCGGCGGGGTGAAGGTCGGGTCGAACGTTCCTCCTGGACCGGCGGCGGGTGCGGCCGGCGCGTTCGGGCCGGGCGTGCCGTCGGGGTTGATCTTGCCCTCGGCGATGGCCTGCTGGAGTGCATTTGTCGTCTCGACAAAGACGGCTCGGAGTTCCTTGACGGTCTGGGCGAGTTCCTCGGCCTCGGTCTCTGCGAGGTTCCCCTTTGTCTTCTCCTCGAGAACGGCGAGCATGTCGATGTTAATCGCCGCCATGTCCGGGGCGAGCATGGCCTGCTTGGTCTGGGGATCGGGGATGAGCCCGAGGTAGAGGGCCGCCTGGCTCGCGAACATGCGGACGATGTCGCTGAATTCGATTGGCCGGTTCTTGGCTTCGTCCTTCTTCTGCTGGCTCTCGGCCGCCTGAGCGGAGAGCTTCTCTTTCTCTCGCTTGGCCTCCGATTTCCAGTCCTCATCGACGATGAGCTTGGGCTTCTCCTGATCTTCGGCCATGAGTGCGGCTCCTTATGGAGTAGGATAGGCGTTGGCTGTTTGTGGTTTCTCGGGGTTGCCACGCGGCATGGAGGCCGGGTTGTGATTGAGAAGGCGTCGCAAGAAACAGCACTTCCGTGTCCCGGTAGACGGACTGTGGTGCTGCCGCTGCTGTGCCTGTGCGTGTGGTCGGTGGGCTGCTCGGGCGATGCGCGGCGGTCGCTCTCGCCGAACGACTTTGTCTCGAACGATTCAGGCGGTGCCGTCGCGCGGACGAGCACGGTGTACTCCGTGGAACCGCCCACGGCACCGACGACTGTTCGGCTCGGGTCGTCTGATGTCCTCGCGGCCGTGCCGGGGCGTCCCGGTGATATTGACGCGCTGGCTCCAGAGTCGGGCGAAGCCGCTGAGATCGCGAGCGAGCCCTTGCTGCTGGACGCGAAGGTTGGCGACGTCAACGGCCGGCCCATTATCGCGAGTGTGTTTCTCGAGGACCTGATGCCGCGGCTCCGCGCGTCTATGCGGTCGGCGCCCAACAAGAGAGCGTGGCGTCAGGAAGCCATCATGATCATCCGCGAGAAGCTGTTCTTTACGATCCGCGATGAGGTGCTGTATCGAGAGGCGAAGGCGCAGCTTCCACCGGAGGTCCGCCAGGGGTTGCTGATGTTCCTCGGGCGGTTCCGCGAGCAGATCCGGCTTCAGAATTCTGGCAGCGCGAGTCGGGCCGACCAGCTTCTTCGTGAGCAGACCGGACAGTCGCTCGAGGAGTTCTTACGCAGCCAGCAGCGGCAGTCCCTGATCTCGGGCATGCTCGACGGCGCAGCCGCCGACTACGCGCCGGTGACCTGGACCGATGTGCGGAACGAGTACGCGCGGCGGTTCGACGAGTTCAATCCGCCGCCGACTGTCTTCGCACGGATGATCTTGCCGCCGGGGGATGCCGAAGCGGAGATGGTGCGAGATCGGCTCGATGCCGGCGAGACGTTCGAGGCCGTGGCGCGCGATCGGTCCGTAAATCGGTACCGGCCGAGTTCCGGGGGCATGGTGTCGGATGAGGGGACACGCGTTGAGGGTGTGCTCGCCGATGCCACGCTTGTGGGCTTCCCGGCGTTGAATACGGCGTTGGTCACACTCGATGCGATCGAGCGAGACGAAGCCCTGCCGGCCGCCCCGATACTCGATCGGCCCGGCCCAGCCGCCCGCTTCG
>JBCBMF010000104.1:0-10135 GCA_039822905.1 Planctomycetota bacterium
CAGCCGGATCCAGCGTCGCGCACGCTCAGGGTCACGCCCGCCGTAGCGGCTCGCCCACCACAGGCCGTAGATATGAAACGCGTAGGCGTTGTAGTGGTCGTACGACTCGTTGCCGCCGTCGATGAACCAGCCATCGCCACGGTGCATGGCCTCAAGCTCATCGAGGTGATGCTCGATCGCACGGTCATCGCCGAGTTCGGATGCGTCGTGCCGGTTAAGGAACTCAAGGCAGAGCACATCGAAGAACAGATGATTGTTGCGATGCCCGCCGTGCCCACGGATCTGCGAGAAATACGCAAGGAATCGTTCTCGCGTCTTTGCGTCGGCGGTCTCCCACACCTCATCATGCGCGATCTCAAGCGACATAGCGATGATGGCAAACTCAACGGCGTGCTGATGGTAGTTCGTCAGCGTGCCCCAGTAGGTCGGCGTGTCGGGTGTTGCGCCGAGCTTCATCGCGTTGTGGATCCACGCGGTTACGCGGGTATCGCGTTCATCGCGTAAACCAATCTTTCTGCGCCCGTGCAGCCACAGGCAGAGCAGCAGCAGCGGCCTGGCGAAGGCCTCGAGACGATCAGCCTCTTCGCCGTGATCACTGGCCCTGCCCTCGATCGGCAAAGAAGACTGCCCGGGTTGCATCAGCTCGATGAGCGGTGCCGCGAGCGTATCGGCGAGATCGACGAAGCGTCGATACGCGTCCACGCCGGCGGGCCCTTGGCTGAAACTTGAGAGCGGAGATTCTTTCTGCATGAATCGGTCTACTGAAACTGCTCGACGATGCCGGCGATGGACGACCGAGCATCGCCGAAGAGCATGCGCGAGTTGTGCAGGGTGAACAGCGAGTTGCCGACGCCGGCGAAGCCCGAAGCCATGCTTCGTTTGAGGATGATCGCGGTCTTGGCGTGATCGACGTTTATGATGGGCATGCCGTAGAGCGGGCTGGAGGGCTCGTCGCGGGCATCGGGGTTGACCACGTCGTTGGCGCCGATGACGAGGGCAACGTCGACGATGCCCATGGTGTCGTTGACGTCTTGCGGCTCGGCGAGCATCTCGTACTCGACGCCGGCCTCGGCGAGCAGCACGTTCATGTGCCCGGGCATGCGGCCCGCGACGGGGTGGATGACGAAGCGCACGTCGGTGCCGTTGGCGATGAGCAGCTGCGTGAGCTCTTTGACGATGTGCTGGGCTTTCGCGACGGCCATCCCATAGCCCGGCACGATGATGACCGAGCGGGCCGCCTCGAGCATGAGATAGGTGTCGGCCGGGTCGATCGGCTTGACGGTGCCGGTGGATTCCTTGCCGCCGCCGGCCGAGGTGGTCGGCGAGCCGAAGCCGGCGAAGAGCACATTTGTGATCGAGCGGTTCATCGCTTTGCACATGACCTGCGTGAGCATGAAGCCGCTCGCGCCGACAAGCGTGCCCGCGACCATGAGCGTCGGCTGGGCGATAGCGGTACCCGCGAGCGCTGCGGCGATACCGGAGTAGCTGTTGAGCAGGGCAACGACCACGGGCATGTCGCCGCCGCCGATACGGACAACGCTGAGCACGCCGAGACCCATGGCGATGCTCGCGAGGATCGCAGCCGATGTCACGGGCATGTCGCCGGCGATCGTCCAGTAGCCGATGCCGAGTGCGGCGACAAGCGCAGCCGCAGACAGCGTGAGCTGAAGCGGGAAGATGGTCGGCGCAGACTTCATCACGCCGGCGAGCTTGGCATAGGCGATGAGGCTGCCACTGAAGGCGGTTCCGCCGATGATGACTGAGGCCGCGGAGAGCGACTGCGATGCGGTGGAGAGGTTGGCATCGGGAAGGAGTCCGACCCAGCCGACACCGAGGGACGCCAGGCCGCCGAGGCCATTGAAGACAGCCACGAGCTCGGGCATGGCCGTCATCTTCACACGCAGCGCGAGCGTGGTGCCGACGATCGAGCCGAGCGCGACCACGATCAGGATCATCGTGAGGGAAACGTCGGCATGCCAGAGCGCCGAGGCGACGGCGGCACCCATGCCAGCAGCAGAGACAAGGTTGCCACGCTTGGCCGAGTGCTTCCGGCCCATCATTTTCAGGCCAAGGATGAAGCAGACGCACGCGATGATCTGCAAGATACCAGGGCCGGTGAGCTGGTCGTTCACGCGTCGCCCCCCGGCGAGCCGCCGAACATTCCGAGCATGCGGTTGGTCACGAAGTAGCCGCCGACGACGTTGACCGTCGCGGCGAAGAGTGCAACGAGCGCGAGCACGGTCGCGAGTGTGCCCTCGGTGGTTGTCGCGAGGATCGCGCCGACGATGGTGATGCCCGAGATCGCATTGGACCCCGACATCAGCGGGGTGTGCAGCTGCGAGGGGACCTTGTTGATCAGCTCGATGCCGAGGTAGGCTGCGAGCAGAAGGATGAGCAGCAGGATCATCATGAGGCGGCTCCGTCGTGAGCGCTTGTGGCGGCGGTGTCGCGGACGGTGCCCCTGTGCGTGACCAGCACCGACGCGAGGATCTCGTTGCTATCTGGATCAAGCTCGGCCGACGGGCCGTCGGGCCTGATGTGCGCGAGCAGCGCGACGACGTTGGATGCATACATGCGGCTGGCCTCGGTCGCGACCGATGATGCGAGATCTGGATCAGCGATGAGCGTGACGCCATCGATAGTGATCTCGTCGCCGGCGACGGCTCCCTCGACGTTGCCGCCGGTGGCGATGGCGGCATCGACGATAACCGAGCCGGGCTTCATGCCGGCGATCATGGCGCGATCGATGATGGTGGGGGCGGGCCTGCCGAAGATCTGCGCGGTGGTGATGACGATGTCGGACTGCGCGCAGACTTCGGTGAGCGCCTGGCGCTGAGCGGCGAGCTGCTCGTCGGTCTGGGCCTTGGCGTAGCCGTCGGCGGTCTGGCCCGACTCAGCCATGTCGATGCTGACGAAGCGAGCACCGAGTGACTCGACCTGCTCCTTGGCGGCCGCGCGGACATCGTACGCGGAGACTCTCGCACCGAGGCGCACCGTGGTCGCGATAGCTTGCAGCCCGGCCACACCTGTACCGACCACAAGCACGCGGGCGGGGGGAATCGTGCCGGCCGGTGTAGACATCATGGGCAGCACGCGAGGTAGGCGGTCCCCGGCGCGCAGCGCAGCCGCGTATCCGGCCAGGCTCGCCTGTGAGCTGAGCGCGTCCATCGGCTGCGCGATCGTCGAGCGCGGCACCAGCTCCATGGCGATGGCCGACACGCCGGCTTCGGCGCACGCGGTGATCAGTGCCGAGTTCGTGAACGGTGCGAGCAGACCGACAAGGAGCGAGCCACGCTTCAGCGATCGCATCTGCTCAACACGCGGCGGCTCGATGCAGAGCACGGCGTCTGCACCGACAATCGCCGACTCTGCGTCACCCGCAACATGTGCGCCAGCCTCGACAAACATCGCATCGGAGAATCTCGCCGCCTCACCGATGCCGACGGGCAAGACGCAGTCCCATCCAGCACCGACCAGCTTCGCGACGCTCTCGGGGCTCGTTGCGACCCGCCGCTCACCAGGCGTCATCGCGGGCAGCGCAGCGATGATCGGCCGCGGGCCGGTGCGTTCCGGTGGTGTGTGGTCCGATTCCAAGGTCATCGCTGCACTCGCCCGGAGCCGCTGCCCCGCATGAGCTGCTCGACCTCGGCCCGCGATACGAGGTTCACGTCGCCTGGGATCGTTTGTTTCAGGCATGAAGCCGCAACCGCAAACTCGATCGCGTCCCTCGTGGTCGGCTGCTGATGCAAGCCCGCGATCAGTCCGGCTGCGAACGAATCGCCTCCCCCGACGCGATCGACAAGCTGGATGTCATACACCCGTGTGCGGTAGGGCTGCGAGCAGTCTCTCTCGTCGAGCATCATCGCCGACCAGCCGTTGCGACTGGCCGAGAAACTCTCGCGGAGTGTGATCGCCACAGTATCGAATGCAAATTGCTTTGCCAGTGTCATCGCAAGCTCGGCGTAACCAGACTCGTCGAGCTCGCCCGCATCGACGTCGGTCTCACCCGCGGCGAGCCCCAGCGAGAGGTGTGCATCCTCCTCATTGCAGATGCACACATCGACGTGTTCCATCAGCGGCCGCATGACTGCCTGTGCCTGCTCCGTTGTCCAAAGCTTCGCGCGGAAGTTCAGATCGCAGCTCACGCGCAGGCCCATCGCTTTCGCGCCCTTGCAGAGCTTCGCAACCGCGGCCGCGGGACCAGCACCCAGAGCCGGGGTGATGCCCGTCCAGTGAAACCAGCTCGCGCCAGCAAAGATCGCTTCTGGATCAACGTCGTCCGCGGTGACGTTGCTGATCGCCGAGTCGGCGCGGTCGTAGATCACACGCGACGCGCGTTGGCTTGCACCAGTCTCAAGGAAGTACACCCCGAGACGCGAGCCGGCGCGACTGATCAGGCTTGTATCGACGCCGAACTGTCGAAGACTGTTGATCGCGGCCTGGCCGATATCGTTGCTCGGCACGATCGAAACGAACGCGGTATCGATGCCGTAGCTCGCGAGGCTGACCGCAACATTGGCCTCGCCTCCGCCGTAGTTGATGTCGAACCGCGATGCCTGCACAAACCGCTGATGCTGCGGCGTAGAGAGCCGGAGCATGATCTCACCGAAGGTCACGACGCGAGGCGATGTGTCATCCATGCATGTCCTCACACTTCCTCATAGCCGCTCAGGTACGCGTGCCGAGCCGATCCACGATCAGATCGAGATAGCTGTTCTGGTCTGACGCCCAGTAGCTCTCAGAGAATACTTCGACTTCGATCATCCCGTCGAACCCGGTCGATTCGACCATGGCGCGGATGCCCGGCACGTCGATGCAGCCGTCGCCCATCAGTCCACGATCGGTAAGCAGATGACCGGTGTTCTGCTTCCAGTCGCACACATGAAAGCCGAAAAGCTGGTTGTTTGCGCCGAGCTTCTCGATTTCAGCTTCGAGAGCCGGGTCCCACCATGTGTGGTACACGTCGAGCGCGACGCCAAGCATCGGGCTGGCAAGCCGTTCGCAGATCGCGCGGGCGTCCGTCGTGCGGTTGATGCAACTCTTATCGTCCGCGTACATCGGATGAAGCGGCTCGATCGCGAGCTTGACGCCCGTCGACTCGGCGTGAGGTAGAAGCTCCTCGATGCCCGCGGCAGCCTGCGCTCGAGCCTCGGCGAGCGACAGCTTGGGCGTGGCGCCAACCACAAGCACGAGCATCTCGGCGTTGAGCACGCCGGCCTCGTCGATCAGTCGGCGGTTGTCATCGAGCGCCGTTGTACGATCGGCTGCATCGTGTGCCGTGAAAAACCCACCTCGCACGTACGCGGGAACACGCAGGCCGTTGGATTCGATGATCGCGCGCGCCTCGCCCATGCCCGCGGCCTGGGCCGCGTCCTGCCACACGCTGATGCCACCGATGCCCCTGCTGCAATACGCCTCGCAGCACCGCGCGAGCGACCAGGGCTTGTTGGTCCGCGTGTGCACCGCGCAGCGATCGAGCGTCAATGTGGAGAGCGTGCTGCTCATGCGGAGGGTACCGTGACCCAGGACTTGTCTTTCCAGCTCTTGAGCCCGAGTTCCGCGAGCTCGACACCCTTCGCGCCCTCACGGATCGACCATGGGAACGGCTCGTCGCACGCGACATGCCGGAGGAAAAGCTCCCACTGCACCTTAAAGGCGTTGTCAAACTCGATCTGGTTCGGCACCTGCTGCCAGCCCTCGAAGAAGTCGATCGGCTGCGGGATGTCGGGGTTCCACACCGGCTTCGGCGT
The DNA here is from genome assembly GCA_039822905.1 of Planctomycetota bacterium. GTDB lineage: Bacteria > Planctomycetota > Phycisphaerae > Phycisphaerales > UBA1924 > JANQQZ01. The sequence continues at coordinate 5,751 of JBCBMF010000104.1, forward strand.
TGCGCCAAGCGACTGCACCCAGCACTCGCGGAGCCCGGCAACCGCCGAGCCCTTGGTGCCGTCGATCTGGATCGTGAGCAGATCATCGCGCCGAACGCGCGTGCACCACGAGCTGTTGAACTGACACACCACGCCGCTATCGAGCCGGAAGATCGCGTACGCCGAGTCGTCGGCTGTGGCTTTGTAGGTATTGCCCTGCTCATCCACGCGCGACTTCAGATCGGTGTTGGCCCACGACACCAGACTCTCGATCGGCCCGCAAGCATCCTTGAATAGGTTCTCGATGACGTACTGCCAGTGGCAGAACATGTCGACCATGATGCCGCCGTCGTCTTCAACGCGATAGTTCCAGCTCGGCCGCTGCGCCGGCTGATCGGGCATGTCGCCGGCGAACACCCAGTAGCCGAAGTCGCCCTTGACAGACAGGATCTCGCCGAAGAAGCCCTGCGCGATCAGCGTCCGCAGCTTGCGGATGCCCGGCAGCCAGAGCTTGTCCTGCACGACGCCGTTCTTGACGCCCTGCGCCTCGACGAAGTCGGCAAGCCCGACGGCATCCGCGAGGTTCGCAGCTGTCGGCTTCTCGCAGTAGATGTGCTTACTCGCCTTCGCCGCCGCCTCGACAAACCGCTTCCGGTGCTGCGTCGTGGAGGCATCAAAGAAGACCTCATAGCTCGGATCAGCGAGCACCGCATCGAGGTCAGTCGAGTAGTTCAGCGGCGCGCCGATCGCGTCAGGCCCGTGCTGCTCGGCGAGGTCCTTCAGCTTGTTCGCGTTGCGACCCACAAGGATCGGATCGGGCATCAGCGTCAGCTCCGGGCTCACGCGGATGCCGCCTTGCTTGATGATTGCCAAGATCGACCGCACCAGGTGCTGGTTCGTGCCCATGCGCCCGGTCACGCCGCTGAGAATTACACCGATTCGCTGCTCTGCCATGTATCTGTCCTTCGTGTGCTAAACGCGTGCTGCTCGCACGCCCGCAACCGCCTTCTTCGCCCGGCTCGTAATCCCCGCGAAGTCGCCGCCATCGATGAGCTTCAGGTCGACCAACGCGCTGCCGATGCCCACCGCAGCCGCTCCGGCACGGATCCACTCGGTCGTGTTATCCGGCGTCACGCCCCCCGTCGGCAAAAGCTTGAGCCACGGCATCGGGGCGAGCACGGACTTCAAAAACGTCGGTCCGCCGAGGTCTGCGGGGAAGACCTTGACCAGATTACTGCCCGCGTCATGCGCATCCAGGATCTCGGTGGGCGTTGCACCGGCACACATTACGGCGACGCCGTGCCGCTGGCACAAATCAACTACCGCTGGCCGAAGCACCGGGCTGACGACATACTTCGCCCCCGCGTCGATGGCCCGCTGCGCCTGATCGGGATGCACAACCGATCCAACTCCAACGAGGTGATCGTCCCCCAGGCTCTGAACAAGCGAACGCACAGCGTCGATCGCCCCCGGCACGGTCAGCGTGACTTCAATGCCATGAACGCCGCCTTCGCATAGCGCATCGACCGTTGGCCGCAGCTTCGATGCGTCGGGCATCCGTACGACGGCAACAACGCCCAACTCGCATAAGGCATCGACGACCGGGTTACTCGGCGAGGGCTGCAGCATGCCTCCATGCTATCGCAAGCGTTGGTGTCATGGGGCCACCAGACGACGCATGACTGTGCATATCAAGACACAGAAGCCCCGGTATCGTCAGAACACCGACGGCTGCTCGCGGAACTCGCTAGGGGTGCGCCCTTCGTGGCCGCTGAACCACCTCGTAAAGGTCGCAGGCGTCGAGAACCCGAGCTCGTCTGACACGGATCCGATGGGGCGTGCCCGATCGACAAGCAGCATCTTCGCCCGGTCGAGCCGACGTACGGTCGCGTAGCGCTGCGGCGTCATGCCGGTGACCTGCACAAACAATCGTGCAAGGTGGCGGCCCGAGAGACCCGCCGATTCCGCCAACTCGTCGAGCGTGGGCGGCTCATGAAGCGACGCCTCAATCATGGTGACGGCCGCCTCGACGTGCTCGTCGATCTGTCGCGGGTGCGACCACTGCCCCGAGAATCCTGACCGAGGCCATCTCGAGAGCAGAAGAAGCACCGCCATTGCTCCTGCCGCGCGAGGCGACTGCGGGTCGCCGGTTGATTGCACGGCATTCGTGGCCTCATCGCGCAGCCGGTCGGTAGCTTCCCCGAGTGGAACCACAGCCGGGAGCAGTTCTTGGGTGACAAGGAACAGCCCATCGGAGACCCGCAACCGGAAGTGGTGAACCCGGGCGTCGCCGCTGCGGGGTTCGAGCGAGTACCCGTGCACTTGGCTCGGGTACGCGACATAGCCGACATCTTGCTCAAATCGCAGCCAACTGTCATCGAAGAGCAGCGTGCCCTCGCAGCCAAAGATGAGGTCAAACTGGAACACACCGTTGTGATGATGCGGCGCAATCTGAAACGCACCTTCAACCGGGTGCGACGTCGCCGAGACAAGCGATTCAGGGTGCGCCAGCACCTCGAGGCCGAGCTCGCGCAACCAAAAATCATCCAATGACGGCATGCCGAAGCTCCGGGTGCCGCTCCCGCGCGACGATCTATGCTATGCCAATCAAGACATCAAGGGGGTTGGGCCGCGTACGATACGGCGTGCGACCGGTCCGCACAGGAGACCCCGGCCATGATCCACGCCGATAGCTCGCTCTCGCCCGCCGACCTGCAGCCCGCAATCGATCGCATGTGGTCGCTATCGGGCCCAAAGATCCTCTCGCTCGACGAGGCGTTCACGCCCGGCTCGCCGGCGCCGGTCTTCACGATCAACGGCACCTACTCCACGCAGGGCTGGACCGAATGGACCGAAGGCTTCCAGCACGGTTCCGCCGCCCTTCAGTTCGATGCGACCAGCGACGACCGCTTCCTCCAGATCGCCCGCGAGCGGACGCTTGAAACCATGGCGAGCCATGTCACGCACATCGGCGTGCACGACCACGGCTTCAACAACGTCTCGACCTACGGCAACCTGCTCCGTCTCGCGCGAAGCGGCGCATACTCACCCGACGGGTACGAGAAGCACTTCTACGAGCTCGCGCTCAAGGCGAGCGGCGCTGTCCAGGCGTCGCGCTGGTCCAAGACGATCGATGGCACGGGGTACATCTACTCGTTCAACGGTCCCCAGTCACTCTTTGTCGACACCGTTCGGTCCTGCCGGGCGCTCGCGTGGGGGCACTCGCTCGGGCATTCGCTTATGGGCGAGCGTGACGAATCGATCAGTCTGCTCGGCCGACTGCTCGAGCATTGCACAAATACGGCAAAGTACAGCATCTACTACGGCGAAGGCCGAGACATCTACGACATGCGCGGCCGAACCGCGCACGAGAGCCTGTTCAACACCAACAACGGCGACTACCGCGCGCCATCGACACAACAGGGATACAGCGCGTTCAGCACGTGGACACGGGGCCTCGCCTGGGCGATGTGCGGCTTCCCCGAGCAGCTTGAGTTCCTTGAAACACGAACCGACGACGAGCTCGCGCCGTTCGGCGGTCGCCAGGCTCTCGAAGACACGATGCTCAAGGCGGCGCTCGCGACCTGCGACTTCTATCTCGAGCACACGCCGACCTGCGGCGTGCCCTACTGGGACACAGGCGCGCCCAACCTTCACAAGCTGGGCGACTACCTCGACCGGCCGGCCGACCCGTTGAACCCGCACGAACCGGTCGATAGCTCTGCAGCCGCGATCGCGGTGCAGGGCCTCGTGCGTCTGTCGCTCTGGCTTGATCGCCGAGGACGATCGGACGAAGCGAAGAAGTACATGGCAGCGGGACTGATGTCGCTTCGCACGCTGCTGACCGACACCTACCTCTCAACAACCGACGCTCACCAGGGCCTCCTGCTGCACGCCGTCTATCACCACCCGAACGGTTGGGACCGCGTCGACGACGACGGCATCCCGCGCGGCGAGTCGTGCATGTGGGGCGACTACCACCTGCGAGAGGCCGCGCTGCTCGTGCAGCAGCTGGGCAAGGGTGAGCAGCCGATGACGTTCTTCGGTTCGCTGGCAACAGAAGGAGCCGCATCGTGAAGCGGGTCGCGCTGGTCACGGGCGGCACCCGCGGCATCGGCCTCGGCATTGCGCGGCACCTGGCCGCCGATGGATTCGATGTCGTCGTGAACGGTCGCCGGCCGGAGAGCGATGTCGCCGATGCGCTCGAGTCGATCCGATCTCGCGGTGCAGAGGCGATGTACGCACGGTGCAACATCGCCGACGGCGACGGTCGCGTCGAGATGATCGAGTCCATCCGCGAGCGCTTCGGCCGGCTCGATGTGCTCGTCAACAACGCGGGTGTGGCCCCCGAAGAACGCGTCGACATGCTCGAAATGTCCGAGAAGAGCTACGACCGCGTCATGGGC
>JBCBMF010000105.1:0-10043 GCA_039822905.1 Planctomycetota bacterium
GGCCCTCCGCTCAAACGCATGCTCATGGGCATGCCCAACCGCACCGTCGAGCACACGATCCAGGCCCGCCACGCCATGGCTGCCGTCATCCGCGCGCACCAGGCCGACATCGTGTTCACGCCCTTCTTCGAAGACGCGCACCCGGACCATCGGGCGGTGACGCGCATCGTGGAGGATGCACGCTTCGACGCGAAGCTGACCAAGCTCGATCTCGCCGACCCGGTTGATCAGTGGACCGGCACAACGCTGCCGATCGGTCCGCCGAAGTACCCGAAGTGGCTGTTCTACTACTATGCCACGCACTTGCGCTGGGTGGCCAACCCGAGCTTCGTGCTCGATTGCACGGGTTACGTCGAGCGCAAGATCGGCTCGGTCGTCGCGTATGAGACGCAGTTTGTGCTGCCCGAGAAGAACCGGGGCGTGGTCGAGTGGGTCCGCGCCGCGATGCGGTACACAGGCAGCCGCATCGGCACCGAAGCGGGCGAGGGGTTCTACACCAAAGAGCCGGTCGGGCTTGGCGGGATCGGCGATCTCGTCTAGATCGTCTCGCCCGACGCGTCTTCGACACGCACGGCCTTTACCCAGTCGGCCTCGAGCCGGAACGGGCCGTCGAGCCCGTCGTCGATCATGACGCCGATGCTCCGCACCGACGACGGATCGAGGCCCGCGATCTGTCCCCGCAGATTCTGCCCGCGGATAAACGGGTCGAACGCCTCGAACGGCACGAACACCGTCTGCCACGAGTCATCACCAGACGCTGCCGCGCCCGTGGCGTCGATGAGCTGCTCGGTCGTGAACTCGCCCCGGTAGAACACGGTCCCGCGACCATCGGTCAGATCCGTTTGGGCGTGGAACACATACGTACGTCCGTCCGCGCGGACCTTTGCGGCGATGCCGTCGAAGGCGCTGAGATTCCACCGCTTGTCGCCAGCGCGGAGCGAGGAAAATCCGCCGCCGTTGGTGTTGGTCGAGCCGGCGAAGACGAGCGCGCCGTTCTCGAACGCGCCGCCGCCCTGCGACCGCCCGCCCATGATGTTGTCGTTGACGGTGCGCCAGTTGCCCGAGATCGGGTCGATGGTCGAGTTGTCACCGTCAAAGGTTGCGAGGGTGAGTTCGGTGCGCCGCGCGTCGGGGTCGATGGTCGCGCGGAGCCAATCGATCTCAAGGTAGAACGGCCCGTCTTCGCCGTCGGCGACGATCACGCCGAGCTCGCGGACATCCGACGGATCGAGCGGCTCCGCCACGCCTCGCAGGTCCTGCCCTCGCCACGATGGCTCGAAGGTTGAGAACGGCACGAAGATCTCCCGCCACGCCGTCGCGTCGCGGCCCGAAGCCTCGCTCTCGCTGACTCTGAAGTCGCCGCCGTACGAGACCACCCGGCCGTTGACCCGCTGGTCGGTGCGGATGCGGAGCTGGTACGTCCGGGCATCGCCGCGGACACGGGCGGCGATGCCGTCGTAGCCGCCGAGGTCCCACCGCTTGTCGCCCGCGCGGACGGAAACGAACCCGCCGCCGGCCGTGTTGAGTGTGCCCGAGAAGACAAGCCTGCCGCCGCGGATCTCGCCGCCGCCGAGCGATCGGCCGCCCATGACATCGTCGTTGACCGTCAACCACGTGCCCGATGTCGGGTCTGCCTCAGGGTTATCCCATTCGAAGTCGGCGAGCGTGAGCGGTTCGGTCATCATGCCCCCCGTCGGCGCGATCGCGGCATTCTGCTCGGCTGTGTTGTCAGCACCGCGAAGGCCGCCGGACGCCAAGATGACGGACGCAAGACCGCCCGAGAGCAGCGCACTTGTTGAGATAAATGTCCACACGGCAGGTGTCCCCCGGATCAGCGTCGGTGCCGGTCGTCGGCACGTGTCGAGTTCGCCGCCGCGCCCGCTCGGATGCGGCGTCGGCGTCGCCCCCGCGGGTATCCTGCACGCGTGAACCCGACCACAAGCCTGCTCCAACCCGAGGTGCGCGAGCTGATCGAGGCCCGCGGCTTCCGCGAGCTGCGCGAGGCGATGACAGGCGTGCCGGCGGCGGACGTTGCCGATCTAATCATGGAGCTGCCGCTCGACGAGGCGGCGGTGTGCTTCCGCATGCTGCCGAGAGACGAAGCCGGCGAGGTCTTCGCCGAGCTCGAGGCCGACAGGCAGCAGGAGCTGATCGAGCAGCTCGGCGATGTCCGCTCGATCCAGGCGATCGAGGCGCTCGACCCCGACGACCGCGCACGGGTGCTCGACGAGCTGCCGACCGATGTCGCCAAGCGCCTGATCGCGAGCCTGAGCCCCGCGAGCCGGCGCGAGACCCAGGCGATCCTGGGCTACGCCGCCGACACCGTGGGTCGGCTGATGACGCCCGACTACGTGCGGGTTCGGCCCGAGTGGACGGTCCGCCGATCGCTCGAGCACATCCGCCGCCACGGCCGCGACGCCGAGACCGTTCACTGGGTCTACGTCGTCGACGCGCGGTACATGCTGATCGACGACCTGCACATCCGGACGCTGCTGCTCGCCGACCCCGACGAACGCATCAGCGATCTGATGGACGACAGCTACCAGGCGCTGGGCGCAACCGAGGACCGCGAGGAAGCCGTCCGCGCGATGAACCGGTACGACCGCTCGGCGCTGCCCGTGATCGATTCGCGGGGCGTTTTGCTCGGCATCGTCACGCACGACGACGCCGCCGACGTCGCTGAGGAAGAGACCACCGAGGACATCCAGAAGCAAGCGGGCATGGAGGCGCTCGCCGCGCCATACATGCAGGTCGGCACCGCAGAGATGCTGAAAAAGCGCGGCGGATGGCTCTGCGGGCTATTGCTGCTGCAGGTGCTGACCATCGGTGTGCTCGACTCGTTCGAGGAACAGCTCGCCAAGGCCACCGTGCTCATCGCGTTTATCCCGCTGATCATTTCAAGCGGCGGCAACACCGGCACGCAGGCGGCCAGCCTGCTCATCCGCGCGATCGCGCTTGGCGAGATCACGCCGGGCGATTGGCTCAAAATCCTGCAACGAGAACTGATCACAGGCGTCGCGCTCGGTGCGGCGCTCGGCGGCCTGGCGTTCGGTGTCGTCATCGGGCTCAACGCCATCGGCATCGCCGAGACCGATCTCTCGCCCGCGCGCATCGCGCTGACCGTCGGCATCGCCATCGTCGGCATCGTGGTCTGGGGCGTCTCGATCGGCTCGATGTTCCCGCTGATCCTCGAACGCCTCAAGCTCGATCCCGCATCAATCAGCTCGCCGCTGGTCGCCACGCTGATGGACGTCTCGGGGCTCGTGATCTACCTCGGCGTCGCGGTGCTGCTGGTGCTGTGAGTGCACGATGCGTGCTCACTCTTCTTTGTGACTCCGCTGCACAAACCTACGTCTCGCAGACCGGTAACGGCCGAAGTTGAAAATCGGCTTGCCCGGCGTCCGTGCTTGGCTCGATGCCCTCGCCATGCCGAATCGAAGCTCCCGTCTTGGCGATCTCATCGTATACAGCAGCTGCTGGTTGATGATTCTGATCGGCGTCGTAGGGACGTTGAGCTTGATCCCGGCATCTGTGCGGTCCGGCAGCATCGCCGCTGCCATCGTGGGGATTGGCATCTGGGCGGGGCTGTTCATCGGTCTGCCGTGGTACGCGATCTCAAAGCGTCGAGTTTCCGTACGCGCCGGCGAGGCAGACCGCCCCGTTCGCGTCCCGCCGTCGCGGCGGCTCCAACTCGCCGTGGCCAGGGTCATGCACCGGTTGCTCGAGGACCACGCGGCGACCCTCCGTGTCCAGCAGGCGAAGCTCGCGGTCCCGGATCGGTATGGCGCCATGGACCCGACCGCCTGGCGCAAGGAACTTGCGTACTTCGCGTCGCGCGTCGTCGTCCCGGCGTTGCGAGCCGAGCTCGGCGAGCGGAAGTATATCAACTACATCAAAAAGCTCGCGTGGCAGTACGCCCAGTCAACGGGGCATTCTCGGTGCACGATCGACGACACAGAGCTTATCGCCAAGCTGACCGAGTCGCACGTGCACCGCTACATCGACGACAGCAAGACTGCGTCGGATGCCACGAGTACGCAGGCGATCGAGTCGATGAACCCCCTCGACTTCGAGCACCACTGCGCACGCTTGCTAGAGCAGGCGGGTTGGCGGGCGGAGGTCGTCGCGGGTGCCGGCGACCAGGGTGTCGACGTCGTGGCTCGCCGCGATGGTGTGGTCGCTGTGTTTCAGTGCAAGCTGTATTCGAGCCCGCTCGGGAATACACCGGTGCAAGAGGTGCACACCGGGCGTTTGTTCTACAAGGCCGACCACGCCGCCGTGGTGAGCAACGCGGAATACACCAAAGGTGCGCGCGCCGCTGCTCAGGTCACCGGCGTTCAGCTGCTTCACTACAGCGAGTTAGCGACCTTCCGGGTCCGTCAGGACTCGGGGCTCGATCGATGGGTCGGACGGGCTAGCGCCGCCTGATCCATCCGCTGATGATCTCGAGCGCGCCGGGGTCGAACGTGACCTCGATCTCGGCGTACTCCGAAAACGCTCCCGTCGTTGCCGGCTGGAACAGGTGATTAAGTCCGGGTAGCACACGCACCTCGACGTCGTCATTGTGCTTGAGCGCCGCCTCGATCGCCGGGACGTTCTGGTCGGCGAGGACCTGCGTGTCCAGCTCGCCGTTGAGCACGAGCACGGGCTGCTCAACCTCCCGCAGCGGCTCGCGAGCATCAAGCTCCAGGAAGGCCTGGAACCACGGGCTCTGGATCACGCCGCGCTGCTGCCGAACCGTGCTCGCGATCTCCGCCTCGGTCGCCGACGCCCCGGACGCGGCGAGCTGGATCTCGACGAGCTCCCGGATCGCCGCGTCGAACGAAGTCAAATCGCCCTTGAGCGAAGCATCGAAGGCGGCCTGCTGCAGGCGAACTTGTTCTTCGAGGTTCACTTCGTCCGTCGCGCCCTCGGCCTTGGCCATCGCGACGAGCTGCCGGCCGAGCACCTCGCGCCCCGGCACGCCCGGTCCTGCGAGCAGCACAAGCCAGTCGACAGCGTCCGTATCGACCGCGACGAGCGGCGCGATCAGCGCGCCCTCGGAGTGGCCGATGAGGCCGATCGAAGCGACGTCGCTTCGGCCCGCGGCGAAAGCCACCTGTGCACGGACATCGTCTGCGAAGTCGAGCGTGGTCGCTGTCTGAAAGTCGCCTGTCGATGCGCCGACGCCGCGGTCATCGCAGCGGATCGACGCGACGCCACGCCGCGCGAGATGATCGGCGAGCACGAGAAACGGCTTGTGGCCCAGGATCGTCTCGTCGCGGTCTTGCGGCCCGGACCCGGTGATCATGATCGCAAGCGGGTGCGCCGCCCCGTCGGCGAGACCCTCGTTCGGAATCGTCAGCGTCCCCGCCAGCGTGTGGCCGGCGGCCGTCTCGATCGTGATCTCCTCGGTTGTGTACGGGAACGGAGGCTTGGGCTCCTGCGGGCGGCTCGGCCCGAGCGATTCACCTTCCGCCGCCAAGCGCATCGTGGTCGGGAACTCGCCGCCCGATTGCCGCAGCGTGCCGGTCGCGTTGCCGTCGTCGTTGATCGTGAGCGACCACCGGGGCCAGGCGCTCTCGGGCGCACCGGGCAGCGGCGCGGTGAAGCCCAGCGTGTCGTCATCCCGCGTGATGTCCGACAATGGCAGATCGTCAACGCCCTGCATCGGGATGTCGATGCCACCCGTCCAGCGGTCGCCGTCGAGCGAGATCGTGATGGTGATCCCGAGCTCGGCCGAGCCCGACAGCTCAACGACCCCTGTCCAACGCTCTTCGTCTGCCGATGTTTCGTCAGAGTCCTTGGCCGGCTCCGCTTCGGGCTGCGGCGCGACGTAGGCGACGGTCTCAACCACCGCTTCGGGGGACGGCTTGCGCTCGGCGGACCGGTCGTCGCTGTGGTTCGGTGCGATCAAGGCCGCGATGAGCGCGAGCACGGTTCCCATGAGCATCCCCTTCAAGCCGTCGGGGCCGGCGAGTGCCGGCCCGATGGGTATTGGGATGCGCGGGGTCGGAGTTGCAGGCGTCCGAACGCGCAAACAAGTGGTTGTTTCAACAACGAGGCTGAAGCGCAAGCGAGGCTCGCCTCACGCTTATGCCTCGCTTGCGCTTCAGCCTCGTCGAGACAGTTGCGTGAGATCAGGCGGGCTGTGCCGCGAGACCGCGGATCGACCCCTCGCCACGCCGGATCATGCCCTCGCTCTCTTCCTCGGCCTCGGCTTCGAGCACGTGCTCGCCGAAGCGGAAGAGCCTGAAGCTGTTGGCGATGACGATCACGCCCGTTGCGAACTGGTACAGGCCGGCCAGGAACGGGCCGAACGACTCGTCCAGCGTTTGCGTCGCCGCGAGACCCAGGCCGATGAGCGCCATGACGATTGCGATCGCGATGTTCTGCGTCACGATCGCGCGGGCCTTGCGGGACAGCTCGATGAGGAACGGCACCCGGCTCAGGTCGTCGTTCATGAGCGCGACGCCGGCCGAGTTGGCCGCGATATCCGAGCCCGAGAGGCCCATCGCCACGCCGAGGTCGGCCGCCGCGAGCGACGGGCCGTCGTTGATGCCGTCGCCGACCATCAGGGTCTTGGCGCCAGAGCCCGTGAGCCGCTTGATCTGCTCGTGCTTCTCTTCGGGCAGGCACTCGGCCTCGATCGCGTCGACGCCCACATGCACGCCCACGCGCTTCGCCACGCTCACGCGGTCGCCCGTGAACATCGCGACACGCCGAACGCCGAGTTCGCGGAGTTTCTCGATGACGCCCTTGGTGTTCTTGCGGACGGTGTCTGCGAGTCCGACCGCGCCGAGGTATCGGCCGTCCTGCATGACGTGCACGCCCGACATGCCCTCGATCTTGGCCTCGACCGCTTCGATCTGCGGCTTAATCTCGGGGTTCAGCTCGGACAGCCACGTGTGCCGACCGACGCAGATCTCCCCCATGCTTGTTCGTGCACGCATGCCCCGGCCGTGGACTTCCTCGTACTCCTTGCTGCCATCCACCTCGATCTTGGCGGCACGCGCGGTCTTGAGGATCGCGAGCGCCAGCGGGTGGTTCGAGTGCTGATCGCCGTTGGCGGCAGCGCGAAGCAGGTCCGCGCCCTCGACGCCCTCGGCCGGCGCGAGGCGCGAGACCTCGAAGTTGCCCGTGGTCATCGTGCCGGTCTTGTCCATGACGACGGTGTCGATGCTGGCGGCGGCTTCGAGGAAGGTTGTCTTCTTGATCAGGATGCCCAGCCGCGCGGCCGAGGCGAACGCCGCGACCATCGCCGTCGGGCTCGCCAGAATCAGAGCGGTGGGGCAGGTGACGACCAGGATCTGCACGAAGGTGCTCACGGCGGCGTCGCGCGTGTCGGGGTTCTCGCTCTGCGTCATCGCCCACCACGTGATGAACGCGACGGCGATGACAACAGGAACGAAGAATCGGCTGACCTGCTCAATGATCAGCTGGCGCGGCGTCTTGCTGTCCTCCGCCTCGCGGATGAGCTGCGTGACCTTACCGATCGTTGTTTCCGCGCCGACCTCGGTAACGCGGAGGTCGATGCCGCCCGTGAGGTTGCTCGTGCCCGCGTAGACCGGCGTGCCCTCGTTGACTTCGACGGGCACGGCCTCACCCGTGAGCGACGCCTGGTTGATCGTCGACCGGCCCTCGATCACGACACCATCGACAGGCAGGTTCTCGCCGGGCCGGACGCGGACCGTCTGGCCGACCTTGACGTCTTCGAGCATGACCTCGCGCTCGGTGCCGTTCTCGACGATGCGCGCGGTGTCGGGCGTGAGCCCGATGAGCTGCTCGATCGCCCGCTGCGCGCCCCATGCCGTGCGGCGGACGAACTGGTCGGCCACGAGCAGGATGAACGCGAGCGTGCCGGCGACGACGTACATCTCGCTGACCAACGCCGCGAGGATCGCGAGCGACGCCAGCGTGTTCGAGCTGATGTGCTTGCGGCGGATCTCGCCGAAGGCGTTCACGAACAGCGGGATCGCGAGGATGATCGAGCCGATCAGCGCCGGCACGTTGGCGATCTTGCCGCTATGGACGCCGAACGCGTCGCTGATCAGCGTGATGAGCACCAGCACGCCGCCGATGAGGTAGAAGATCACCCGGCGTTCGCTGCCGGCCTCGGACGCGCCGGCTTCGAGGGCTTCGGTACCCGTCATCGGGGCATTGAGTTCGGCAGCGGGCTGGACAGCGGCGGCGTCGGCCATCGGGTCACCTCGTGTCACGTCATCGCGAGCGGATGGGTTCAGAAATCCAGAACAGGCCCGCCGCGGCGCAAGAGCCACCGGGCCGCGGCGGGCGGATATCGTAGGGTCCTACGCCGACCGCCCGACGGGTGTTCGGCGGCCGAGATCAACTTCCAGAGCGAGCCCATCCCATGCCCGAACCCGATCGCGCCACACGGATCGCCATTCTGGGCGTCGGACAGATGGGTCTGGTCTGCGCCAACGCCCTCGCCGGCCGCGATCCGGGCAACGGCGACGCCCGCAAGGCCGTGGACGTCCGCGTGTGGGGCCATGATCCGGACGAGGTCGGCTCGGTCGCCCAGACCCGCGTTTCGGACCGCTTGGCCGGCTTTGAGTTGGATGAGACCGTCCGCGTCTGCCTCGATGCCGCCGACGCGCTGGCCGAGGTTGATGTGATTGTCGCCGCAATTCCGGCGCAGTTCCTGCGCGATGTGTTCGAGAACCTCCGCTCGCTGATCCCGGCGCGGGCAGGCATCGTCAGCGTCGCCAAGGGCATCGAGGTCGGCACGCTGTTCCGGCCGACGCAGGCGATCGCCGAGGCGCTGGCGGACGACCCCGACGCCGCGGCCCGCCCGCTCGGCGCGCTCAGCGGCCCGACCATCGCCGGCGAACTCGCCAGGTGCATGCCCGCGACCATGATCGCTGCGAGCGACCCCGCCACCGACGACGGCACGTTCGCCGCCATGATCCAGACGCTGTTTACCACGAGCTGGCAGCGGATCTACACCAACGACGACCTGCTGGGCGTCGAGCTCGCGGGGGCGACGAAGAACGTCATCGCGATCGCGGCCGGCATCTTGGACGGGCTCAACGCCGGCTTCAACGCCAAGAGCGCGCTGCTCGCGCGTGGGCTCGCGGAGATCGCTCGGCTGGGCGGCGCGATGGGCGCGGACCGTGACACGTTCTTTGGTGTTGCCGGCGCGGGCGACCTCGCGACGACGTGCTTCAGCCCCGAGGGCCGAAACCGCTCCTGCGGCGAGGCGCTCGGCAAGGGCATGACGCTCGACGACTACCTCGGCGAGACCAAGATGGTCGTCGAGGGCGTTGCCACAACGCGGGCGGTGGTCGCGCTGGCGGCGAAGTACCGGGTCGAGATGCCGATTGCCCAGGCCGTGCACGATGTGCTGTTCGACGGGCTCGATCCGTTGCTGGCGATCACGAGCCTGATGACGCGAGCGCCGAAGGCCGAGCGCGTCGGGTGAGCGATCGCGTTCGCGCGTCTTGGGGTGTTCATGCCGAAATGTGGGCGGTTGCGATCACGCCGATGCTGATCGAGGTCGAGGGCCAGGGATATCCATCGGGCGTCGTTGGGGTCGAAGGCTTCTTCGACGGGGTCTGGCTGCTCGGCTGGGTCGCACTTGTTCTGCTCGGCGGTGTCGTCGCCGCGGTGCTCGGCGTGCGGCGATGGGCGAACGGCGGTCGTCTGCTGCCGCGGTGGCGCTGGATTGCGCTCGCAATGCTCACGTTCGTCGCCGGCGGCGCGGCGCTGCGGTTCGATGCGCTGTTCACGCTCCGCTTCGAGATCAGTCGCGACGCGCTCGACCGAGCGGTGACCGCCGATGCTTTTTCGCCGAAGCCAACGCGCATCGGTGCCTTTGAAGTCCTCGACATCTCCCGCGACCGACGCGGCGGGGTCTACGTCAAGACCGGCGATTCGCCCGACATGATCGACACGTGGTCCTTCGGCCTCGTGCTCGATCCGAATCCGGAAGGCTCGCCGTTCGGGAACAAGGGCTACCGGCTGATCCCGCTCGGCGGCGGCTGGTACCGCTTCGAGGCCAACAACGATTACTAGCGAAGGCCGTGCGAGTCTCCCGCCGCTTC
>JBCBMF010000106.1:0-9975 GCA_039822905.1 Planctomycetota bacterium
CCCTGGACCGCGACGATCTCAAGAAAATTGAGGATGAGCTGGGCGTCAGCATCGCGAGCATCAGCTTCGGCGTAAGCGAGCACTGAGCCGCTTATTGCGACGTGCTGCCGCTGCGAGGCTTGTTGCCAATTTCGTCCGCATTGCACGCGGCTCTCATGCGATCGCTGCAACCGCCCGATACCGCACGGACGGCCCGGATCTGGGGCCACGAGCGAGCACATCGGGAGAGTTGCATGCCAGCCGACACCGTCAACCGCCGCCAGTTCGAACGCTTCGCCCTCAGCCCGATGTACAACCGCGTTGCTGTGCGATTCACCGACACCGAGACGTTCGCGTTCGAGGGTCACGGCTGGGACATCTGTGAAGGCGGTGTCTGTTTCGAGCTCGACCGCCCGATCGCGGCGGGCACGCCGATCGTTATGCAGATCGACCTCCCGCTCGACGCCCACGGCAACCCGCCCATGGACGGCCCGGGTCGTAGCGTCTTTGTCTTCGCGAACGTTATCTGGCTGACCGAGAGCGACGGCACGGGTCCGGCGCGTATGGCGGCCGCGTTCACGCGGTTCGCTCGCGAGGGCGACAAGGAGCGGCTGATCCTCGAGTTCTGCTCGGGCCGCTACGCCCGCGCCGCGTGATCCAAGGCGTACACGGCCGACGCGCTATCGTCGCGTGTGTTCGTTGACCAGGCTGAAATCGAGGTCTTCGCGGGTGACGGCGGCGACGGCCGCGTGTCGTTCTACCGCGCGAAGTTCAACCCGAAGGGCGGCCCGGACGGCGGCGACGGGGGCGACGGCGGCGACGTGATCGCCAAGGCCGACGCCAACATCAACACGCTCTTTGAGTTCCGCGGCAAGCACCACTGGCGTGCCGAGAAAGGCGCGCCCGGTGATGGCAATTCACGCACCGGTGCCTCGGGCGATGATCTCGACGTGCTCATGCCGCCCGGCACGCTGATCTACGACGCCGATACCGACGAACTGGTTGCCGATCTCGGGCCGGGCGACGAGGCGGTAATCGCAACCGGCGGCCGGGGCGGGCTGGGCAACGAGCACTTCAAGAACTCAATCAATCAAGCGCCCCGCAAGGCGACGCCGGGCGAGCCGGGTCAGCGGCGGCGGCTGCGGCTCGAACTGAAGCTCATCGCCGATGTCGGCCTTGTTGGTCTGCCGAACACCGGCAAGTCGACGCTACTCCAGGCGATGACCCGCGCGAACCCGAAGATCGCGGACTACCCGTTCACCACGCTCAGCCCGCAGCTCGGCATCTGCGCGCTCGACCAGTCGCGTCGGCTGGTCATCGCTGACATCCCCGGACTGATCGAGGGTGCAGCGGAAGGACACGGACTCGGCCACGAGTTTCTTCGGCACATCGAACGAACGCGGGTGATCGTGCACCTGCTCGACATCGCACCCGCCGACGGCACGACGCCACTCGAGAACTACAAGACCATCCGCGGCGAGCTCGGGGCGTACTCGTCGGTGCTCGCCGAGAAGCCAGAGGTCATCGTGCTGTCGAAGGCCGACCTGCTTCCTGATCAGACTGCGCGCGACGACGCCATCCGGGAGATCCGGACGACGCTGAAGCTCGGCAGAGACGATGAGGTGCTGGTCGTGTCCTCCGCAGCGGGCGAGGGCGTGAGCGATCTCGGCGAGGTGCTGTGGCGTCTGCTCGCCAAGAAGCCCAGCGAGGGCTGGGCGTGACGTGGGCCTGACTCTCAGCCGCCCGGGATCGGGCTCGCGACGGGCGTGCTGCGTCCGCCGGTCTGCTCGCCGTCATCGTCATCGTCGTTCGCCATCGCGGGCGACACGGTGACCACAGCCACGATCGCCGCGATCAGCAGCATGGGCAGGAACTTCCACGCCGCGTCGCGCGAGCCCTCGAAGACAGCCTTGGTCCGCTTCAGACTTCTCGACCGCATCTGGTGCACGGTGTTCTCCTTCACTTCGCCTTGTTCGATCATCTCGCGTGCTTTCTTGTCGTCGTCGCTGTTTGCATCGAGCGCGTCCGCGATCCGCTCGCGCTCGCACGCCTCGGGCCACGATGCCGCGAGCTTCGAGCGCACGTCGGCGGACACCCGCGACCGCAGTGCGTCCAAGCCGGCTTTGACCGTGTCCGACTTCTCGAACGCCGCGGGCGCAGCCTTGGCCTTGCCGAGCGACTCGATCACGTCCTGATCCGCGCCCTGCTCTCGCGTCCGCACCCGCGTCGCCTTGCGCACCTTGGCGAGGTACGCCCAGCGGACGAGCATGGGAAGCGCTCCTCGAACCCGAGCGATCGCGTCAGCCTCAGTCGCGTCGTCAACGATGATCGGGTTCGGAGCGGTTTCGAGCAGCTTCCACACCCGGCAATCGATCCAGGACACCATGTCGTCCGGGTCGACGGCGTGGCCGAGGCGGCGGGCGTGCGAGGCGCAGGCCCGTTCGATCTCCTTGCGGAGCTGGGACTCGTAGAGATCCCAGAACATCTGTTCGTTGATCGTGGGCAGGCTCATGCCGCACCCCCGATCGAATCGAGCCAGACGAACAGCTCGCTGAGTGCTTCGCTCTCATCTGCGAGGTCGCGCAGCTCTTCGTCGTGCGCGAGCCAGGCAGCAAGGTCAGAGTCGGGGCCCAGCATCGGCGCGATCTCGAGGAGCGAGGCGAAGACCGACTCGGCCTCCTCGTGCCGACCTGTTCGATGGAACGCTGTCGCCCCGGTCAGCAGCACCGGCACGCTGTAAGGCGCGGCGTCCCACGCCTGCAAGAAGTAGGGGATCGCGCGGTTCGCATCGCCGAGCCGCAGATACCGGGCAGCGATGTTGCCGGCGCTAACCTCGATCCGCCGGGGCGTGTCGGCGTACTTGAGCGCGATGGCTTCGGTCTCGATCGCCTCGACCGTGCGGCCAAGGGCCGACTGCACGAGCGCCCGCTGATTGGGGCGAGCCCACGCCGGGTGGGCGTGGCTGTCGCCGTCGGTCTCGTCGTATCGGGCGAGCAGGCGGTGCAGCTCGTGCGAAACGGCTGCGAGTTCCTGGTCGTCTTCCCGAGCGCGGACGCGGTGCGCCATGTTGCACCAGTCCATGATCGACGCCTCGATCGGGCTGAGGCGTTTGGGGTCGTCGGTGGTGACGATCGTGGCCTTGCGGTTGTTGGCGTTGGTGTCTGCCATCGCTGGCTCCTTCCTGGGCGGTCGTGGTCGCCGCCCGCCGCGTTCCCCTCGGCCGCGGGCCGGCCTGACAGGCAAGCCGGGAATCCGCGAAAGAAATGTGTGAACACTTACTAAATTACGCGTAGACTGCCGATCGGTGTCATCGCCGGGGCAAATCCGCGCGATTCCTCGTAATAGGCGGCCCGTTGCAAGGATCTTGTTCGGATTTCCGCCCCGAGTATTCAGCGAAAGGGGATTTCAGCCATGGGACTCAGCAGTCAACATTGGGCACGGTTCAGATCAGGCCTGGTCGCCGCGGCGATGGTCGCGCTCACCGCTGGGGCGACGCTGCCCGCGGTCAGCGCCGACGCCCAGCGGGGCGATCGCGGTTACCACCGCGACGGCGTGCGGGGCTCGCTCTGCATCGGGCGGAACACGCACGAGTTCTGGTTCAGCGGCTCGCCGAGCCATCGCATCGTCAGCGCGTTCCGTCAGTGCGGGTACGACGCATGGATCGACAAGGGCTGCATCCATGTGCGGTACCACGGCCATCGGCCGCGGTTCACGCTCCGCGCGCCGGGGTACTCGTTCGGCGTGCACTACAGCCGGGGCTGCGTGATCATCACGCCCAAGTGCCTCGCGCCGCCGCCGAAGAAGAACATCCGGTATCGGGTTCGTGACACGTGGGGCCACGACTACCACCCGCCGCGGCGCTCGCACGGGCATCGCGGCTACCACCACGGTCCGCGGTGGGGATGGAACGTGAGTTGGAGCTGGGGCCATCGGCCTCACTACCCGAAGCATCGCGGGTGGGATCGGCCGAGGCGTTGCCGGTAGCGACCGTGTAATCGAGCCTTCTCTTCCAGCGCCCGCGGCGGTCTATCTGTCGCGGGCGCTTTCTGTGCGCACGAAGGCGAGCCATTCGGCGTTGCCGCGCGTCTTACTTTTGCTGCGTTTGCCGCCGCCGAGGATGGGCGACTTGGTGACGCCCAGCACGTCGAAGCCCATCGCGCGGACGTCGTTCATCACGCGCTCGACCACACGCTCGGCGTCGGCTTCGTCGAGCACGCCCTTCGCCGGCAGCGCGTCCTTCTCGGCGTCGGTCAGCTCGTAGTGCGGCTTGACAAGGCTGATGATCCGGCCGGTTTCGTTCAGCCACTTTGCTGCTGCCGGAAGTGCGAGCCGCTGCGGCGTCCAGCTCAGGTCGAGCACGACGAGGTCGACGGGCTCGTCGGGATCTGCGTGCAACGCGTTCGTGCGCTCGCGGACGGTCACGCGATCATCGCTGCGGAGCTTCCACGCGAGCTCGCCGTAGGCGGTGTCGACGCTGACAACGGACGCTGCTCCGTGTTGGAGCAGGCAGTCGGTAAACCCGCCGGTGGAGCAGCCGAGGTCGGCGCAGTTCAGGCCTGAAACGTCGAGGTTGAAGGCCTTGAGCGCGTGCTCGAGCTTGAGCCCGCCTCGGCCGACGTACGGGTGCTCGGGGTCTTTCACGCGTCGCCGACAGCGGGTTCGGAAGAGTCCTCGCGTCGCGCGTGCCTGCGCGAGGCGCCGATCGGTACGCCGACAACCGCGACGCCCATCTCGTCGGCGAGATCGAGCATGTAGGGCTTGTCCAGCATGATCACGTCGCCGGCGGCGAGCGCGAGGCAGCGGGCGCCGGACTCGTAGAGCTTCTTGATCGTGTCGATGCCGACGGTGGGCACGTCCGACCGCCGATCGTGCCCGACGCGTGCGCCCTTGCAGAGCGTCCAGCCCTTGCTCCGGCAGAGCTTGCCCGAGCGTTCGATCATGCGGTCGGTGCCCTCGACGGCCTCGACGGCGATGACGTCGCGGTCTCGGACGGAGATCGCCTGACCGATGTCGAGCCGTAGGGTTTCGGTGAGCAGCGGCCAGACGAACTCGATGTCGGCCTGCTGCTCGGGCGTGGGCTGCCGACGGGTCATGGTGCCGGCGGTGGCGATCTGGTCCGGGATGGGCGCGGTCGAATCGATCAGGCTGACTCCGTTGCGGTCGAGCTCGTCGGCGATGGCCTTGAGCACGGCGTACGACCGGCGGTCGTGGCGGAGGTCACGGTACCACACCCGGAGCGTCCGCAGGTCGGGCAGATGCCGAACCAGCTTGAACGGGTCGTGCATCAGCTTGGCCTTGTCGACCTTGCCGACCATGATGGCGTGCTTGACGCCGATCCGACGCAGCGTGGGGCCCCAGGTGCCGACGCGGAGCAGGCCGATGGTCCGGAACGTGTCGCAGAGGTGCCGAAGCTCGGGCTCGTACATGCCGCTGAGCCCGAGGCCGTGGACGGGGTGCCCGCGTTCACGCAGTCCCTCGGCGACCAGGACCGGGAGCCTGCCGCCTGCCGCGATGAGGCCGACCGCCGTGGGCGGCGGCGGGGGGTCCGGCAAGATGGTGAGTGATCCGACCATGGGTATCTGAAATCCACCGCGTTCGGCCGGCGAGCGCCGACGCGATCACTCTAGATCGGGCCGAGCTCCAGCGGCGCATGATTTCCGATCAGACTGCAAACATGCGCGAGTGTCGCAACAGTTCTGTCCATGCCGATAGCTCAGCTATGGCCCAACACGCCGGTGACCACGAGCGCGATCGGCCGTACCTGCGGATCTACTTCGAGTGCGCAAACGAGTACGTCCGCGTCTACCGCCGGCCCGACCAGCAGTACTACCTCGCGCGGTGCCCAAAGTGCAGCATGACCAAGCGGTTTCGCGTCGGGCCGGGCGGGACGGACAACCGGTTCTTCCAGCTGACCTGTCAGTAAGGCCGGTCCGTGGGGCGGGTCGGCCGGAGGAATAGACTCGCTCCCATGGCATCCGCACCGACGATCTCGATCCCCCGATGCACCGGCCGCTGCGCCGCCGACGACCGCGAGCTGGAGCCCGGCGAGCCCATCGTTGTGGTGCTGAGCGAATCGGCTGACGACGAGGCGCTGCTGCGGACGGACTACTCGCTTGCTGCGTGGGAGCGGGACGGCATGACGGCCGACGCCTCGCGGTTCGCGTCGTGGCACGCGCACGCGCCGCACCCGGACAAGAAGACGGACGCGCTGATCTCGGCCGACGGGCTGATGGATCTCTTCGAACAGCTCGAGACGACCGACGACCCGAAGCGGATCGGGTTCCGGTACGTGCTTGCTCTCCAGCTGATGCGGAAGCGGGCGCTGGAATATGCAGGCGCGGCCGAGGGGGTGTTGCTGGTCAAGCCACGCGGCGCGGAAGAGGATGCCGAGCCGATCCGCGTTGTGGATCCGCAGTCGTCGGGCGATCTCGACGAGGCGGCGCTCGCGGACCTTGCCGAGCAGGTCGAGCTGCTGATGGACACCGGCGATGAGAGCTAGTTTCGTTGCGGCTGCGCTTGCTGGTGTTCTGCTCATGGCGGGCTGCACCAACGGGCCCGAGACGCCGATCGATGCGCCCGACGAGCGGGCGTTCGAGCTGCCGACGTACGAGGAGATGTACGCGGGTGCGGAGCGTCGAATCCGCACGCTCGATCGGTTGTGGGCGGCGTCGGTGACGAGCCTGCGGTACGTCGACGCCGAGGGCGAGCGGCGGCGCGATCAGGGCGAGGGGCACTTCCAGATGCAGCGGCCGGGGTCGCTGGCGGTGTTCATCGGCAAGCTCGGCGAGACGTACCTCATCCTCGGTTCGGATACGTCGCGGTACTGGTGGATCGAGCTGCTCGACGAACGCCGCGCGTACGTGGGCGATACAGAGCAGGCTCGGATCTCATCGGTCGAGGCGATCGGCGTGCCGGTGCTGCCGGGCGACCTGCTTCTGGCGCTCGACATGGAGCGGTGGCCCGAGCCGGGGTCGGAGCGTGTGCTGGACGTTGCGTGGTCGACTTTGGCGACGCTCGATCGTTCGCGCACGGCGGCGGTGACGTTCGAGGAATCGGGCCGGCAGCGGCGCGTGCATGTTGATGTCGTTTCGCTTGATCCGCTCGCGGTTGAGCTTGTCGATGAGTCGGGCGAGGTCTTCGCTTTCTCTTCGTTGTCGCAGCACGGCCGCGTGCTTAATCGGATCGGCGCGGCCGTGGAGCCGCGGATTCCGATGCGGGCCGAGATCGATCTTCCGTCTGCTGACGCTCGGCTCGAGCTTTCGTTGTCGCGTGCGGCGATGGATCCGCGGAAGCCGAGGCCCGTGGTCTTCGACTTTGAGACGCTGCTCGAGCGCTTCCGTGTCGAGACGCTCCGCCGGATCGGGCCCCAAGCGATCCAGGCGAGCCGGGACCCGGCCCGAGACGATCTATAGTCGTTGCGTGCAGATGCTCAGACTGATTACGGTGTTTCTCGTCGCGGCTTGCCTGTGCACGATTGCAGTTGCCCAGGGCGACGATGACCGCGAGCCTTCGCCGCACGGCTGGGTGACCATCGAGGATGTTGTCGAGCTTCCGCAGCGAGGGGCAAGGCGGGGCGAGGTCGATCTCGACGACGAGCCGGCCGGCGATGTCGGAGACGGTTCGGCCGAATCGAATGCGCCATCGGATGGAACATCAAGCGTGCTCTTGCATCTGCCGCCGCGGGTGCCGGTCGCCGGCGCATCGCCCGCGCCGGACCTTCGGGTCGCGCGAATCGCTCGGCTTTCCCAAGCGCCTGAGTTTCTCGTACCGGTTGGATCGCGGGTGTACGCGATCATGCCGGCTGATGAGTCGGGCGTCCATCGAGTCGGTCGAAGCCGGGTGTACCCGCGCGGACTGCGGGACCTGTGGGGTGCGGACCCGGCACGCCGGCTGGAAGTGCTCCCGGCGATCGAAGCGTCGGTCGTCGCGGCCTCAACTGATGGCGACACCCCGGCTGTGCTTGTCCGCCGTTCGGCCGACGAGGATCAGACCCTTGGGCTGCTCCGTTTCAACGGCGGCGGGTGGGTGGCCCATGGTGGTGCGTTGCGCGTCGATCCGGATGCACGCTTCGGGCTTCAGTGGTGGGGTGGCAGGTTTCACGCGGTGCAACTTGCCGGTCAGGGCGTGACCTGGCACACGCTCGATGGCGACGCATGGGTTTCTCATGCAGTAATCACTGAAAGCATTCCGGATCCGTCATCATGGCGGCTCGTTGGCAGCTGGCGAGGAGAATTTGTTGTTCTTGCCGATGACGGTGAGGCGGGATTGAGAGCGATCGCTGTGTCACAAGATAGGCAGCGCACGCTCGCGGGCCTGCCCGACGGCGAATGGTCGGCTATGGCGATACTTGCAGACCCCGGCAGGCTTGTACTCGTCGCCACGAGCCAGGAAGCAACCGAAGACGCCAGCACGGCGCTCCCGAGCCCGGGGCTGAGGCGGCGGTCGGTGACCGTCGCTGAGATCAGCCTCGTGACCGGTGCGCTGCTTGCCATAGGAGAGGCGACGGCTTCGTCCCCGGTGTCGCGGGGGGAGTTCCAGTCGCTGGCGCTTTTGCTCGTTGGCGCCATGATCATCGTCTTGGTCGTGGTGGTTCGGCCCTCGCCGACGGCGGCGGAGCCGGTGCTGCCGCCGGGGACCGCGATCGCGCCGCCCGGGCGTCGGCTTGTGGCCTCGATCGCCGACCTGCTGCCCTCGATCTTTGTGACCAGCATCATGCTCGATATCACGGTGCTGGAAACGCTCGGCCCAATCGCGTTGCCCGTGACCGGGTCGGTCGACATCGTGCCGCTGCTCGTCGTGCTCGCCCTCTCGGCGGCCCACAGCGCGGGCGGCGAGATGCTCACTGGCCGAAGCCTGGGCAAGGCATTGACCGGGATCTTTGTCGCTCGCGTTGATCCAATGCCCGGCACTTCCCCGGAACCGGGCCGGTTTCGGCCGCCGACCCCCGGGGGGGCTGTTCTACGCAACATCCTCAAGTGGTTCCTGTTCCCGGCGACCGCGATCGTGCTCAGCGACCCTTCCGGCAGGCACCGGGGGGATCTGTTCGCCAGGTCGGCTGTGCTGCTCCCGGTTCCGCCGACGGAGTGACGCTTGCGGGCTGAACCACCTGGTCGGCGATTTCTGCGCGTAAAGCGTGAAGCCTGCGCGGCCCGCGTCCCGATATCTGCATCAGCACTGTGCAGCGGAGGCGCACACCCTGGCGGATCAGATCGACAACCGAGATCCACGGAAGCATCGCTCGTGGCGGGAGCTGTGGCAGCTCCCGACGCTCATGCTCGCGGGCGGGCTGCTGCTCGGCGGCATGGCGACCATGGTGCTGACCAGCCCAAGGCCGAACGTGGAGGGCATGGTCGGCCAGGCGGAGCGGCTGATCGAGGCGAAGCGCCCCAACGAGGCGCTCGGTGTTCTGAACAATCGAGTCCGCCCGCTTCTTGATGAGCCGTATGTCACCGCGGGCACTCGGCAGCGCTTTCATGCGGGTCGCGCCCGTGCGATCGTGCTCGGCATCGAGACGATGGACGTCGAGGCGATTTCGAATCATGAGCGGATCGTCGAAGAATACGAGAAGGCCGAGCAGGCCGGGCTCGATCTGCCGAGCGATGACCGTGTGCGTTTGATTCGATCGCAGATCCGGCTTGGAAGGCTCGATGTCGCGTCGATCGCGATCGATGAGCTCCCCGAGGAGGCGGCCGAGGCGCGGGTTACGCTGCGGCGGCAGCTGATCGAGCAGGCGCTCGCGACGCCCACGATGGACGAGTTCTCCGATAAGCAGCTCGCGAAGATGAGCGAGGACCCCGCGCTCAGCGTCGATGACCGGGCATGGATCGTCGCTCGGCAGAGCGAGCGCCGGCTCGCGGCCGGATTCACAGAAGAGGCGATCGCGAGGCTGCTGCGAGTGATGCCGCGCATCGCCGCAGCGAGTGATGACATCCGCGGCGAGCTCCTGCTGCTTCTCGGCGTCGCCTACGCACAGGCCGATGCTGTCACTGAGGCTCG
>JBCBMF010000107.1:0-9895 GCA_039822905.1 Planctomycetota bacterium
TGATCGCGTGCGTTCTCAGTCGTTTGTGATGTCGTCGGAGATGTCGATCGACGTCAGATCGATTGTGTCGTCATCACCGAACGTCGTGGGATTGATCGAAGTCAGCTTGGCGTTATTGGTGGCGTTGTAGAGCGAGATTGTCTGGCCGTCGGTGCCCTGAAGCTCAACGCGCGCCCGCACGATGCCGAGCGCGGGGTTGTACCAGAACATGGCTGTGGATCGATCGACAACAAAGATCGGACGCGGATGCTGCCAACCGGTTTGTTCCGGTGCCGCGACCTCAAGCCAGGGTCGATCGGCGTCAACAAGCGGGTTCATGGGCAGGTCATCGGTGCCGAACCACGCAGGATCGATCGCCAAGGGCCAGCCGTGCTTGTTGAGCAGGTGCCGATCGGATTGCGAACGAAGCAGCACAGCTGCACGGAGGCGGTCGACCTCCTGCCGCGCCTGCTCGGCCGTGTTCTGCAACTCCCCCGTATCGCGCGTGACGTACCACGCCGCCGCGATGGCGACAATGGTCAGCAAAGCCATGAGGTCAACGATCCGACGCACGCACGCTCCCCGCTACGGGCCCGCGGCCCGCCGCTGCTTCCCTGTCGTCTCTAAGGATTCGGTCGGAACGGGGCCCCTGTGGAGGGGATGACCTGATACCGGACCTTGAAGCATGGAAGACGGTTCGGGTTGCGCAGACTGCGCCGTCTAGACTCGCTCCGAAGATCTGCGCACGCAACCGGCGAACGACCGGCGAAGCGGGAGACAGTGCCATGCCGCTCGTTCACACCGAACATCTCGACACCGGTATCACGCTGCTGATCGAGCCGATGCCGGGTGTCCGTTCGGCCGCGATCACGTTCGCTGTTCCCGCAGGCTTGACCAGCGAACCCGGCGGCCGACTCGGCACGGCCAGCGTCATGAGTGAGGTGCTGATGCGCGGCGGCGCGGGCATGGACTCTCGCACGCTCGCCGATGCCTTCGATCACGCCGGCTGCACACGGAGCATCTCCGCCGGTACCCGCAGCATGACCTTTCGAGGGACCACCATCGGCGACCGCCTCGGCGAGGGCATCGAGCTGTTCTCCAGGATCATCCGCGAACCGCGCGTCGAGCATGCGACGGTTGATCCCGCGAAGTCGTTGTCCCTGCAGACGTTGGACTCGCTGTCGGACGAGCCCCGCGAGAGGGCGTCGCTGGAGCTGCGGCGTCGGCACATGCCCGAGCCGTACAACCGGTCGAGCTTCGGCGAGCGGGCTGGGATCGAGGCGCTGACCGCCGATGATCTGGCGGCATGGTGGCACAGCCGGGCCGTGCCGGGCGGGACCATCATCGGCGTCGCGGGCGCGATCGACCCGCCGCGGGTCATCGATCAGCTCAACGCCGTGTTCGATGGCTGGCAGGGGAGCGTGGATGACATCGAGCCGACGGGCGCGCCCGAGCGAGGTACCGGGCACATCGACGATGACTCGAACCAGGTCCAGGTGCTCGCGATGTTCGAGGTGCCGAGCGAGCGCAACGAGCACGCGGCGATCCGCGAGAAGCTCGCCGGCAGCGTGCTCTCGGGCGGCATGTCGGGCAGGCTCTTCACAGAAGTCCGCGAGAAGCGGGGGCTGTGCTACGCCGTGAGCGCGGGGTACAGGGGCGACGATCGCTTCGGGGCGTTGTCCGCCTACGTCGGCACGACGCCCGAGCGGGCGCAGGAGTCGCTCGATGTGCTCACGGCCGAGCTCCGCCGCATCCGCACGCCCGAGGGCGCGGTGACCGCCGACGAGTTCGAGCGTGCACGCACCGGCATGCGGGCCAACATCGTCTTCCACGGCGAATCGACCGCGGCGAGGGCCTCGGCCTTGGTTGCTGACTACCAGAAGCTCGGCCGCGCCCGCACGCTCGACGAAATGACAGCCGCGATCGACGCCGTGACGCTCGAAAGCCTGAACGAGCACCTTGCGAAGACGCCGCTCGGCGGTGCGACACTCCAGACACTGGGCCCGAAAGAGCTGACGCCGCCCGACGGCTACTGAGGTTCGCCGGCCGGGTAGACTCCCCACAATGGCGATGTCCTACCGCACAAGTCGTCTGCTCTGGCAATACGGCCTGCTGAGCCTGTGCCTGCTGCTGCTGGCGCTCTTTCTGCTCATGCCGATCGCGCTGACCGTCCGCGGCGGCTTCGTCGAGACCAACGACGCGGGCGAGACCAGCTACACGCTCCGGCACTTCGCCCTCGTGCTCGCCGATCCCTTGTTTCGAGAAGGCCTGTTCAACACCTTCATGATCGCGGTGTGGACGACGCTGCTCTCGATCATCATCTCGCTGCCGCTGGCCGTGTTCTCGGCCCGGTACAAGCTGCCGGGCAAGAAGCTGTGGAACGCGCTGGTGCTGATCCCGCTGATCCTGCCGCCGTTCGTCGGCGCGATCGGCATGCGGGCGGTCATGGGCCGGGAGGGCATGCTGAACACGCTGCTGGGCACCGACTTCGATGTGCTGGGTCAGAGCCGGGTGATCGGCGTGGTGATCGTCGAGGCGCTGCACCTGTATCCGATCATCTATCTGAACGCTGTCGCGGCGCTCGCCAACCTCGATCCGGCTCTGGACGAGGCCGCGGAGAACCTGGGTGCAGGCCCGTGGCGGCGGTTCTTCCGCATCACGCTGCCGCTAATCCGTCCGGGCCTGTTCGCGGGCTCGACGATCGTGTTCATCTGGAGCTTCACCGAACTCGGCACGCCGCTGATGTTCGAGTACACCCGCGTCACGCCCGTCCAGATCTTCCTGGGCCTGAAAGAAATCGAAGCCTCGGCCGAGCCCTACGCGCTGACCGCGATCCTGCTCGCGGCGGCGGTCGCGATCTACATCATCGGGAAACTCGTTTTCGGTCGACGCGGCCACGCGATGTACTCAAAGGCCTCGCGCGCTGGCGGCGAGAAGGAACTGCCGATCTGGGGACAGATCGTCGGCACGCTGCTGTTCGCGGGCGTCACGCTCGCCGCGGTCCTGCCGCACATCGGCGTCGTGCTCACCAGCATCACCCAGCCAGGGCAGTGGTACGGCACGCTGCTTCCGACAACCCTGACCGACGACCATTTTCAAACGGCTCTGTCTGATCCGGTCGCAGCCGGCTCGATCCGCAACTCGCTGATCCTGAGCATCGCAGCGATGTCATTCAACATCGTCGCCGGTGTCGTCGTGGCGTATCTGGTCGTGCGCACAAACGTGCGAGGCCGAAACCTGCTCGATGCGCTGTGCATGCTGCCGCTGGCGGTGCCTGGGCTCGTGATGGCGTTCGGCTACTTCGCGATGACACTCACGGGCCCGCTGCCGTGGCTCGCGCAGCGCTTGGAGGAATCGGGCCTCGGCGGCGCGGCTCGCTATCTGCAAGTCGTTGGCACCGATCCGAACCCGTTTCTTATCCTCGCGATCGCCTACAGCGTGCGCAGGCTGCCGTACATCGTCAGGTCGGCCTCGGCGGGACTCGAACAAACTTCTGAAGAGCTCGAAGAGGCGGCCGTCAACCTCGGCGCGACCCGGCTTAAGGCGATCCGCAAGGTCGTCCTACCGCTCGTGCTCGCAAACGTCATCGCGGGTGGCCTGCTCGTATTCAGCTTCAGCATGCTCGAGGTCTCCGACTCACTGATTCTCGCTCAGCAAACCAAGCACTACCCGATCACGAAGGCCATCTTCGAGTTCTGGAACCGCCTCGGCGACGGTGCGTATGTCGCGAGCGCGATGGGCGTGTGGGGCATGGGCCTGCTGGCCGTCACGCTCGTCGGCGCGAGTGTCCTGATGGGTAAGAAGCTGGGCTCGATTTTTCGGGCGTGATGTGAACGCTCGGCCGACCATTGCTGTTTCGATGGGCGACCCGGGCGGGATCGGCGCGGAGTGTCTGGTCAAGGCGTTCGCCGACACGGACCGGCGGAGGTCCGCGCGCTTCGTAATCTACGGCTCGGCCCAGCCCATGCGTGACGCCGCCGATGCCGCGGGGCTGAGTCACGACTGGTGGCGCGTCGCCGAGGGCAGCGGTGTGCACACGGCAGAGGCGCACGATGTCGTGCTCATCGACTCCGGCGGTGAGCGGTTTCACAATGCCCCCACGCGTGAGGGCGGCCGACTCAGCTTCCGCTGGGTCGAGCAAGCCATCGAAGCCTGCAAATCCGGCGTCGCGCAGGGCATGGTGACCGGGCCGATCAGCAAGACCGCCTGGCACTCGGCGGGCCACAAGCGGTTCCCGGGTCACACCGAAATGCTGGCAGATCGCTTCAAGGCCAAACGCGTCGGCATGCTGTTCGACAGCCCCAAGCTCCGCGTGATCCTCGCCACCGTGCACCTGCCGCTGATGGACGTCCGCAACGTGCTCACGATCGGCACCGTCTTCGACGCGATCGACCTCGGCAATGACGCGTGCAAGCGACTCGGCATCGAGCGGCCGCGCATCGCCGTCTGCGGCCTCAACCCCCACGCCGGCGAGGGCGGGTTGCTCGGCGACGAGGAGACCCGCCTGATCGAGCCCGCGATCGAGCACGCCGTGCGGACCGGCATCCACGCCGAGGGGCCCTTCCCGGGCGACACGATCTTCAACAGAGCGCTCGGCCGGGAGTTCGACCTGGTTGTCGCGATGTATCACGATCAGGGGCTGATCCCCGTGAAGCTCTTGGGGTGGGACCAGGCCGTGAACGTCACCTGCGGCCTGCCCGTGCCCCGCACCAGCCCGGATCATGGGACGGCCTACGACATCGCCGGCAAGAACAAGGCCGACCCCGGCTCGACCGCCGCCGCGATCGACCTGTGCGTGAAGCTCGCGCGAAACGCGGGCTGAGCTGCCGATTCGCCGCGAATCGGTACGCAGCGTTGTCCTAGCATCCCCGCCTACGCCGCCCGCACACGAGACCCGAGAGGTCGATGTCAGAACCGCAGCTCCAATCCCAACGCGAGCGTTCGCCGCTCGCGGAGATGCTCACGGTCGCGCTGCCGACGATCGTCACGATGTCGAGCTTCACCGTGATGCAGTTCGTCGACTCGCTCATGGTGAGCCGCATCGGGCCCGAGTCGCACTACGTCGCGGCCCAGGGCAACGGGGGCATGGCCAACTGGGTCGCGCTGTCGCTGTTCTTCGGCGCAACCAGCGTGATCAACACGTTTGTCTCGCAGAACCTGGGCGCGGGCAGGCCCGAGCGAGGGGCAGGCTATGGCTGGACGGGCGTCTGGCTCGCCGTCGGCTACTGGCCCTTCATGCTGCTCGCCGCGGCGTCGATGCCGTTCGTCTTCGGCCTGCTCGACCACGAGGGCGAGCTGCTCAAGAACGAGATCGCCTACGCCCAGATCTTGCTCGTCGGCTCGCTCTTCAAGCTCATCAGCAAGGGCACGGGCGAGTTCTTCTTCGGCATCCACAAGCCGATCGTGGTCACGGTCTCCGTCATCGCGGGCAATCTTGTGAACGTCGTCGCGAACTACGTCCTGATCTTCGGGCGCGTCTCGGTGCCGCAGCTCGAGGGGATCATCCCCGGCATGGCGGCGCTCAATGAAGCGCTCGCGCCGGTCGACGAGGCGCTGCCCGCGCTCGGCGTGCTCGGGGCCGCCTACGGCACCGTCATTGGCTACGTCGTCGAGATGGTCATCCAGCTCGGCGTGTTCGTCGGTCCTTCGTTCAACCGACAGTTCAAGACACGATCTGCGTGGCGGTTCAGCGGCGGCAAAGCCAAAGACGTCGTCCGCCTCGGCTGGCCCGCGGGCGGACAGTTTGTCAACGAGACGGCGTGCTGGTGGATCCTGACCGCCTTCCTGCTCGGCGCAGGCGGTGCCGCCAAGGCAGTGCACAGCGGCATCACCGACCCCGCGCTGATCGATCAGGCCCGCGAGGTGAACAACGCCGCCGGCTGGATCGGCCTGCGGTACATGCACGCGGCGTTCATGCCCACTGTGGGCCTGTCGATCGCAGTCACCGCCATCGTGGGCCGGTGCATGGGCTCGGGCCGACCCGATCTCGCTGCGGCGCGCACATGGCTCGGGCTGAAACTCGCAATCGGCTACATGGGCCTGTGCGCGATCGCGTTCATCGTGCTCAAAGAGCCCATGATCGGGCTGTTCATCGACGATGCGGCAAGCCCCGAGCAGCGGGCGATGCTGCTTGAGGTCGGCGCGGGCGTGATGATCGCGGCCGCGGCGTTCCAGCTCGGCGATGCGCTCGGCATCATGCTCATTGGTGCCCTCCGCGGGGCGGGCGACACGACCTGGCCCAGCCTCGTCAATATCGCGCTCAGCTGGATCTTCATCGTCGGTGCCGGATGGCTCGCGGTCGAGTTCCTTCCCCAGCTCGGCTCGATCGGCCCGTGGATCGCCGCGGCGATGTTCATCACGGCGCTGGGCATCGCCATGCTTGTGCGGTTCCTGGGCGGCAAATGGAAGACCATCCAGCTCGTCGAGTCTGGACCCGAGGGAAGCCGCGATCCGCACCTGACCCAGACCCTGCCGGGCGAAGAGCTGACCGTGCCTCCGGAGCCGCTCGCCGGCGCAAAACCAGGGAATTGATCGGGTGATCGCCACGCGAGGAAGGGTCGCCGATGGTGTTCGGGATGTCCTAGTATCTCTCCCGCCCTGAGGGCCTCGGGCCCCGAACGAACTGCACGACCTTCGGTTCCGGTGGCCCAGCCCGCGAGCCGTGGTGCATACATAGAGAGGTACGAAACGGATGACAGGCGATCCCCTCGACATCGTCATCGGTGCCGGTGAAGCCAAGCGCGAGGCCGAGCAGGCGTTGCAGCACGCCAGCGCGGCAACGACCGCCGAGGCGGACGGCGACCGCGAGCTCGCGATCCACGAGCTGCGCCAGGCCGTTGCCGCCGACCCCGGCAACAACGACCTCGCGTTCCGTCTCGCGTTCCAGCTTGATCTGGTCGGCGAGGAAGAAGAGGCCGTCGAGCTGTACGAGCGGATCATCGAGGAGCAGCCCGCGCCGGTGAACGCGCTGCTGAACCTCGCGGTGCTGTACGAGGACCAGGGCGACTACTCGCGTGCCGAGCGGTGCCTGCGTCAGGTGCTCGACACGCAGCCCAACCACCCGCGTGCCCAGCTCTACATGAAGGACGTGCAGGCCAGCCGCGAGATGTTCATCGAGGAAGAGCAGACCCGCGATGTGCTCAAGCGCAACGCGCTGCTCGACACGCCGGTGACCGACTTCGAGCTCAGCGTCCGCACGCGGACCTGCCTCAAGAAAATGAACATCCGCACGCTGGGCGACCTGCTGCGGATCACCGAGGCCGAGCTGATGAGCTCGAAGAACTTCGGGGACTCGAGCCTGGTCGAGATCAAGACCATGCTCAGCGCGAAGGGCCTGAAGCTGGGTCAGGGCCTGGAAGATGCGCACCGTGCAGCGCGACGCGCACTGATGGACCGCCTCAAGGGTACAGGCCAGGAAGGCGTGCTCAGCAAGCCCGTCGGCGACCTCCAGCTTTCGGTGCGGGCGAGAAAGGCCCTTCAGCTGCTGGCGATCGAGACAATCGGCGACCTCGCCAGCCGCACGGAGGCGGAACTGATGGGTGTCAAGAACTTCGGCCAGACGAGCCTCGACGAGGTCAAGATCCGCCTCACCGAGTTTGGTCTCGGTCTCCGCACGCTCGACACCTGAGCGAGCGATTGATCCTGTTCTTTGCAAGCCGCCCGGGTGACCGGGCGGCTTTCATTTGTCGCTGGCATCACCCGTGTCGTCGGGCTCGACATCCCACTCGCCTGTTTTGTGAAAGCTCTTGCGGCTCTTCGCGTACAACTCGGGCGAGATGCGCAGGTCGACCGGCTTGCCTTCCTTGTGGAACTGATGCAGCCGCTTCAAGAAAGGCACGCACCACTGGCAGCCGGTCCCTGCACCGAGGCACTCGCTCACCAGCGACGCCACCGGCGGGTCCTCGCGCTGAAGAAAGGTCCGGATCTTCCGTAGCGAGACATGGAAGCACAGGCAGACTTCGTCGTCCGGGTCCATGCGGTCAGCGTACCTGATCGAGCAGCTGGAGCACACCCCGCGCTTCGGGGAGCTCCGCCACCGCGTCGGCGTGCGCCTTGATCTCGTCCTGCGCGTTCGTCGGGCAGCCGAACCACGCGACCTTCTCGCGGATGGCGAGGTCGCTGGTGGTGTCGCCGATGCCGGCGAGACGCGACGGCTCGATGCCGGTGTGCGCGCAGAAGCGATCGATCGCCGAGCCCTTGGAAATGAACGCGAGGTCGCAGTTGATGTAGAGCCAGGTCATGCTGACGCGGAAGGGCCAGCCGCGGTCGGCGATGAGCTGCCGGACACGCGGGAAGATATCGCCGCGTAGGTGCTCGGTGTCGGCGTGCCAGAAGGTCACACTCGCGTGCTTGCCGGGCTGCATGGTGACGTCTTCGCCTGCGAGCACCTCGCGGCCGAACGCTTGCAGCCCGTGCACGGCATCGAGATGCTCTCGCGTGACCGCCGGGTCGAGCTCGTGGCGGTTGATGTCCGGAAAGAAGAGCCACGCGCCCATCTCTCCGATCAGCGGCAGCGTCGTGCACGCGATGTGCCGACCGATCGCCTCGACGTACGAGATCGGCCGACCCGAGCAGGGGACAACGACCGGCCTGTCTTTATCGGTCTCGGCAGCGCGGTTCCACGCGGCGATCTGCGCGAGCGGCTCGAGGTCCATCGGGTTCCCGTGCTCGTCGCCGAGGCAGCCGTCGATGTCGCAGATAACGGCGTCGAAGCGTCGAGATGATGAGCGGTGGTCAGTCACGGGCGAGGGTAGGGCTGCCCCCTCTCCTCGCCGGGGAGAGGGGGACCGAGCGCAGCGAGGTCGGGAGAGGGGGGAGCGCTGTATGCAACGCGCACATCCTCCCCTTTCCCCGCCGGTGAGAGGGGGCAAGACACCTACGCTTCGTCATGCCAACACTCGAATACCAGACCGCGGGCGAGAGCCACGGGCCCACGCTCCTCTGCACCATCACCGGTCTGCCCGCGGGCCTGTCGCTCGACATGGACCTGATCAACGGCGAGCTGCGCCGGCGGCAGGGCGGCTGGGGCCGCGGCGGCCGGCAGAGCCTCGAGACCGACGTCGCCGACTTTGTCACCGGCGTTCGGCTCGGCAAGACCACCGGCGCACCCGTCACCGCGCTCGTCAAAAACAAGGACAGCCGGCTGGATGACCTCAAGCGCACGCCGCCGGTGCATCGGCCGAGGCCCGGCCACGCCGACCTGCCCGGCAGCATCAAGTGGCTCACCACCGACTGCCGCGAGACGCTCGAACGCGCGAGCGCCCGCGAGACCGCCGCCCGCACGGTCGGCGGCGCGGTCGCCAAGTGCCTGCTCAAGTCCATCGGCGTCGAGGTCTTCGGCTTTGTCCGCCAGATCCTCGATGCCGGGACCGACGTCGAGGTCACGGCCGATAACTGGCGCGACATGCTCGCGGCCCGCGACGCGAGCGAGGTCTACTGCCCCGACGCTGAGGCGAGCGCCCGGCAGAAGGAGATCATCACCCAGGCCAAGGTCGACCGCGACACGGTGGGGGGGCTGGTCGAGGCGCACGTGTTCGGCCTGCCGCCCGGCATCGGCTCGTGCATGGACTGGCGCGACAAGCTCGATGCGCGCATCGCCTATGCGGTGCTCGGCATCCAGGCGTTCAAGGCGTGCGAGATCGGGCTGGGAAGAGAAGCGGGAGCCCGACGTGGAAGCGCAGTTCACGACCCGATCCACTACGACGCGTCAAAGTCGAACGAGAACCACCTTGGCTTCGTCCGCACCAGCAACAACGCCGGCGGCACCGAGGGCGGCATGACCAACGGCATGCCCGTCGTCGTCACCGGCACCATGAAGCCCATCGCCACCATCCGCAAGGGCCTGCCGAGTGTTGACCTGAACACCAAGGAACCGGAGCAGAGCCAGTACGATCGGTCCGATGTCTGCGCGATCAGC
>JBCBMF010000108.1:0-9882 GCA_039822905.1 Planctomycetota bacterium
GCCCCCCCCAACAGCAGCGCGCCCTCGTCTGGAATCACGCCCCTCGGCATCGGAGCCGGCTGTGTCGACGAACCCATGCAGGATCATCGCCCGCACCGGCTGACATCGCCACCCCACACGGGTACGATCCGCCTAAGACGGCCCCGTCGTCTAGTCTGGTCCAGGACTCCAGGTTTTCATCCTGGCAACGCGGGTTCGAATCCCGCCGGGGTCACTGAAAGAGCCCTCGCAAACGCGAGGGCTTCTTCGTGCGCTCTCCGAATGAAAGTGGAGCGGATCGGACTCGAACCGACAACTTCCAGCTTGCAAAGCTGGCACTCTACCAATTGAGTTACCGCCCCGATTACGCACATCGCGTGCGGAGGCCATGGTAGACAACTCCTCACCCCCGATCCGATCTAGCGCAGCGCCGGCTGACCCGCCAGAATCAGGCCACGCTCCGCGGCCTTTCGCTGGCGTCCAACCCGCCTTCGGGTCGATCTCCTGTTCTGCCGTGAGCGATCCCTATAGTGGCCAGCGGTACCCGAACCGCGGAGACTCTCCATGCCGACGACACCGTTCCGTTTGCTCGCTCTCGCCGGCTCCGCGGCACTGGCCGCCGCGCCCCTGATGGCCCAG
This sequence comes from Planctomycetota bacterium, assembly GCA_039822905.1. Classification (GTDB taxonomy): domain Bacteria; phylum Planctomycetota; class Phycisphaerae; order Phycisphaerales; family UBA1924; genus JANQQZ01. The sequence goes on from JBCBMF010000108.1 coordinate 619, forward strand.
CCCGCCGACGACAACGGCCCGCGGATCGAGCCCGAGCCCGGCTCCGATGTCCCCGCACGCCCCGCGCAGCCTGCGGACGACCAGCCCGATATCGACCCCATCGCCGGCATCCCGGGCCTCGGAGCGGGACCCGGAGCAGGCCCGGAGGCCGGCCCCCGCATCGCCCCGCAGATCCCAACCACGGCCTCGCTCTTCGCCGGCGTGATCTACGATGGTTCATCCGACGCGAATGGCTCGGCCGCGGAGATCAGCAGCGTCCGATTCCCCGTTCGCTTCCAGTACGCAACACCGCTGAACAACCAGAACATCCTCGGCGTCAGCCTCAACCAAGTCTCCAGCTTCTACGACTTCCAGGAGTCGGCCGCGTTCCCGGGATCGGGAGACCCACTCGACTACGCGCTCGCGGCCAACGTCGGCCTGTCGCTTATCCACCTGTACGACCGGCAGTGGCGTTTCATCGCCGCGGCCAACATCGGCTTCTCAGGTGAGATCGACGCCGACTTCCAGGACAGCATCGTCGGCGGCGGCATCCTCGGTGCCCGCTACCAGGTCAACCCCGATCTGAGCATCGGCGCCAACCTCATCGTGCAAACCAGGATCCAGAACGACACGGTCATCTTCCCGGTGCCGACCGTCGACTGGCAGATTTCCGACTACTGGAATTTGCAACTCGGCACGCTGAACCAGTTGCCAGGCACCGTCACCGGCGGCCTCGCGGTCACGCACGACCTCACCGACACGATCGATATCGGGGGGTTCGTCGGCGGCGCGTTCGGCGAGTACCGCCTCGCGGACGACAACTCCTCGGTGTCTTCGGGCATCCTCGAAGACACCGCGATCCCGCTCGGCACGTTCCTCACCTACGACTACTCGCCGAACGTGTCGATCAGAGGCAGCGTCCACGCTGTCGTCTGGCGCGAGATCACCCTCCGAAGCACCGGCGGCGGCAGCGTGGGAGAGGTCGAGTACCAGCCGACACTCGCGGCCAGCCTGGGCGTACAGATCAAGCTCTAGCCGGTCGAGGGCAGTCGTCCCGTGTCACCGCCCACCCGACTCCGACGCCGGTCGAGTGATCGGGGCCGGCCCGGTCCCGCGAGCCGGCGCATCGACCAGCCGCACACGCTCGATCACCGGCGGATCCGTCGGCCGATCGTTGACTCCAACCTCAACCGACTCGATCGCAAGGATCGCATCAGCACCGCCGACCGCCTCGGCGAACGACGTGTAGCTGCCGTCGAGCCCCTGCGTGCCCGCGCGGCTCAAGCAGATAAACACCTGCGATCCATTCGAGTTGGGGTCTCCCGACCGAGCCATCGACAGCACGCCAAACGTGTGCGGCAGGGTGCTCCGCTCAAGGTCAATAAAGAACCCAGGCCCGCCGACGCCCTCGCCTCGTGGATCACCCGCCTGGATCACAAACGGCGCCCGGCCCGGCCGCTCGCCGATGATCCGGTGGAAGATCACATCGGTGTAATACCCGCCGTCGGCCAAAGACAGAAAGTTCCACACCGTGTTCGGCGCGACATCGGGACGCATCCGAAACGTGACATCGCCCTCGGTCGTCTCCATCACCGCGTGCTTCTCGACGTAAGCCCGGATGCCCGAAACGAACCGAGCGCTGCCGCCCCATCGCAGCTCCCGCTGCGGCGTCAGGTACGCGAGTTCGGGCGTGCGCATCGCCTGCAGCACCATCGCCGCGCCGACCGCTTCATCGCCGACAAACAGCTGCGCGTACCGAACCTCATCCCGCGTCGACTCTTCGGACCAGAACCCCTCAAACATCGCCGCGAGGTCCGCGGGCCCCGCCTCGGCCGACGCCCGCGCCAGCTCGGCCGACTCCGAGTTCATCAGCCGAACGCTCACATCTCCCGCGGAGCCCTCAGGAACAGCTACCTCCACCGGCACCGGGCGATCGATCCCGTAGTACGTCCGGGTCGGGATCACCTGCGCGGCCGCCGACTGGCACACGAGAGCCGCGACACCAACCACCGACATCAATCGTGCTCGCATCTGTTGCTTCCTTCTATTGCGGCGTCGCGATTGCCTTTGAGTGGCCAAGCATCCCGGCCGCGAGCTTACAGGTCAAGCCTACGACCGCCAGACCCGCTCGCCCACCAAGAACCTGTACCAGGACCAGCACACACTTCAAGCGTCGGATTTGATCTGTTCCAGCGGCGCGAACCGCCTACTGCGGCTGCTGGGCCCGGTGGTCGAGCAGATTCCACGCCCTGCCGGCGTCGCCCGACCGACTGAACGTAATCAGCTGATCCGCAGAATCATCAAACCAGAGCACCGACAGATCGGCACGAAGCGTGTTCGCACCGTCTTCGTGGTTCAGTTCGTCCTCGGGGCGAAGGGAATCTGAGACAAGAACAGAAGCCCGCGGCTCGATCCGCCAGAGCTTGTCCGAGCCGTCCGGCCCCTGAGCGCGGTACTGGAAGTTGCCGAACAGATCAGACTCATCGCTCGTCCACGCCGAGCTCCCGACGTCGGCGAGCCGGTTATCACCCCGATGGGCGGGGCAGTAGAAGACGCCGCGAGCGTTCAGGTAATCGTTCGCGAACAGCAACCCGAGCCCGTCCCAGACGCCTCGCGGCTCGACAAACTTCGCCGAAGTGCTGCTGTCGCCGTTCTGGTGATACGCGGTAAACAGTGCCGAGTCCGAAGCGAGCCGCAACCGCACCGTCTCGAGCATGGCTTGCGACGAACTCGTCGTCTTCGCATCAATAAAGATTGACGGCGGGAGCATGCCATCGTAATCGTCGGCATACATCGCCACGCCGAGCCCGAGCTGGCGGACATTCGAGGAGCAGATGACGCGATACGTGGTCGATTTGACCTCGCTGATCGCCGGGATCATCAGCCCGATGAGCAAAATAATGACCGTCATGGCCACCAGCAGCTCAATGATCGAGAATCCGCCGGTGCGACGCGTCGTTCGAGATGGAGTCGTTGCTGTACCCACGATCCGTATAACCAGAAAGGCTCCCCGGTCCTTCCACACAGAATAGCAAACAATGGCTGTGACCACAAGGACCAGGGCCGAGCGCACCGGCGAAGATTACCTATCAAAATAAGAACAAAGACTGCTCTATACGCCGATCCATATCGAAACAGTGAGATTTCCCGTTCAACCCAACCGGACCGCACCGTCGCCCGTATGAAGTGACATGGCGACGAAAGAGCAGAGGCAAATCGACCTCGACCTGATGCAGCGCATCGCGACCGACGACGAGTCGGCCGTCGGCGAGCTGTACGACCGCTTCGGCGCGCTGGTCTATCGCATGGCGTTCCAGAGCATGCCGAGCCGGGCCGAGGCCGAGGACGCGGTCCAAGAGGTCTTCGTCCGGCTGTGGAAAACCGCGGACCGGTACAACCCCGAGCGGGCCGCCCTGGTCACCTGGGTCCTGCTCATCACGCGACGCCACCTCGTCGACCGACTCCGCCGGGCACAGGCCCGCGTCAAGTTGACCGGCATGAGCGAGCAGGTCACCCCGCCCGCCCTCCGGCCCGAGGTCTCGGCAGGCATGGAAAGCTCCGAGCAGTACCAGACGCTCATGAAGCGAGTCAACCAGCTCCCCGAGCTTCAGAAGACCGTCATCGTCCGCGCGTACCTCGGCGGCCAAACGCTCCGCCAGATCGCCGACGAACTCGAAACACCCATAGGAACGATCAAGTCCGCGCTCTCAAGAGCGCTCGTCCGGCTCCGGGAACGCTCCGGTGTCGAGGAGGCCGTGTGAGTATGTCGCCCCAGAAACTCCTTGAACTGGCCCTCCTCGATGCGAGCGGCGTCCTCGATGCGGACGAGACCGCGGAGTTCGAGCGCAGCTTTGCGGCAGCCGACGACGATCTGAAGGCCCAGGTCAGGCTCGAGCAGGCCCGCTTCGCCGACGTCTCCGAGATCCTCCCGGACGTCTCGCCGAGGCCCGAACTCCGCAACATGGTCATCGACTCCGTGCTCGCGGCATCAGGCCGGCAGCGCGACGCCGTCGGCTCCGCGATCCTGTCGCACGCCGCCTCTGAACGCTTGGCAAAGACCAAGCACCGACGCTCGTCGATCATCGGCTGGCGCGTCGCGACCTTCGCGTTCGCCACCGCGTTCGCCGCCGTCGGCACCATGGCTTTCCAGCTCAATCAGCAGTTCGGCGAGGTCACCAACAGCATTCAGACGAACGCGCGGATCGACACGCTGCTTGATCTCGGCCAGGAGCCCGACTTTCTCTCCGCGATGCTCGACGAGTCGTTCGATCGCTCGCCGATGCTCATGGGAGACGAACAGGGTCAGGCCTCAATCTTCGTCAGCGCCGAAGAAGGCGTCGGCTACCTCGCACTGCGCGGCCTGCAGGCCACGGCACCCGGCACCTCGTACGTGCTCGTCGCGCTCGGCGACAACGACGAACAGCTCGGCACGCTGACCGAGTTCACCACGGCAGGCGAGACGACCATCATCGAATTCGAGTATGCGGCCGACCTCGGGACATCGTTCGCGATCGCGCTACGAGACTCGGCCGGCAACTTCGAACTGCTGTACCGCACCACCGCCTGACGGCAGGCGTGCGAAACAACCGTTCGCACACGGTCCGCGACCCGTATCAGTCGATCACACCCTGCTCAAACCGCGAATGCTGCGCCTTGAGCCTGCGGTACACCAGCGAGCCGATCAACATACCAACCACCGCGCCGCCCCCGCCGAAGCCGGCGGCGTAGGTCATCCGGCCGTCCTCGATCGGTTCGTCCAAGATCGCCGCATCGGCCGCGACCCGGCTGCCCGTTCCGCCGGCACGCTGCTGCTTCGTCGCGTTCGACTGGGCGACCAGCGATACCACGTATGTCTCGAGCGCCCGACGCGTCGGACCCGAACCCTCGCCGACAAGCTCGACCGTCAACCGTCCCGGCGCCGGCGTTGCCGACGTCAGATCCTGTTGAAGCCGCGCCCTTAGCTCCGGTGCCCGCGCGAGGCTGATGAGCCCGCGCTTGCGCATCCGATCCGAAGCGATCTCGAGCAGACCCGGGTCCATCAGCAGGCCCGACATGTACCGCTGCCACTCCTCGATCTCGTCGGCCGACAGCTCCCGACCCCGTCCATCGATCTCGATCTCCGCAGCCGCCGCATACGTTGCCGGCGCGACATGATCAGCGACGGCAAAGCTCATGACCCCAAGAATCGCGACGCCCGCCATCACGAAGAACGACGCCGTCATCGTCTTGTTGCGGGCCTGCACCGCGGCGAGCTTTCGCTCTCGCGCCTGCACGGCCGTCGCCGCCCGCGAAATCTCCCGACGCTGCGCGAGAACCTGCTCCGCCTCGGCCGCCCGGTCGTCGAGCACCGCTTCGTACCGCTGAAGCTTCGACGCGCGGTCCCGCAGCGTCTTGCGGATGCGCTGAAGCCGCTGCCGACGGGACACAAGCAGTTCAGTCGGCCCGTCGCCGAAACCCGATCCGGCGTTCGCAGACGCCCCGGCTTTCCGCGTCGCGAAGGCCTGCTCCTGGAGCCGCAACGCCTCGGCCGCCTCACGAAGATCGCGAGCCATCGCGGCGCTGGATTCGTTCAGTTCTTGTTCGCGTGCCGCGAGCGCTGCCTCCGCGCGTTCGACGGCCCGCGCGCGGGCCTCGACCTCCGCGAGCACGTCAGCAGCATCGCCCCCGCCCCGGGCCAACCCGTCGGGGGTCTCGCCCGCGGAAACCTGATCACGTTGCTCGTGGTCCATCCGGATCTGCTCCTTCACGCCCCGCCGCAAAGGCACGGCGCGCCGATCTCCCTGCATCCACGCGGGTTATCGGCGAGCAAACAGCAACCCTGAACCGCGATCGCACGGAATACTCCACTGTCAAGAACCGTTGGCCGCGTGCCGACGTCATTGTGCAAGGGTGTTGGTCTACCCCGGCAGCGTCGGTATGATCTAGTCAGCAGAAAGCCATTCCCGGCGTGCGATCACGCATGGCCTGACAAAGACCGAAAGGATGCAGCATGTTTAGCAACCGTGGTTCGAGCCTCATTTCGACTGTTCTCGCCGTGGCCGCCGCCGGCGGCGTCGGCGTTGCCGGCTATTACCTCGTTTCGGGCGGAGCCGGCTGCGGCTCGTGTAGCACGCACGCCGGCACCGATGTCGCCGCCGTGACCCCGGTTGCCGCCGCGACCGACGCCAAGTCCGACTGCGGCGGCTGCTCCGCCGACGTCATGGTCGTCGCCGATGCCGCGAAGACCGACTGCGCCACCGCCTGCAGCATGGGCGAGGCCGAGGTGATCGCCGTCGCGAACGAGGCCGACTGCGCCGAGACCTGCGACACCGTCTGCGAAGACAAGACCGCCGAGGCCTGCGCGACCGCGTGCGAGTCGACCTGCACCGGCGAAGCCGGCGAGGTCATGCTGGTCTCGAACGAGGCTGAAGAGGCAGCCTGCGAGTCGAGCTGCTCGGGCGAGGCCAAGGCCAAGGTCTGCCCCGTCACCGGCCAGCCGATCGCCGACGCAGGCAGCTGATCACGCTCGATCAGAACGAACGATGACCACCGCCCGCGCGCCAGCGCGGGCGGTGGTCGTTTTGCCGCGTACGCTGTCCGTATGGCAACATACCTGTGCAAATCCGAGCCCGACGACTACAGCTATGACGACCTCGTCCGCGACAAGCAAACCGACTGGGACGGCGTCACCAACAACGCCGCCCAGAAGCACATGCGCGGCATCAAGAAGGGCGACGACATCCTCTTCTACCACACGGGCGACGAGAAACGCATCGCGGGCCTCGCGACCGTGACCAAGGCCGCGTACCCCGACCCCGACAAGCCCGGCGAGCTCGCAACGGGTGAGCCGAAGCACGTCCTCTTCGATCTCAAGCCAACCAAAGCAGCCACAAAAGACTGCACACTCGCAGATGTGAAAGCCGACGGCCGCTTCGCCGACTTCGCGCTCGTTAAGCAAGCACGGCTGAGCGTGATGCCCGTCCCCGCGGCGCTCGACAAAGCGCTCCGAAAGATGGCCGGTCTCTAGCGGTCAGCTGTCGCCAGGCTTCAGATCGCGCACCGCGTCATCGAGGTGCTCCATGGCATCAAAGCGCGGCACGTGCTCGCCGTCGTTGTAATAGTGCAGGATCCAGGTGATCCCGTTGCGGCGGTACAGCGATTCGAACATCTCCACGCAGTGCCCGCAGTGCTGCGACCCCGCGCCCGCACGGATGATCTCGAGCGCTCGCTCCGCCGCCGCCTCACCGACGGACTCGCGGTAGGGCCTGATGCTCGTCATCGCATCGAACACATCCACAACCGCGAGATACCGCGCGACAAGCGGGATCGCCTCACCCTTCAGGCCGTCCGGGTACCCGAGCCCGTCCCACCGCTCGTGATGACTCCGAACAAGCGCGAGAGTCTCTTCATCATCAACGCCCATGGACACAAGCCGGTCGTAGCCCAGCACCGGGTGCCGACGCATCACCTCAAACTCTTCATCGTTCAGGCTGTCGGCCTTGCGCAGCACCGCGTCCTCGATGTCGACCTTGCCGATGTCGTGCAGCGCCGCGCCGACCGTCAGCCGTCGCAGCCGATCACCCGTGATCCCGACCGACTCGGCGAGCGTCCGCGCGTACAGCGTCACCCGCCAGGTGTGCGCAGCCGTGGCGGCGTCCTTGAGCTCGATCGATGTGAGCAGCCCACGCAATGTGTCGGAGTCGATCACGCTGCCGCATTATTCAATCACAACGCCGTCGAGGTCGGGCTCCGGCGGCGTCTGCGGGTCCATCGCCTCAAGATTCGCCCGCACAATCGTTGAGACCGCCCAGTTCCGGTACCACTTCCGGTCCGCCGGCACCACGTGCCACGGCGCGTGCGCCGTGCTGCACCGCTCGATCGCCTCTTCGTACGCGGCCCGATAGTCGTCCCAGAGCTTCCGCGTCTCAAGGTCGCCCCGCTCGAACTTCCACCGCTTGCCCGGCTCGTCGAGGCGCGCTTGCAGCCGTTCTTTCTGCTCCTCCTTGGACATATGCAGCATGATCTTGACGACCCGCGTGCCCGACTCAGTCAGCAATTGCTCGAAGTCGTTGATGTGCGCGTAGCGCAGCCGCCACTTCTCTTCGGGGATCAGCTTCAGCACGCGCACCGCGAGAACGTCCTCGTAGTGCGAGCGGTTAAAGACCACGATCCGACCAGCCGCGGGCGTGTGCTTGTGCACCCGCCACAAAAAGTCATGCCGAAGCTCGATCGGCGTCGGCTTCTTGAACCCCTGCGTCCGCACACCCTGCGGGTTGAGAGGTCCAAAGACGTGGCGGATCGTGCCGTCCTTCCCCGATGTATCCATGCCCTGCAGCACCACCAGCAGACCCTGCTTCTGCTCCGCCCACAGGTTGTACTGCAGCGCTCGCATCGCCCCGATGTTCTCGGAGTGCACCCGCTCCGCCTCCGCGCGCTCTTCTTCCTTCGAGCCGCTCAGCCCCGGCGTCTTTCTCGGGTCGATATCCCGCAGGTCGACCTTGCTCCCAGCTTCGATTCTGTGGATCATCAATCCGTCGTCAGACATGCATTCGCTCCGCTGCGTCCGCGTAATCGCGTCCGACAGCGTACGGCGAAACAGGACCCCCGCACACGGACCGACGGTCCCAAGCCACGGAGGCCCACCCGATGAAGCACCACCTGATCCGCATCGACCGGCGCATCGAGCACTGGCTTTACGTCTTCGGCCACCGCAGCCACGGCGTCACCCTCGGGCTCGTCTTCATCTGGTTCGGCTCGCTCAAGGTCGTGGGCCAGGAAACCGCCACCAGCATCATCGGCAAGACCATCTACTTCGGAAGCCCGGAGATCATGGTCCCACTGCTCGGCGGCTGGGAGATCGCGATCGGCGTCACCATGTTCTTTCACAGCCTCCACCGCGTCGCGTTCGTGCTCCTCGCGATCCGCATGCCCGGCACAATCCTCGCGCTCGTCCTCAAGCCCGAGGCATGCTTCGTCGTAGCGCCCTTCATCCCGACTATCGCAGGCCAGTACATCATCAAGGACCTGATGCTGCTGAGCGCCGCCGCCGTCATGGGCGGCTATGTCTCGCAGAAACCACACAGGCTCAGCAAGCCAAAGACGGCCGACTCTCCCGGGGCGTGATCAACCGCGCTTCCGCGACTTCCGCTCGGCCTCGATCGTGCTCAGCACGTCCGCCTGGTGATCCGCGTGGTAGCTCGACCGAACCATCGGCCCGCTCTCCACGACCTTCAGCCCACGCTTCAAGCCCTCTTCCCGGAACATCGCGAACGTGTCCGGGTGCACCCAGCGATCAATGGGCAGGTG
>JBCBMF010000109.1:0-9859 GCA_039822905.1 Planctomycetota bacterium
ACCGGGTCATCGTTGATGCCCTGTTCCCCGGCGTCAGCCCCTTCCCGCGGGTCGAGTACACCGACACGGAGGTCAGGGTCACGGTCTTCTGCCTCGCCGACGTCAACCGCGATGGGCTCGTCGCGCCCAACGACTTCTCGGCGTGGGTCAATGCTTTCAATAACGAGGACCCCCTCGCCGACCAGAACGGCGATGGACAGGTGAACCCCAACGATTTCAACGCCTGGGTCCTGAACTTCCAGGACGGCTGCCGCGACTAGGCCCGTCCGGCGGTTCTCAATCAGCATCGTCTCTTCTTCACGGCGGGCGCTCCCGGTTTCGGGGGGTGCCCGCCGTTTGTGTTCGGAACTTTCCCGTCTCGTCCGAAAGTGCTCCGCCGCGGGGTCCGATGTCCCACCACAACCAACGGGTTCAAGGAGTTTGAAGATGGCGACCGACGTGCAGCGCGAGCAGATCTTGGCGGAGGCGATCGGCGAGATCAGTCACATCGCCACGCTTCCCGAGATCACTCTCAAAATCATCGAGCTGGTCGAGGACCCGTCCTCCACCGCTCAGGACCTTCACAACCTCATCAGCATCGATCCGGCGCTGTGCTCGCGCGTGCTCAAGGTCGTCAACAGCTCGTTCTACGGGCTGCCGGGCCAGATCGCGTCGATCAACCGCGCGATCGTCATGCTCGGGCTCAACGCCGTCAAGAACATCGCGATCGCGGCGAGTCTGGCCAAGCTGTTCCGTGGGGGTCAGCTCACGCCGTACTTCGCCGCACGCGATCTCTGGGATCACTCGATCGCCAGCGCCGCCGCGACCAAGATGCTCGCCGACAAGCTGGGCTACGGCCTGACCGACGAGGCCTTCCTCGCGGGCCTGATCCACGACATCGGCTTCATGGTCGAGATGCAGTACGACCGCAACAAAATGATCGACGTGCTCGAGCGCGTCCGCCCCGATAGCGACGGCGCGCCGACCGCCGACATGCTCGAGGCCGAGGCTGACATCTTCGGCGTCACGCACCAGGACTTCGGCTTCGCCCTCTGCGAGCGGTGGAAGTTCCCCAAGACGCTCGCGAGCGTGACCAAGTTCCACCACAACCCGGCCGCCGCGCCCAGCGAGCACCGCACGCTGTGCCAGCTCGTCTACGTCGCCGACCGCATCGCGGCCGAGCACAACCAGGGCTTCCGCCTCGACCTGCGCGACCCGAGCTTCGACGCCGGCGTGCTGGAGTCCCTCAAGCTGAACAGCGAGAAGCTCGACCAGATCCGCGCCGAGTTCCCCGAGGTGCTCGAAGGCGTGACCGACCTGATCGGCTGATCGGAACCCACGACCGACACGGGTGAACATGCCCGATTCGAACAGACTCTCTTCTCCCTCCGGGCGGCTCCGCTGTGCAGGCGAAGCCGCCTTTGTCGTGCGCGGGACGCGACGCATCATTCGGCGACACGCGACCGCCTGTGCTGGTTCAATGACGCGGAAAGAAAGCGGAGGCCGCAGCCTCCGTCATTGAATCGTCTTGCGTTGGGCTTGTGCCGACTCAGGCGGCCTGTTCGAGCGCCTCGGCGCCCTGCAAAAGCCGGCCGGTGCACGCCTTGTCGACCAAGCGGACAACCTCTTCGAGCTCCGGCTTGGCCATCTGCGCGCTCGCGCCGACCTGCCGGCCCTTCTTGAGGTTGTCGTCGCTGATCAGCGAGCTGAACAGCACCACCGGCAGGTTCTTGATCGATTCATCCGCCGACTCGCGGACACGCGAGCACAGGTGCAGGCCGTCCATCCTTGGCATCTCGATATCGCTGATGACAGCGTCGATCGGGCTCTCGACGCCCGTTGACTCGATAACCTTCCACGCGTCGGCGCCGTTGCTGAAGACCTCGAGCCGCGTGTAGCCCGAGTTGATCAGCACGCGCTGCATCAGGTCGCGCATAAACGGCGAGTCCTCAGCGAGGACCACCCGCTTCGAGCCGCGGTCGACGTTGTCCGGGTTGTCCACCTGATCGAGGTGGAGCTTGTCGTCGAGCAGGATCGCGTCGGCGACGGACTCAAAGTCGAGCATGAGCACGAGCTCGCCGCGGATCTCGAGGACGCCCGTGCACGTGGAGATCGCGATCTCATTGCAGCTCGTGTCGATCGAGTGTACGTCGGGCGCTTCGCGGACGTCGGTCCACTTGATCCGGTGGATCTGGTCGACGCCGTCCACGACATAGCCGGACCGGATGCCGTTGAACTCGGTGATGATCACCCGGTTCGCGGGGTCGGCGGGGTCGACGACGCCCAGCTCGAGGTGCTTCTTGAGGTCGATCATCGGCACGACCTGGCCCCGCAGGTTGATCATGCCCATGGCCGACGCGTGCCGCTTCGGGCTCTCGGTCGGCTCGGTGAAGCGGATGACCTCGCGGACCTTGGCGACATTGACGCCAAAGAGCCCACCGGCAAGCTTGAAGACGAGCACCTCGAGCTCGTTCGTGCCGGCGTCGAGCAAGATATCGGTCTGGTTCGGTTGGTTCACGGCCCATGTCCTCTGGCGATCGTGCGATCCGCCGACTGGACCATCGGCCCGGTGCCGCCGCGCCTTCACGGCGGCTTCGGCGGTCAGCGGAAATCAGCGAGCCGGGACCGCCACGTCTCCAATTGCGCGTGCTTCGTGAGGTCGAACGTCAGCGGCGTGACAGCGATGCAGCGTTTGAACATCAGGTCAACATCCGTGCCCTCGTCCGTCGCATGGAAGTCGAGCCCGCCGCCCGCGGGCCAGTAGTACGCCTGCCCGATCGGGCTTTCGCGCCGCTCGAACTTATCGATCAGCCCGTGCACGTTCATGGGGCAGACCTCGATGGGCAGCTCGGCCTCCGGGTCGTACGGCGCGTCGCTGTAGCTGCCCGTCTCGTAGCCCGGCGCATCGCCGACGGTGCCGGGCCGCTCGCAGCGGGGGATGTTGATGTTGATGCACGAGTGCGGCTCGAGCGTGCCGCTGGCCAGCACGGCATCGATCGCGCGCCGCGCGTGCCGCGCCGCGACGTCGTACATCGTCCGCCCGCGACCCAGGTGCAGGCTCACCGCGATGGACGGGATGCCCAGGAACGCGGCCTCGATCGCCGCGGCGACCGTGCCCGAGTAGATCACGTTGATACCGCAGTTCGCGCCCGCGTTCATGCCGCTGATGACGAGGTCAGGCCGGGATCCCTCGCCGAATCGTTCGGGCCAGAGCTCCGAGAGCGCGAGCTTCACGCAATCAGCCGGCCGACCATCGACGGCCTTGCCGAGCGGGTCATCGCTGGGCCTGACCATCAGCGGCTCGTTGAACGTCACGCCGTGGCTCGTCGCCGACTGCACGGTCAGCGGCGCCACGGTGTACAGCTCATCGAACGCCCCGGAGAGCGCCGCATGAAGCGCGTTGATTCCTGGCGCACGGATTCCGTCGTCGTTGGTCAGCAAGACGTTCATGGACGCAGGGTACGCGGCGGCGGCTTCTATCGGCCGAGCGCTGCGCGGAGCGGATCGAGGTGTACGCCGAATCGCTCGTACCTCGCCACGCTCGAGGTGTACACCTTCTGCCGCACCTGCTCGCGGCTCGCCGTGCGCACCGTTCGGTCCGACTCGTAGAAGCGCAGCACCGCGTCGTCCCAGGGCTTGCCGATGAAGTCGACCAGTCGCTTCGCGTGCGTCTCGGTGTCGGCGACGACGTCCTCGTACACCGCGTCGATCATTCGATCGCCCGCGAGCGATCGGCAGGCATCCATCAGCCGCTCGTAGTCGCGGTAGTACCGGCCCAGATGCGTCAGATCGTGCGTTTCGGGGTGCGGCCTCGCAAACGTCACGGCGAAGTTCGACAGGCACACGTCCAGCGGGCTGCGCACGCAGTGGATGATCGTCGCGCGCGGGAAAAGTTTCAGAATCAGCGGCACATAGAAGTAGTTGCCGGGCTGCTTGTCGGTGAACGTCTCACCCCGCTTGTGGCCGACCTTGAGCGCATACCGCTTCGACACGTCCGATGCCAACAGCTCGACCGTGCGCGCGTCGAGCGACACCGGATCTTCAATCAAGGGCTGCACAAGCCCCGGCGGCGGGTTGCGCTCCGCAACGATCTGGCTCAGCACGCTCTGCTCGCCGCCCGCGACGACGCCGTCGAGCTGCGCGAGCATCTGTTCGATCAGTGTCGTCCCGCTCCGCGGCATGCCGAGGATGAAAACGATCTCCGGCCCCTCGGCTTTCGCGGGTGGGATCGACTCCCAGGCCTCCGTCCACCGCTCGATCTGCCGGCTAATGCGCGCCGTGTGCTGGTCCGGGTCCCACGGCGGGCGGAAGGCCTGCTTCGATGCGCTGTACGCGCGAAACGCGTCGTCGTACCTGCCCTGCCCTTCTTCGAGCCGGCCGAGCTCGCCGAACAGCACGCCGCGCAGCCGCGGCTGGACCTGCTGCAACTGCGTCGCCGCCCGAAGCTCGGGGATGACGTCATCGGGCTCGATGGCTTTCGGGCTCAGCCGTGCTCGCAGCAGCGCGAGCGTCGCCGGCGCCCCCGCGTCGCCGGGCAATCGCGTGAGCGTTTCGATGGCCTCAAGCGCCGCCTCGGTCGCGCCCTGATCGACCAGCAGCTCGGCCCGGCTCGCCGCCGCGTGGTAGTGATCGGGCTTCGACGCCAGCACGCGGTCGAACATGTCGAGCGCTGTCGCATGGTCGCCGCGTGCTTTCAGGCACTGGCCGAGCGCCACCCGCGCGTTGACGTTCGCGTGATCGAGCTTCAGCCCGCGGCGGTACAGCTCGGCGGCGTCGTCGGTGCGCCCGAGCGTGTGGAGCTGATGCGCCGCCGTGAACTGGAGCTGCGCGCTCGACCGCCCCGCGTCCGCCGCTTCCTTGATCAGCTTGATGCCGCCGGGGATGTCACGCTGCCGCAGGAGCTGCTGCCCGCGCTGGAGCTTGTGCGCTGCCTTGGGGGGGACGCTCACGACGCGGCCGCGGGGTCGTAGGACTCGACGATGTCGGGGCCGAGCGCCTCGATGAACGGCTCGAGGTGCCGCTCGTACGGCTTCCACCGGCCGACCGCCTGTGTGTTGATCGCCTGCCGGACCTGGTCGCGGCTCGCGGTGCGCACGATCCGCTCCGACTGCTCGGGCGTGAGCACGTCGTCGGTCCATTCGAGGCCCAGGAACTCAAGGATCGGCCGCATGGTCTGCTCAGGCGCGCCGGCGAGGGCCTCGTAGCGCACCTCCATGATCTCCGGCACAGCATCGGGCGTTGGCAGCGCGTGCCACGCGTCCATCATGCGCAGGTACTGCTTGTAGTACGCGCCGAGCGACGCGGCGTCCTTCGTGAAGTGGTGCTCCTTGTTGAACCACTGGCTGAAGCACGAGACCGCCGTGTCGCAAGGGTGCCGGCGGATGTGCAGGATCTTCGCTCCCGGGAACGCGTGCTCGATCAGCGGCACGTGCAGGAAGTTGAACACCTGCTTGTCGACCTGCCGCACCGGCTCGCCCTCGACGAACTCGGCCGCCGCCTTGGCGAGCGTCTCGACCATCATCGGCACGATCTTGTCGAGGTTCTCGCGCGTGATGTTCTTGCCCGAGCTCACGATCGCCTGAAGGTCGGGACGCAGCGGCCTCCGCACCGCGCCCGCGAGCCGGAGCACCTCCGACCGCTCGCCCATCGGCGCGACGCCCGGCACACGGCCCAGCATCTGCTCGAGCAGCGACGTTCCAGATCGCGGCATGCCCACGATGAAGATGTACTTCGACCCGTCAACGTCGGTCTTCGGCAGCGATCTCGCCTCGTCCGACTGCCAGAACTCGATGCACGCGGTCACGCGGCGCTCGTGCTCGTCGGCGTTGAACCGCAGGCCGCGGTACTGCTTGGCCCCGGCCATCGCGTCCCAGGCCTCGTCGTGCCTTCCGGCCTTCTGGAGCGTGATGCCCGCGTGCTGTGCGAGGCTCGAGCGGGTCTCGGGACGCAGCGATTTGTTCGCTGCGAGTTCGAGCGCTGAGTCGACGACATCGATGTCGTTCCGCAGCCTCAGGCGGATGATCTTCATGCGTGCGCGCTGGTCCTCGTCGGCCTTGTCCGGCGGGACGTTCGCTTCGAGCTCGTCGAGCAGGGCCATCGCGCGGTCGTGATCGTTCAGCGTCGCGTAGGTGTCGATCAGCGTCAGCACCGCGACGACGTTCCACGTGTCCTGCTCGCGGATGCGCTCGATCTGGTGGATCGCCTCGTCGTACTGCCCGTCCCGCCGCAGGCACAGCGCGAGACTCTGCCGCAGCTCGATCCGGTCGTGGTGCGACTTGAGCAGGTGGCGGTACCAGTCCGCGGCCTCGCCGTAGTGCCCCTGCCGCGCGCGGATGCCGGCCCAGAACAGCACGACGTTGTGCATGTCCTTCGCGTGCTCGATGACGGGGAAAAGCTGCATCGCCGCGTTGGTCAGGTCGCCCTTCCGGGCGTATTCATCGGCGCGCATCGTGCGCTGCATGATCTGCTGCTTGGTCGGCTTGATGGCCACGCCTATTCGCCCTCCCCTGTCGCTCTCGCTTGCGTCTGCAGATGCTCGCGCAGCGCGTCGTACTCGTGCTCGCCGATGGTCGTGATCTCGGGGTTGTCGACCGTCAGCCGCCGCTTCGTGACCCGATCCTTGAAGGTGACCGCCGACCCGGTCTGCTCGTAGCTTCGCGTCAGGTAGATGGTTTGTGTTGCGGTGTCGGTGACGGCGTAGTGGGGGGAGCAGCCCGCCGCACAAGCAGCCGCGACGACGATCAGGATACGTGGCGCACTCACTTCATCAGCTCGCCGCACTTTGGCAGGCTCTGGGCGTACTTCGCGTGCACCTCGCTGTAGCGGCGCTGGTAGATCTCGTCGATCGCCTCGCAGCCCGGGAAGCCGTCGCTGAAGCCGGCGACCTCGGTGTCGAGCGTCATGCGGGCGGCGCTGAGCAGGTGCACGATCAGCGTCCGCGGGTCCTCGGTGCCGATGGCGACGCGCGTGGTCGTGAGCGCGATGCCCGCGTCCTTGAGCGCGTCGAGCGACATCTCGCTGTGGCTCGTGATCGCTGGGCAGAGGCAGACGGTGTTGGGCTGGCCGAGCGACACCTGGTGGCCGAATGCCGGGTCGAGCATGTCGAAGAAGCGCTTGAACACACCACGCGAGAAGATGGGCTTGGTCCCGTCGCCTTCGAAGTCGAACGTAAACAGCGGCGCGGGCAGGCCCATGTACAGGCACTTCTCGGCGATCTTCGCGGTCGGGTTCTTCGGGTTCGCCGGCCCATGCACGTTGATCTGCGGGTGACGGCTCAGCCACTCGCAGAACGTGAGCGTGTTGATGCACTTCTGGAGCATGCGCAGCTCGAGCGTGTGCATGCCGTTGAGGACCTCGAAGGCCTTCTCCGAGTCGAGGAACGCGCCCTTGATGTAGTACACGTTCCAGAACAGCGTGTCCTCGCCGGTGAACGTGCGCTCCGAGCCGTCGACGTCGAGCCCCTGCATCTCGTCGTGCTTGCCCATGAACATGCGCTCGTTTCGGCCGATGACGACGCCCGCGGTGGTCGAGCCGTGGCCCGAGAGATCCTTGGTGTAGCTGTGGATGACAAAGTCGGGCCGCTCCATCGGGTCCTCGCGGCGCAGGGGCCTGTGCAGGAAGGGCGTGCCGACGGTCGAGTCGCACATGACCGTCATCTTCTCGGCGTGCGCCTTCTTGCAGATGGCGGGGACGTCGAGCACGTTGCCGTGCGGGTTGCACGGGCTCTCGACGTACACATAGATCTGCCGGCCGTTGGCGAGCCGGTCGGCGTACTTTGACTTTGTCTTTGCGAGCGCCTCGGTGAACGCGGCCTCGTCGAAGCCGTCGAAGAACTCGATGCCGACGTTCAGGTTCGAGTGCTTGCCGAACCAGTCGACGAGCAGCTGGTACGTGCCGCCGTAGACGTTCCGGCTCGCCAGCACGATGTCCTCGTAGCCGACCAGGTGGCTCATGATGCCGTCGACGGCGGCCATGCCCGAGTTAAAGTTCCATGCGAAGTACTCGCCCGCGAGCTCGCCGGCTTCGACGTCGACGATGTGGTTCGCGAGCGCGACGTTTGTCGGGTTGAGCAGGCGCGAGTAGATCTCGAGCATCAGCTCCTTGCCCTGAAACGCGTCCTCGACCCACTCGGCGCAGGCGTAGATGTACGTCGCCGTGCGCGTGATCACCGGCTGCGCGCTGAAGAGTGCGGTGACGTTATCGAAGACCGGGTAGGGGCCCTTGCGGCTGCGGTTGCTCGGGTCGTTGACGACCGTCTGGTAGGTCTTGCGGCTGTGCTGCTGGAGCGTGTCGAGCATCTTGGCGAGCTGGTAGGCCAGGAACTTCTGGGCCGCGAACCGCTGCACGCGGTTGTCGCGCGGCAGCGTTGCGAGCTCCTTGACACCAAGCTCGTACAGCTCGCGCAGATCGGCGTGGCCGGCGTAGAGGTGCGTCGCGACGAGCGCGAGCCGGGCGCCGTATGCCGAGTCGGGATCAACGCCGAAGTATTCGAGCTGCTCGCGGACGAGCCCCGCGACATCGGCGGACTCGGTCGAGTGGCGGCGGGGGCTGATCTGCCGGGCCATCTCGAAATCGGGGGCGGCGGCGAAGGTCTCGGTCGTGTCGGCGATGCTCATGGATTGGTTCCTTGTCTATACGGATGAAGTCTATGGGAGGAACCCCGCCTTCCGAAGCAGAAACCACAGCAGAACCCCGCCGCCGATCAGCCCGGGCAGCCAGCTGACCACGGCCGCGACGAGGAGAAACCGCCGATATTTCGGACCCACGCCTCCGGGCGTGCCCAGCACGCCGATGCCCAGCAGGATCATCGGGATGCCGATGATGCTCATCACGCCCGTCGCCGACAGCACAAACCCGGAGATCAGCAGTCCGGCGACGGCGATCCGCTCGAGCCGGCGCGGGCGGGCCTTGTCGTACGTGCTCGCGGTCATCGGCTCGCCGCACTCGGGGCAGCGCCAGCTATCCGCGTTGATGAGACCCTCGAGCGAGTAGCCGCAGACCGGGCAGTCGCCGTGGGTCCGCCCGAGGTGGCGAGGGATGCTGGCGCGGGGTGTGGCGGCGTCGCTCACAGGTTCCTCCGCGCACGCGTCACGATCCGCCGCGTCGCCTTCGTGTCGCTCTCGGCGAGCCAGCGGTCCGTCAGATTCAGCACCCACTTTGCGTTCGTCTTGCCCGCGTCGTTCAGCCAGTTGGCGACCGCGTCCTGAACATACTTCTCGCCGTCGTTCCTCAGCGGCTCAAGCAGCGGCAGGCCCGGCGACGGGTCGGACTTCAGCTCGGCGATGTGCGCGCACCACACGCCGCGGGGTCTGGTCGACTCGACCGCGAACCGACGCACGTTCGGCTGGTGATGCGTCACCCACGGCGTCAGCAGCCCGATCGCCTCGAGCGGCGATTCAACGATGCCGGGCCGGACCGCCATCCAGGCCCACTCGCGCACGCCGTAGTGCGGGTCGTCGGCGAAGGGCCGGATCCTGTCGAGCTGCTGGGCGAGCGGCAGGTCCGGGACCGTGCCGACCATCATCGCCGCCCAGCCGCGCACAGTGTCGGAGGTGTGGCCCGCGATGGTGTCGATGCCGCCGGGGCCGAAGCGTGTGAGCAGCAGCTCGGCCGCGATCTTTACCCGCTTGGTCACGCCCTCGCCCGCGGCATCGCGCAACCGTTCGATCGCCGGCTCGCCGATCGTCGGGGCGGCGTGAAACAGCAGCGTGTGGTACTCGATCGCCAGGCTCTCGGCCAGGTTCACCGTGGGGATCTCTCCCCGCGAGAGCGCGTCGCGGACGTGCGGCTCAACGTCGGCGGGCCGAGACGGTCCCTTCCGGTTTGGGTCGATGCCGGCCATGCTTAATCGTTGGAGCCGCGGCGGGGTTGTGGCATCGTC
>JBCBMF010000110.1:0-9766 GCA_039822905.1 Planctomycetota bacterium
CGTGAGCTGCCTGCCGTCCACGCCGTGTGGCAGGCGCGGGACGGGTTCGGGCTCGGCGAAGCGCGTCGGGAAACGCGATCCGTTCTGATCAACTCAGCGCCGCAGTCGGTGGAGATCGCGTGGGCGCTGCTCATCCCGATCGCGACGACGGGCGTGCTTGTCTACGGCGGCTGGCGGGTGATCAGCAACGAGCTGACGCCGGGCGATGTGATCATGTTCGTTACCTACGTCGTGATGCTGCTGGGCCCGCTCGAGGCGCTCGCGAGCAGCGCGACGCAGGTGCAGAACAATCTCGCCGCCCTCGACAAGACGCTTGACCTGCTCGACGAGCCGCGCGAGTTCGAGCAGGCCAACGCCGACGCAGAACACGACGCGATCGTGCTCGACCGCGCCGCGGTGCGAGGCCGAATCACGCTGGAAGGCGTGACGTTCAGATACCCATCAAAGGCGGACGACACCGAGCCGGTGATCGTCGATCTCTCGCTCGACATCGAGCCCGGCGAGACGATCGCGCTTGTTGGGCCGTCCGGCGCTGGCAAGACGACGCTGTGCAACCTCATCGCGCGGTTCTATGACCCCGACGTCGGCGTTGTCCGCTTCGACGGCCATGACCTGCGGGACATCGACGTCGATTCGTACCGTCGGCTGCTCGGCATCGTCGAGCAGGACGTGTTTCTGTTCGACGGCACCATCGCGCAGAATATCGCCTATGCCAGCCGAGACGCGACGATCGAGCAGGTGCACGAGGCGGCCCGACGCGCCAACGCCCACGGGTTCATCACCGAGACCGAGCGCGGCTACGACACGCTCATCGGCGAGCGCGGTGTTCGGCTGTCGGGCGGCCAGAAGCAGCGGCTCGCCATCGCGCGGGCGATCCTCGCCGACCCCGCGCTGCTCATCCTCGATGAGGCCACGAGCAACCTTGACTCGCGCTCCGAGGCCCTGATCCAGAAATCACTCGGTCAGCTCATGCAGGACCGCACGAGCATCGTGATCGCCCACCGTCTGAGCACTATTCGGCACGCCGACCGGATCGCTGTGCTCGAGAAGGGCCGGCTCATCGAGCTCGGCACGCACGCCGAGCTGCTCGAGCGCGACGGGCTCTACGCCGCGTACCTCCGCATGCAGCTCAACCCCGATGAGGCCGGCGTCGAGCTGCTCGGCTAAACCATCAGTCGCAGCCCGCGTTGAAGTTCATGGTCCACGCGTTGAAATCGCCCGGCGTCAGAACACCATCGTTGTTCTGATCCGCGAACCGATCGCCCATGTTGTACGCGAGGATCCATGCGTTGAAGTCGCCGGGCGAGAGACGACCGTCGCCGTTCATGTCGGGGAGGCAGCTCGATCCCTGGAACTCATAGGCACCGATGTCGATCGGGTGCGGACCCACGAAACGGCTCGGCACGCCAGTATCAGAGCGGCTGCGACTGTTGCCCTCAAGATCACGACTGCGGATGTCGTCAAACTCTGTACCGAGGCCGAACCCGGCATCGATCAGCCGTGATCTGGGGCGTGGCCGGTAGTCGTTGTCCTCCCATGTGGACCAATCGCCGTCTGGGCCGAGCGGATCGACGAATCCGGGATCGCCGCTCACGATCTCGCCGAGAAAGTCCACTCGGAGCGCATCTCCGTCGACGCCGGTCTCACCGCCACGGATGTAGCTCTGGGTAAACACTCCAAACGAAAAGCCAGAAAGCTGCACAGGGAACTCGCCGTAGATCGCAACAGATTCTGCCACGACCACAGACTCCGCTGTTGCACGAATAACCGGCAGCGACGACTGTGGTTTGCCCACGAAGGTGCACCCTCTCGCGTCGAGCCATGACCGCTCCACTCGGGTCTGACCACCAACAAGCGACTCGAACATCGTGAGGTCGGTTCCAAGACGTGCGGCGAGGGCTCCCCAGTCTCGAACCTCGGCGGGTGCAATGAGGCACCGGTTGATCAGGCCGACGCCTCCGTCGATCACGACCTGGTCACCCGCGTTGGGCCCGAGCTGCGTCAGCGTGTTTCCGGTGATGATCGACCTGGACAACTCAAACTCGCCTTCCAGGCGGATTCCACCTCCGCCGAAGCCGGCAGAGTTGTCGATCACTTCGAGTTGATCTCCAAACACCAAGCTGTACACCGCGCCACCGCGTTGGCCGGCGGAGTTGCCGGAGAAGAAGGATTCCGTGACACGCCCCGCCCCAAACACCGCACCACCAAGCAGTCCGGCGGTGTTTTTCACAAAGTCTGACTCATCGATCAGTGGTGTGCCATGTAGAGCGCCGCCGTCTCGAGACGCGGCGTTGTGCTCAAACCAAGATGTCCTCACCTCAAGCGGACCAAAGACCGCGCCGCCCCTGACGCCGGCGTTGCGTTCGAAGCGACCGCTCGATACGAAGCCACCATCGCGTGTGTAGATCGCACCGCCATCACCTTCAGCACGATTCGAGTCGAACAAACTCGCGAAAGCGTTCACCGTATCACCGAAGATGGCTCCCCCCGTATCGGCCTCGTTCCTATCGAGGTCGGTGAATCCCACGCCGACGGTTCCACCGAAGAATGCCCCTCCACGGTTGCCCGCGATGTTCCCGATCGCAGTGCACTCACCGGCGACCACAGTACCCGGGCCCGCGGATCCATCGAAGCACACGGCGCCACCATCGCCTCCCGCACCGTTGTGCTTGAACGAGGACCGATCGAAGTCGAGAACATGATCACCACCGACCGCGAACACCGCACCCCCGCTGCTCTCGGCAATGTTTCGCTCAAACGTACTGTCGGCCACATGAAGTGTGCTCCGCCAAGCCGAGACTGCTCCACCGGCAAACGCGGTGTTGTCCAACAGGGCTACATCACGGAGCAGTACGAGCTCGCTAAGACCGACACGTAACGCTCCACCCTCACCTTGCGAACCCGATGCCATGTTGCCGACGAACGTGCTGTCTTCAACACGCAGCGCACTTGCGCTAGACCAGACTGCACCACCGGAACTAGCACCATTTCCCGCGAATAGGCAGTCCTCGATCACCAATGCACTGAACTGGTGACTGATCGCCCCTCCTCTATTCGACCGGTTGTTGAAAAACCGAGATCGTTCGATGAGAAACGATGCACCACCGGCGCCAATCGCCCCGCCACCCTCGGCCGTCCCCCATCCCGTGCCGCCGTCAACAAATTCACAGTCGCGGACCACAACAGCCGCGTTGATATCAGTAAGGAAGAAGGTTGAGACAAAGATGCCCTGCTGCCCTTCGAACCGCAGCCCGTCGAACACTGTCGCCCGCGCAAGGTTGATCCCACTCAACGCACCGAACGGTCCGGGTCCAAGCTCACGCGGACCTGTCAGGATCGCCGCCGAACTGATCTGAACGATCGGCGCGTTTCCGACGCCCCGAAGCGTGGTCACGAACGCACTCAGAGCCCTCGTGTCCTCCGCCCCCGGCATCGCCAGTCCAGCGAAGCCGCCCTTGAGTACAAGGCCCGAGAGCTGCCCGCCGAAACGGTCGATCTCGAGCGGCTCAGCGAGATCGCCGAGGTAGTCGCCGCCCGCGATGCGGATCTCGCCGCGGAACTCGCCGAGATCCTCGGCCAGTTGCACGGCATCTCGCAGGTCGTTGAGCGCCCGTTCCCAGCTCAGGCCGTTGCCGCCGTCGGGGGCGTCGTCATCGACGAACACATGGATCTGTGCGGCCGTGTTGAACGCGGTGATCGCCGCGAGGGCGCTGCCGAGCCGGGGGATTGCCATGCCAGTTGCTCCAAGCGGATGTTCGCCGACCGCTCGGACATCGGGTGTGTGGCGTTCGCGTGATTGATGGCGAATTCAATTGGAGTCCGTGCGGCGCACCAACTGCGCCCCGGGGCTGTGTAGCTCCACGACCGATAGAAACAGTTCCAATTTGAAATTTAGCGACAAGCCGAGTTGTATACCCAAACCTCCTTTGTATACTCGATGTCAACGTGCAGAAATAAGCCCGGCCGTTCGGAGGCCGAGGGCGGGCACGTCACTACGAATGAGGGGTATCCAGAATGCATTGGAATTCGCGACTCGTTGTCCTTTTGGGGGGCTTGGCCGCCGGATCCGCGCTCGGTCAGCCGGCGCAGATCAAGGCTTCGCCCGATCAGTTCATCGTGCCGGACGCGCTGCCGATCGAGCCGCAGCCGGACCCGGTCTGGCGTGCGCCGGAGATCGATGACGCCGACCAGCTGCGGACGCACCCGCCGTTTGATCAGATCGAGCCGATGCGCATGCCGCACCAGGCAGAGGACATCGTGCTCAACGTCGGCCCCGGGATGCCGCTGGTGCACGACGGTGCCGACGGCAAGATCGTTGCCTTCCCGCTGTATCCGACGCTCACGACCGAGACCACGACCGGCCCCGGTCACCGGTCGATGATCGGTCAGGCCGACGAGGGCGGTGACATCGGACCGTGGGCCGAGGGCTTCGGCACGATGAACACCGTCTCGAACGTTGGCGGCGACCCGTGGCGCCGCAACGTGAAGGTCGTGATGCGGTTCGTTGATCAGACCGGCGCGGATCGGTTCTTTAGCTGCTCAGGTACGATGGCCGACCCCGAGACCGTGCTGCTCGCCGGCCACTGCATCTACGCCCGTACCGCCGAGGGTCCGGACATCTTTGACTGGGCCGAAGAGTTCTGGGTGTACCCGGGCTGGGACGGCAACGGTACAACATTCAGCAACTCCGCGATTATCGAGACCCACGGCTTCGGCTATGGCACGCAGGCCGGCGCGTTCACCGGCTGGACGCAGAACGGCAACTTTGACTGGGACCTCGGCGTGCTGCGGGTCAACCGAGCGGTCGGCCAGCTCACCGGCTGGTACGGGTGGGCCTCCGACGGCGGGTGCGGCGATGTGCAGTCGTACACCCACTACAACCCGGGCTATCCGGGCGAGGACTGCGACAACGGCGGCCCGCTGCACAACGGCCGCGACATGTACACATGGTCTGGAAGCATCGATAGCTGCCCGGGCAACCAGCTTCAGATCAACACCGCGGCCGGCTGCTTCACCGCGATGTGGGGAGGCCAGAGCGGCTCGGGGGTGTACCACTTCCGCGACGGGGACCGGCATGTCTGGGGGGCCGCATCCAACTCGAACCGCTCGACATCAGGCCGCTATGCCCAGATGTGGAACAACTTCCGCGACTTCATGATCGACTTCGAGAACGAGACGCGCGGCACCGCACTCGACCTCCAGGCCATGCGGGCCCGTTACGTCGAGTCGACCGTCACCGCGGGCCAATCGCTCACCGGCGACTCCTACGTCATCGCCAACCCGACGAACAACAACCCAATCAACCGGACGTACAGCGTCAGGCACTATCTCTCAGACAACACGACGATCAGCACGTTTGACACACTGCTGCGCAGTGAGACGTTCACTTGGGACTTCCCGGCCGTCGGCACCGTGACCGTCAACATCGGCGGTACGTCCTACCCGATCCCGCTGAACACCCCGAGCGGCACGTACTACGCCGGCGTGTACCTCGACTACAGCGACTCCACCACGGGCAACAACGACTCGTCCTTGTGGGACGCGCACCGCGTCGTGGTCAACGGCGTCGCCGATATCCGGCCCACCGCTGTGCAGGCGAGCGCGTCGACGGCCATCACAGGCGGCCCGGTCAACATGAACATCACCTACCAGAACTTCGGCGGCGATCCATCCAACGCCGTCACCGCGGACTTCCGCCTCTCGACCAACGACTTCATCTCGACCATCGACACAGAGCTTGGCACCTCGAGCTACTCGGGCCTGTCCGGCAACGGGTCGTCGACGCGGCAGCGCACGGTGACCATCCCGGCCGGCACGGCGCCCGGCACCTACTACCTCGGCGTCATCGTGACCTCCAGCGACGACGTCAACACCGGCAACAACCAGATGGCGATTAGTTTCCCGATCACGGTGGACTCACCCGCGGATGTCGTCGCGAACAGCATCACCACGCCCGTCCAGGCCGTGGTCCGGGGCAACACCGCGCTGACCACGATCAGCTACTCGAACACGGGCACCCAGTCGTCCGGCCTCGTGACCGCCGACTACAGGCTGTCGACCAACAGCACCATCACAACCGGTGACGTTCCGCTCGGCTCCGCCGCCCTGTCGTCGCTCGCAGGCGGCGACTCCAGCAGCTACAACCGCCAGGTGACGATCCCCGCCGGGACTGCGCCCGGGAGCTATTACCTCGGCGTGATCATGACGAGCGTCAACGACTCGTCGCAGAGCACCGCGGCCATCCCGTCACCGATCCAGGTGACGATCGGCAGGCTGTGCGCTGACCAGAACGAGGACGGCGCGGTTACACCCGGCGACTTCAACGCGTGGATCCTCAACTTCAACCGCGGCAGCCTGCTCGCGGACGTGAACCAGGACGGCAACGTCGCGCCGGGCGACTTCAACGCCTGGATTCTCGCGTTCAACAGCGGTTCTAACGGCCCGCTCTGCACGCCGTAAGTGTGATCTGACATCGCATGCCAGCTCATCGGCGGCGGTCCCTTGGGGCCGCCGTCGTTGCTTTATGCTCCCAGCATGCGTGCGACAGCATCGATCGCTGTGACGACGCCGAGCGACATGCCGTGGCCCGTGAACCCGCCGCAGAACCAGACGCGGCCGGTGTCGATTCCTTCAACCTCGACCGGCTCGACGATCGGCAGCCCGTCGGCCGTGAAGCCCATCGTGCCCGCCCACCGCGCGACGACCGTGCCACGCGTTCCGAGCGCGCGCTCGGCGAAGTCTTCGAGAGCGGCCTGCACCTCGGGGGTCGGATCGTCGCTGGTCGTTCGCTCCGCCTGCTCGAAGTGCTTCCGCATGCCGCCGACGACGATGGTGCCGTCGTGCGCCTGGCGGATGTACTCGCTGCCGCCGTCAACGTAGTAGCTCGCGTCGAGCCGGACACCGGGAGCATCGATCGCGAGCATCTGGCCACGGTTGGGACGGACACAATCCGCTAGCGACGGCAGCAACGAGCCGGCGTAAGCGTTCGTGCACACCAGAACTCGTTGCGCTTCCACCTCGCCACGCGACGTGCGTACGCGGATACCATTTCCGCCATGATCGAGACCGAAGACCTCGGTACCCTCGATGATCAACGCTCGCTCGCCGACCGTCTGGCCGACGCGCCTGATCAATTCCGCGGGGTTGACCGCTGCATCGCCAGGATTCGTAAGCGAAGCGAGCGGCTTGAGCGACCGATGCAACGCATCGTCCCCGGCTTCGCCGCCGTAGCTGATCGAGACGTCAAAGCCGTCTTCGTCGAGCATCTCCGACGAGCGGACCAGCAGATCGAAGTCACGCTCACTGGCCGCGATGAGCTCGGAGTCGACCCGCTGATAGCTCGACAGTGTGTCGGCACCGAAGCGTTCGCCAAGCAGCGCGTGGTTCCGCTCGCTGTCCGCCCAGACTCGATGCGCGACGTCGCGGCCGAGCGTATCGGCGATCTCGGCGTAGCTCTCGGCCATGCCGCGCATGATGTAGCCCGCGTTCCGCGAGCTCGCGCCCCAGCCGACGGTGTGCTGCTCGACAACGGCGACGCTCTTGCCCCGCCGAGCGAGTTCGTCCGCGGCCGAGAGCCCGGCGATGCCCGCGCCGACGACGCACACATCGACGGTCGCCAGCCGCTCGTTCGCGAGCGATCGCTTCCAGTGGCTCACGCTCATCGCCGCATCCTCAGCACCTACCGACCAACCCGACCCGTCAGCCCGCTCGCCTTGATCGTCACGCCCTTGAGCTGGCTCGCCAGCTGCTCGCGGTTCGGCGAGTACTCGAGCGCGGTGTGCATGTCCACGGCTTCGGTCTCAACCAGTTCGGCCAGCGAGTCGTTGAACGTGCGCATGCCGTCGGCCTTGCTCGACCGCACGATCTGTGGCAGATCCGAGTCGCGGTTCTCGCGGATCAGTTCTTTGACGGGGGGCGTTACGCGCAGGACCTCGGTCGCGGGAACGACCGGCGTCGCGTAGCCGTCGACCGACGGCAGCAACCGCTGCGCGCACACAGCGCGCAGGCTGCTCGAAAGACTGTTGCGGATGAAGTCGCGCTCCTCGGGCGGAAAGAATTCGAGGATCCGGCCGAAGGCCTGCTGCGTGTCAGCGGTATGCAGCGTTGCGAACACGAGGTGCCCGGTCTCGGCGGCCTGGATGCCAGACAGCAGCGTCTCGCGGTCGCGCATCTCTCCGATGAAGATCACGTCGGGGTCCTGCCGCACGACGTAGCGCATGGCCGTCGGGAAGTCCTTGACATCGATGCCGATCTCGCGCTGGCTGATGATGCACTTGGCGGGCGTGAAGCGGAACTCGACGGGGTCCTCGATCGTGATGATGTTCGACGACCGCGTCTGGTTGACGTGCTCGATCATGGCGGCGAGCGTCGTTGACTTGCCGGAACCGGTCACGCCGCAGACGATGATCAAACCCTCGGCCGAACGCTCGACGATGTCGGAATAGACCTTCGGCAGGTTGAGGCTGTTGTAGCTCGGGATGTCGGCCTTGACGCGGCGGATCGCGGCGTGCGTGTGGCCGCCCGATCGGAACATGTTGACGCGGAACCGATCGCCGTCGGGCAGGTGGGTCGCGAAGTCGAGATTGCCGCCGACCTCGAACGTCTCGCGCATCGCTTCGGGCACGATCGGGTCGAGCAGGTGGTCGGCCTCTTGCTCGCTCAGCGGCTCGCCCTCGATGTGCTTGAGCCGCCCGCCCACGCGGTACGTCGGCTGCAAGCCAACCTTGATGTGCAGGTCGCTCGCGTCGAGCTGCTTCATCGCGGCGATGAGCCGGTGGATCGAGTACGACATGGCGCGGTCCTTTCGGGCGTGCGGATCCCAAGCTCCAAGCTTACACGGGCCAGCGGATACCGATAAGCACATCGTTCAGATTGGTGCCGGTTGGATCGCCGTTGATGTGCGCATCCGGCGGGGCCAACGCCGAGAAGCTGCTGTGGGCCTTGAGCGCGGCCGCGCACCGCTTGGCGTTCGGCAGCGACTCCGGCGTCAGCACCGCACCCGCAGCCTTCGTCGGCCCATCGACACCGTCCGTCGCGTAGCCGATCACAAGCCACCCCGGGACATCGCGCAGCGCGTGGCCGGCCGCGAGCACGGCCTCCTGCATCGGGCCTCCCATGCTCCGCTTCGGCACGCCGGAGACAACACACTCGCCGCCCAGCACGATCGCGCCCGGACCGGCCTTTAAGCGATCAGCGACGCTCGCGCCCCAGTCACTGGCCTCGCCCGCCCGCCCCGTGTGCAGTTCGGTCTCCACACCGAGCGCCTCGACCGCTTCCCCCGCGGCACACGCCACGATCGCGTTACTCAAGAAGACCTCGTGCGTGATCGAGACGAGTCGCGGATCGCCGGCCTTGGGCGTCTCCTCGAAGTCGCCGGCGACGCCACGATCGATCACAGTATCGACGGCCGGAACGCGGATACCAGCGCGATCAAGCACCGCGCGAGCCTCGGCGAATGTCGACGCATCACCCACAAACGGGCCCGACGAGATCACATCAAGCCGGTCGCCGAGCACATCGCTGATTACCCCCACCGCGACGGGTCGCCCGTTTGTCGCGATACCGACACGCCCGCCCTTGGCAAGATCGAGGTGCTTGCGAACGCAGTTGAGTTCATTGATTGTCGCGCCGGCACGCATCAGGCCATCGGCGATGACGGCCAAGCCTGTGGATGGTGTGTTACTCGATGACCTGCGTGCTGTCGCCGATGGCCTGATGCGTGCCGGCGCGACAATCAATGAACTCAACTGCGTTCGCAAGCACCTCG
>JBCBMF010000111.1:0-9746 GCA_039822905.1 Planctomycetota bacterium
GTCCCCGCGTGCACCTGCGCGACCTGCTCATCGTCCCCGACGACAGCCCGCACCGTCGCACCCACACCGTGCGGCGCAAGATCCGCCGCCAGCGACGTATCAAGCTCAACCCGCAACCATCCCGTGCACGACCCACTCAGGTCGTTCCGAAACACCCGCAGCCGATCCGACCGCGAGAACACAACGATGTCCTGATCGCCGTCCATGTCATAGTCAAGGTTCAGCAGCCCACGCCCGTCCGACTCGTGCTCGAACTGCGTCGGCCGTGCGAACTCGGTGAACGCCATCCCGCTGCCATCATTCAGCCACAGACAAGCGGGCCGATCCGTCCACGGCGTGTGGAACCAGCCGTTCGTCTCCGCGATATCCACATCACCATCGTGATCGAAGTCGACACCAACAGTGCCCCAGCCCCACCAGCCTTCCGAGACCCCGGCCACATCACTCACCTCGGCAAACGTGTGGTTTCCCGTGTTCAGATACAGCATGTTCCCCGCGCCGTCGGCACGCGGATCCTGGTCGTGCTCCTGGTCGATGCTCGTCGCGTACCAATCCAGCAACCCGTCGCCGTTGAAGTCGGCGACCGTCACACCCATCCCGTTGCTCTCGAGCCCAACACCCGCAGCCGCAGTCGCGTCAGCGAACGTGCCGTCCCCATTGTTCACGAAGTACACGCTCGTCCCAAAGTCCGCCGTCCAGATGAGCTCCGGGTACCGGTCGCCGTCCATGTCCGCAAACCGAGGGCTAAAGCCGAACACACTCGCGAGGTCTGCCTCGATCCCCGCCGCGGCAGTCACGTCGGTAAATGTCTCGTCCCCGTTGTTGCGGAACAGCTTGTTCCCACCGGAGCTCTCGAACCACCCCGCGACCGCAAGGTCGAGATCGCCATCGAGGTCGTAGTCCCCGAACGACGCTCCCCACCCGTCAGACTGCGTCGTCGCCGTCGTCGACACGCCCGCGCTCGCCGCAACGTCGGTGAACGTCCCGTCGCCGTTGTTGCGATACAGCCGGTGCTGCCCGATGCTCCGCTCGCCCCCGCCGTCTTCCGAGTGGCTCGTCACGTAGACATCAAGCCAGCCGTCGCCGTTGAAGTCCGCCGCCGCGGCACCCACTCCGAAGTGCGTCCGAGCGACGCCCCACGCCGCGGCTTCATCGACAAACGTGCCATCGCCCTGATTGACGTACAAGGCGTCGGCCCGCGACCCCGTCGCCAGCACGAACAGATCAGGCCAACCGTCGTTATTGAAATCACCGGCCACCCCCCCGGACGACATGTAATAAATCGCCGGGCCCAGACCCAAGCCGTCGTGCTCGAAATCGATCCCGATCGACTGCGCAACCTCCGTGAAGAGCAGCGAACCGCCGCACCCCTGGCCCGACGCCCCAAACGAAACGGCCCCGGCCAGCACCCCAAACACAAGACGATTCGACATGTGAAACTCCCTTCGAGGTCTTCAATCTAACCGAAGGGGTCCCAAAACACAACGGGGCCGCGCCGAAACGCAGCCCCGTCGATGGTCTGTGTATTGATCGGGGCCTCGCAGCCCCGTTGGTTCACGTCACCGACGGCGACGGATCGCGGCCAGGCCGCCGAGGCCCAGCAGAGCCGCCGAGGCCGGCGCCGGGACGATCAGCGTCACAAACTGGTCACCAGCAACCTGGTTGAAGTCGATACCAGCCAGCGTGCCCGGGTCAACAAAGTTGCCGGCCAGGTCGCCGCCGAGGTTGCCCGTGCCAGCCGGCAGGCCACCGATCACCTGGTTCGACAGGAAGTCGTGCGCGCCGCCGTTGATGAAGCCAGCCAATCGCAGTTCGCCGCCCGTGTAGCCAAGCTCTGCCAGCGGGATCGCGATCTCGACACCAGTGGTCACCAGAGCCGGATCGCTGTCGACCGGGTTGCCGAAGTCCGACACACCACCCGTGTTCGACTGGTTCGTGCCGAGCGTGTAGCCAATGCCGTTGGCGCCACCAGCGACGATCTGATCGCCGTCGACATACGCGCCGCCGCCCTGGAAGCCGCCCGGCCCGCCACCCGCCGAGTCCAGCCGCGCCGCACTCGTAAAGTGCTCGTTCCGATCACCGTTGACCGTGTAGGTCAGGAAGTAATCGGCCTCGAAGCCGGCGTCAAACGTCAGGCCGCTCAGGTTCGTGTTCAGCTGATTGAAATCAACATCGGCGTTGTTGTTCAGAAGCGTGTTCTGGCCGCCAGCCGTCGAGTCGAAGAACAGGTCGAGCTTATTGAAGTCTTGTACGTTGCCTGTCACGCCGAGGAACAGCGTCCCCGAGTCGACGTACGCCCAGATGCCGTTGATCTCGCTCCGGTTGTTCCCGAAACCCGTGCCCTCGCTGTTCGTCGAGATCAGCTGGAACGCGGACTCGGTGATCGAGCCGTCGATCGTCTGGGCCATCGCTCCACCGGCAAGACCGGCAGCGGCCAAAAACACAACACTCTTCATCTTGTCTCTCCTAAACGTGCTTCCCGCGACGCCATGCTGCGACACAGACGCCGTGCTATCTCTCTTTAGCAACGCGAGGATAGCGTCGATCGCCGCCCGCGCCAACAAATTGTCTCCCTCGTATCGGGTAAATCAGCCGCAACGGATACCGCTGTATACAACCCTGCCCTGACCGACGGCTCAGTTCGCCCTGTCAGCCACGTTGCCACGCGAATCGGCGTCTATCGGACCATCCGAGACCAGGTCAGGAGCCACCCGAAGGTACTCCAGCGTCCGCTCCACCACCCGCCGCACCACAGGCCCCGACACGTTCGACCCGTAGTGACGCCGAGCATCCACAAGCTCAGGCCCCGGGTCATCAATCACAACAATCACCGCCAGCCGAGGCTCGTCCACCGGCGCACCGCCCACAAAGCTCGAGTTGTACTGCTGCGGGTAAAAGCCCTCGGCACCCGGCGGCCGGCGATGCCCCTCAGGCGGCGGCCCCAGCGGGATGTCCGCCGTCCCCGACTTCCCGAAGAACGAGTACCGCCAGCCAGCCTCGCCGGTCTCACGCTCCATTTTCGCCTCAACCTTCGCCGCCACCCGCTGCAAAATCGCTCGCACCGCCCGAGTCGTGTCCGCGCGGAACACCCGACGCAGCACGCCCACGCCGCCCCCGTCGATCGCCCGAAGCGTCAGGTCCGGCATCGTTCCCGCTCGATCACCCGTCCGACAAAACGCGCTGAACGCACGCACCATCTGCATGGGCGTCACCGCCACCTCATGCCCGAACGCAACGGACGTCTGCGTGTAGTGCGACCAGTTCCACTGCGTCTGCACGATCCCCGCCGCCTCGCCAGGCAGACCAACACCTGTCCGCGTGCCAAACCCAAGCTCGCGCACGACGTTCCGCAGCGCCGTCTCCGACATCCGGTCCGCCGCCTTTACCATGCCGATGTTCGAGCTGTTCTCGAGAACCTCCGCCCAGGTCATCTCGTCCCGACGCGTCACGTCAAACACAGGCCGCCCATACGGCGTCACCCAGCCGCCGCCCTCGGTGTCAAAGATCTCATCAAGCTCAACTAAACCGGCCTCGAGGAGCGCCGCCCACACAAACGGCTTGAAGCTCGACCCGGGCTCATACACATCCTCAACGCACCGATTCCTTGCAAGCGCAGCGTGCGCCGCGCGACCAGGATCCGGCAGCAGTGTCTCATACCTCGCACGCGGAACCTCGACAGGCCCTTCCACCGGCCGATCGATCGGCCACCACGGATACGCTGTCGCACCCGGCAACTCTCGAACAAGATCCGCAATCGCCAGCACCTCGCCCGTCTGCGGATCAACCACAACGATCCGCCCACCAGCCGCGTCCGCCTCCAGCACACCCCGCTGAAGCTCTTCAACCGCTATCCGCTGGATCATCAGATCCACCGACGACCGCACATCAACCCCACGCTCCGCCGCCCGCCAGCTCCCGGGCTCGATCCACAAGGGCCGACGCCGCGCATCACGCACGTACCGCCCGCGCCCGTCGCTCCCACGAAGCTGCTCGTCAAACGCGTGCTCCATTCCGAGCAGCCCGCGACGCTCCGTGCCGACCTTCCCCGTCAGTGCAGCAACATCATCCCCGGCCGGATACGACCGCACAGGCAAACGCTCAAGATGCACCCCGCCGATGTCCAACCCGCGCACACGCTCAGCCAGCGCCCCATCAATCGCCCCCGTCAACGGCACATACTGCCGCAGCCTCGGCCGATCACCCCCTGCCTCAGAACGGCTCCACTCCGAATCATTCCAAGCCATCCAGCCAACCACAGCCGAACCAACCTCGGCCGCATCAAGCCCAAGCGCATCAGCCAGCTTCACGATCGCCTCGCCGGGCTCCGCGGGGAACGACGTCGGATCCACAAACACCCGCCACCCAAACTCCGTCGCCGCGATCACCCGCCCGCGCCGGTCATACAGCGACCCACGTACGGGCGACGTCGACACCAGCGCAACCCGCGAGCCAACCGCATCACCGAGCCTCGTGTCATCCTCATGCTGCAGCTGTCCAACGCGAGCAAGCACCGCCCCGAACACCACGGCGCAGCACCCGGCAACCGAAGCCGCCATCCAACCTGCACGAGTCATGAGCCACCCGCCTCGCGCATCAGCGACACCCGCTCGGGCGTCACCTGCTCAGCAAGCGCTGCCCGCACAGACCACAGCCGCTTGTCATGCCCCTCCTGACGAAGCCGACACGCCGAAAGCTCATGCATCGCCTGAAGCCGCTGCTGCCGAAGCGAAAGCAACGCCAGCCCGATCACCCCCGCGCTCGCAATCAGCAGCATCGCCCGGCCCGTCCAACTCCAACGCCCAGCGACCGCCCGCACACTCACGCCGACGGCCCAGCCCGGTACCGCAGCTTCATCCCCACGCGGATGTCATCCGCATCACGGATCTGATCACGGTTCATCGCCAGCAGCTCATCCATCCGCTTGGTCGTCCCGAGCAGCTTCAAACTGATCTCGCTCAGCGTGTCACCCGCTGCCACGACGTACACCTTCTCCTCCGGCACCGGAGACGGCGCAACACGAGAGCTTGCAGCGACAGCCCGCCCCTCAAGCTCGTCCTTCGACGGAATCGTCAGCACCACACCGATCCCAACGCCCCCGTCATCGCCAACAACACCGGCATTCCGCTCGGCCAGCTTCCGCCACAGGTGCCCGTTCCCGTAGTACCGCTCGGCAATCCGAAACAACGACTCCCCAGCCTTCACCTCATGCGTCCGCGCACGCACCGGCTCCGTCGGCACCACAGACCGCGAAGCCGCACCACGCTCGACCCGCTCGAAGCCCGGCAGCGTTACCGACTCCCGAGGCCCCGCAGACACAACACGCTCAAAGATCGACCCGATCGCCGACGCACCCAAGCCATCGCCCGGCGTCTCGCCCGCGGCAACACGAGGCGCCACACCCGACACACCCTGAGGCTCTGTCACCGGCGCAAGAGGCCGCACCAATGGCTCGCTCGGCACGGGCTCGCGCACAGATACACGCGGCTGGGTCGGCAACGCCTGCCCAACCCGCGCCGGCACATCAACACGCGGCACGATCAACGGCTCATCGATCACATCCGCCACGATCAACGGCTCGGCCCGCGCAGTCGACAGATGGTCCGCCAGCAGCACGCCGAAAAGCAGCACCACCGTGAACCCCGCGATCAGACTCAGCTTCAGCTCTCTGGTCACGCCGCATCCCTGCGTCTGTTCGCCCCAGCCCACCGGCCTCCATGCCGGATCACACCAAGACGATTCGATCTCACCCCGGCGATACACCCCGCCGCATCAACAAGCTATCGGCCCGCGCTCCCGCCTTCCCTCCACACTTTCTCGCCCTTCTCGACGCCCCCGCCACCAACCGAAAACCCCCGCAGCTTCGCCGATCTCGCCCGCCGATTCACGGCCGACTCCGCCTCGCCCGCAACCACCGGCTTCCGCGTCAGCCGCCGCCCCAAACCCGCCTGTTCCATCGCCGCGAACGCCTGCTTGATCGGCCGATCCTCCAGCGAGTGAAACGAGATCAACGCCACC
The DNA here is from genome assembly GCA_039822905.1 of Planctomycetota bacterium. Classification (GTDB taxonomy): domain Bacteria; phylum Planctomycetota; class Phycisphaerae; order Phycisphaerales; family UBA1924; genus JANQQZ01. Next base: position 6,016 of record JBCBMF010000111.1, read on the forward strand.
CGCGCCCCCGCCGCCAGCAAGCCCGGCCGGCCCTCAACCGCCGCTCTCGCCCCGACCTCGATCGACGCCAGCAGCGATTCCAGCATCTCAAGCTCGCCGTTCACCGCGATCCGCAACGCCTGAAAAGTCCTCGTCGCCCCATCGATCCGCTGCCGACCACCCCCACGACCAGCCCCCGGCACCGCCTTCCGCACCACCTCAGCCAGATCCTGCGTCCCCTCGAACCGCAGCTCCCGCCGCCGCCGCACGATCGCGGAAGCAACCCGCCGGCTCGCCCGCTCCTCCCCATACCGATAGATCAGGTCCGCCAACTCCCGCTCAGGCGTCTCGTTCACGATCTCCGCAGCCGTCATCGGCCCATCCGGATCCAGCCGCATGTCCAACGGCCCATCCTCCCGGAAGCTCAGCCCACGCCCCGGATCGTCCACCTGATTCGACGCAAACCCCAGATCCGCGAGCACGCAGTCAAACGCGATCCCATCCAGCTCCGGATCGAACGGCAGCTCCGCAAAGCTCCCCCGCCGAGCCCGCACCTCAACCCCCGGATGTTCACCCCGCACCCTCGCTGCCGCCCGCTCCAGATTCCCCCCATCCAGATCGTTCAGCACGACCAACCCACCACCACCCAGCCGCCCAGCCACGGCCGACGCATGCCCACCAAGCCCGGCCGTCAGATCCGCGTACCGATCGCCCGGCCGCGGATCCAGCAGACCCACAACCTCATCCAAGAGCACCGGTACATGCCCGTCACGCCCATCACGCCCGTCAGCCATGCAACCACAGTACCCTCACCGCATGACACGACCCGCCGCCATCGCCTGCACGCTCGCGCTCGCCGCCATCGCTACCGCCTGCGTTCCAAAGTCGATCACGCTCAACTTCGAATCCGCCAAGGGCTCCGTCCAACAGGCCACAGTCCTCGGCCCGTCCAACCTCATCGACAGCATCGCGCAGATCGACCTCGTCGGCACCATCGGCGCGACAGGCCTCGGCTCATCCGCCATCGACATCGACGACACCGCCCTCATGCTCCGCACCGCCGCGAGCGACCCCACCATCCGAGCCGTCATCCTCCGAATTAACTCGCCCGGCGGAGGCGTCGCCGCCAGCGAGACCCTCTACAACCTCGTCGCCGACTTCAAACAAACCTCTGGCAAACCCGTCGTCATCAGCATGGGCAACGTCGCAGCAAGCGGCGGCTACTACATCGCCATGGCCGGCGACACCATCTACGCCCAGCCATCAACCGTCACAGGCTCCGTCGGCGTCATCATCCCCACCATCAACGCCTCCGCGGGCCTGAGCCGCATCGGCATCCAGTCCACATCCCTCACCAGCGGCCCCAACAAAGACCTCGGCAGCCCCGTCGCCCCCATCAACGAGCAGCACCAGGCCATCCTCCAGTCACTCGTCGACGACTTCTACGACCAGTTCCGAACCCTCGTCTTGGAAGCTCGCCCGGACATCAGCGACCCCGACACCGTCCTCGACGGCCGAGTCTTCACAGGCCGCCAAGCCAAACAAGTCGGCCTCGTCGATCACCTCGGCGGCATCCCCGAAGCCTTCGAAGCAGCCAAGGTCCTCGCCGGCACCGACCGCGTCAAACTCGTCAAGCTCTACCGCACCAGCACCGCTCCCGCCACGCCCTACGCAAGCGTCACCACAAGCCAACCCCAACACACCACCGAATCGCCGCTGGCCTGGCCACTCCCAGCCATCGACCGCCACCCAAGCCCCGGCATCTACTACCTCTGGCTCCCACCAGCCACGCTCGCGTCACCCTGATCACGCAGTTCGTCCGCAGCGACCGCCATCGCCTCAAGCGACCCCGACAACCTCGCCGCCAACTCACGACGAACATCATCCATCGACGGGCACGCATCACCCAAGAGCTCGCGCAGACTCGTCACAGGCCGACCGTGCAACCCGCACGGCACAATCAACCCAAAGTGCGACAACTCCGGCTCAACATTCAACGCAAACCCATGCATCGTCACCCATCGCCGCACCCGCACCCCGATCGCGCAGACCTTCGCAAGCACCCCATCGCGGTGAACCCACACCCCCGTCGCACTCTGGTCACGCACGCCAACAACACCGAACGCCCCGATCGCATCGATCACCGTTTGCTCAAGCAATCGCAGGTACGCGTGCAGCCGACAGTTCACCCGGTTCAGATCCACGATCGGGTACCCCACGATCTGCCCAGGCCCGTGATACGTCACATCCCCGCCGCGATCGGTTTCATGCACCTCGACATTCAGCCTTCCAAGCTGAGCGTCATCCGCCAGCACATGCCCAGCCGCTCCCGCCCGCCGCGTCACCGTGATCACCGGATCATGCTCGACAAACAGCAGCTCGCCGACCCGCGCCGCTCCCTCACGCGCCGCGATCACCGACTCCAGCGTCCGCACCTGCTCCGCGTACGCCTCGGCATACCCAACCCGCCCGAGATCACGCACAACCAGCAAGTCGCTCACAACCAATCCTAGAGCCCGTACCATCCCACCAATGCCATCCATCCACCCCACAGCCATCGTCGACCCACAAGCCACCATCGCCGACGACGCCACCGTCGGCCCCCAGTGCATCATCTCCGGCCCCGTCACCCTCCACGCCGGCGTGAACCTCATCGCCCAGTGCCACATCACGGGCCCGGTCACCATCGGTGCCCGCACCCGCGTCTACCCCTTTGCAGCCATCGGCTTCGAGCCCCAGGACTACAAGTTCGGCCCAGACTCCGTCACCGCCGGCGTCACCATCGGCGAGGACTGCCTCATCCGCGAGCACGCCTCCGTTCACGCCGCCAGCAACGACCACACACCCACACGCATCGGCGACCGCGTCTTCATGATGACCAGCTCCCACGTCGGCCACGACGGCAATATCGGCAACGACGTCGTCATGGTCTCCGGCGCTCTCTGCGGCGGGCACGTTACCGTCGGCGACAAAGCCCTGCTCGGCGGCGGCTGTCTCGTCCACCAGCACTGCCGCGTTGGCACACTCGCTATGATGGGCGGCGGCGTCCCCATCTCAGCCGACCTCCCCCCCTTCATGACCGCAAACGCCGGCAACCGCATCGGCTCACCAAACCTCGTCGGCATGAAACGCAACGGCTTCGACAAGCACGACATCAACACCGTGAAGCAGATCGTCTCCGAGCTCATCCGCCGCACGCTCCCCAAATCCGAACTCATGGCCGAGCTCGACACTCTCGCCGAAACCTCGAACGCCGCCAAGACCATCCGAGACTTCATCGCCGAAGCTTCACGCCCCATCTGCGCCGGTATGACCAAACAAGGCCGAGGGCTCTAACGCGTGCTGCGCCTCAAAGTCCTCGCCTCAGGCTCGGCAGGCAACTGCTCGCTGCTCACTGTCGGCACCGGCATCACCACCCGAGCCATCCTCCTCGACTGCGGCCTCTCCCCCCGCCGAACCCGCCGCCTCCTCGCCGAGGCCGACATCCGCCCCGACCAGCTCGACCACATCCTCATCACCCACTTCGACACCGACCACTGCCATCGGGGCTGGGCCAACGCCGACCTCGGCAACACCCGCGCCCGCTACCACATCAGCCACCACTCCCACGCCAAGCGTCTGCTCCGCCACCCAGACCACCTGCGCCCCTTCGACGACGATCCCATCGACCTCGACGACGACCTCAAGCTGACCCCCATCCGCCTTCTTCGTCGTGGGCGAGGCGGATGGGGGTCAGCTTGAGGTCGTCGTCG
>JBCBMF010000112.1:0-9719 GCA_039822905.1 Planctomycetota bacterium
CCAGTCCGGGTCGCCAGGGTTCCAGTCCTGCGCGTGCGGCTGGAACACGTGCAGACCCGTGCCCGGCACGCCCGCGCCGCCGTCGTCCTCGGTGTTGTCGAACCCGACGTAGCCCAGCCAGTTCTCGGGGCTGTCGGCGCCGCCCTTGATGTAGGCGTCGCCGTCCTGGAAGCGGAGGTAGAACTCGCCGACGTTGCGTAAACGGCCCTTGGCGAGAAAGCCGGGCGCGGTTGGGTCGGGCGGCGCAACAGTAAACGAGCCCGTGAGCCCGTCGCCGGGCTCGGCCGATCCCGCTGCCGGGTCCAGATCAACGGCGATCTCCGGGCCGCTTCGGAAGCTCGTCGTGAAGGTCCACGTGCCGGGTTCATCGGGCGTGAAGCGCACGCGGAAGATGTCGCCGGTGTCGCTTGTGCTCGTTGCGCCGGTGCCGTCGCCCGCGAAGAAGCCCGGCACGCGGAACGCCGCGCCGGACGGCGATGTGAACACGACATCGAAGCGGCGATCGAGGAACGGGTTCAATGCACCCGTCTCGCTCAATGTGGTGTCGCTGTCGAGATCGATCACGATCGGCTGGTACGCAACGGGCTGTGCGGTCTGCACGGTCACGGTCGGCTGAGCGGCCGCGGTGCCGGCGATGCATGCGTACACGACAAGCCCTGACAAGTGGGGGATCTGCATCGGTGCCTCCAGGCTGTGATGGGGTGGGGAAAGGGGGAAGCCTGGAGGGTGCGATGCGTTGCTCGGCGTGGCCAGCGTGCGCGCCGATGACGGCGCGGGAGTCTGCCGCCTTCGCTGCGCGTGGCCTTGATCGGGGGTGAAGTGATTGTGACGCGCGGTCGTGCCGCCTGGGCAGCCGCGCTCGATTGTCGGGGATCAGCAGCCCGCGTTGTAGTTCAGGACCCATGCACTGAAATCGTTCGGCGCACACACGCCGTCGCCGTTCTGGTCGCAAGCGGGCGTGTTCGTGTTGAACGCGATCACCCACGCGTTGAAGTCGCCCGGCGTCAGCAGGCCGTCACCGTTCGTGTCGGCATCGCAGGTCGCGGCGCAGTCGGGCCAGCCATCCAGCGCGTCGGCGATCGCGTCGATGAGCGATGCTGCGACGGCGTCGTCGGTCGATGTCGGATCGAACGCCGCGCTCTCGACCAACGCGGACGACGCGAACTGCCGCGAAACGACCGCGCCGCCCGTGCCGCAGACGGGCAGCGAGACAAGGTTCAGGCTCGCGGCCCGCTCGTTGCCGCTGCCATGGTCCTGGATCGTGAACACCCGCTGGCGGGCGCGGACGCCGGCCTTGAACGACGCGATCTGCGACGGGCTCAGGTCGACCTCGAGCGCCTGGTCATCGATCACGGCGTCAATAGCCGTCGCGAGCGACGCCGAGTCATCGAGCAGCGTGTCAAGGATCGTGTCGCGGAGCTGCCCCTGCGCGAGCGTGCCTTCGGCGACGTCTGCGACGAGGTTGGTCAGGTCCTTGAAGCGGAACTGCGACGTGCAGCCCTCGCTGCCCGGGCCGCCGGTGACGACCTCGCCGTTGAACTGGTTGAACGTCCAGATCAGAAAGTTGATGTCGTAGCGATCGGCGAGCGCGACATAAGCCGAGTAGTCCTGCACATCGAGGATGCGGTCGACAAGCTCGGCGATCGTGAACGACTGCGGGTTACAGATCGTCGTCGGCACCGGGCACTGCTGCGGCTCGCACGTGTTGAGCAGGAAGACGCCCTCGGTCAGGTCATCGAAGAGATAGGCGTAAACAGCCGCGTACGCGAACGCCGCGGGCGGCGATGACTTGCTGAAGATGTTGGGCCCGCCCACGAACGACCCCGTGATGCGCGCCTCGGTGTGGATGCCCGTGAGGCGGTCGCCGCCGATTTCTTTCGCGTCCAGGCCGCTGGTCTCGTTGTTGTTCTTGGCGATGTCGACGGCCGCGGTGTCGAGCGCGTCGCGGACGGCTCGCTGCACGGCGGTCGGCGCATCGATCGCCGCCGCGTTCGCGTACGGATACAGGCCGTTGACGTCGTAGGCCCACGTGTACTCGATATCGATGGGCCTGTAGCCCGCGGTGAGCATCGGGATGCTCTCGATGCTGCCGCCGACGAGCGTCTGCAAGCCCTGGTCGTCGTAGAGACCGCCCGGGTTGGTGGGCGTGCTGACCAGCTGCGTGTACCGCGGCTGGCCCTGCCAGTCGTTGAGGATTACGTCGTAGCGCGCGGATTCGAACTCAAGCAGCGCACGCTGGCGGATCTCGAAGTCGATGAGCTGGCCCACCCGATCGCTCTGGCGCGCTGACAGCTGCGCGTCGTCGATGTCCCAGGCGATGCGCCAGTCGCGCTCGCCCAACGGCGATGGTGTCGCGTTCTCGACCATCAAGACGGCGTAGCCGCGCTCGAGCAGGTTGCCGCGCGGCGTCGGTCCTGTGAACTCGATATCGACCGGACGCATGGGCGGGTTCGACGCCGCCAGCGCCTGGTCGACCTCGGTCTGTGTGTGCTCGAGCAGGATGTCCCAGACGATCGGGCTCGCGTCTCCGGACTCGGGCACGGCGGTGACGATCAGCTCGGGCGGGATGATGCCGCCCTGGACGTCCCGCTCGTAGGGCCGGAACTCGATGTCGATCGGGCGGAGGTTCTGCGACCTCAGCAGGTTCACAAGGTTCGGCGGGAAGCCCGGCCCGACGCGCACGATGTCGCCGCGAGCGAACGGGCCCGCGTTGTCGATCTCGGCCGTGTAGTACCGCTCGACGTCGAAGGAATCGAGGACGTAGCCGGCCGTTGTTGAGAGCGGGCGGGGCACGAGCTCGAAGTCGGTCACGCGCATCGCGCCCTGCAGGCCCGCGTCGAGCTCGGAGGGTGTCAGCGGGATCTCGTTGATCAGCCACGGGGTCGCGGCTGTGGCGGTGCGGTCGCCGTTGGGCGCCGGGACAAACTGCTGAGCGGCCGACGAGCCGGCGAGGCCCGCGGACGCGGCGAGGAGAGCGATCGATGCGGCGTGGCTCTGCATGGTGGTCCTCCGCTGACCCATCCGCAGAACGGGTCACCGGCCCGCCACAGAATCGCTAGCAGCCGGTGTTGAAGTTGAGAATCCACGCGTTGAAATCGCCCGGCGTGCACGCGGCGTCGCCGTTCTGATCGCAGGCGGGGCCGTTGCTGTTGAACGCGAGGATCCAAGCGTTGAAGTCGGCGGGCGTGAGCTGGCCGTCGCCGTTGGTGTCGGCGAGCGCGGGCACCGGGTCGGGGTTCGGCCGGCCGAAAATGATGTACGCGCCGAAGCTGCGCGCGCCGACCACGATGTCGTCGTATCCATCGCTGTTCAGATCGCCTGCCTGCGAGACATCGAAGCCGAACCGCGCGTTCGCCGCCGGACCGTGCACCATGACACCGCTGAAGCCATCGAGCTGGCTCGCGTCAAACGTTGCGGCGAAGGGATCGGTCGCCGGCCTTCCAAAGACCACGAACGCCGCGCCGGCCTCGGCGACGCCGCCCGCGTGTTCGATGTAGTCGGTGATCACGAGATCGGCGATGCCGTCGCCGTTGAAGTCACCGGCGGCGTCGATCTGTATCGGGTATTGAATCCCGGTGATCTCGACGCCTTCGCCAACACCCAGATCCGGGACGTGCACAACGTTCGGGAACGGGCTGGAGCTCGGCCTCCCGAAGATAAGGAACGCTTCCGAGTTCGACGAGGTCATGAGGAAATCGTCGGTGCCGTCGTCGTTGACGTCGCCGACCGGTTCCGCCAGCCAGCTCGCGCCGGTGAGCCGGAAGCCGCCTGTCGCGATCGCGGGCTGAACCGTGGCCGGGAACGGGTTGCTCTGGTCTCGGCCGAAGATGACATGGCCGATGTTCCGCGTCCGCCCCCGGCTGACAAGCACGTCGTCGACGCCGTCGCCGTTGACGTCACCGATCGCCTGTGCGCCGCGGACGGGGTTCGAATCTGTGCCGTTGAAAGCGAACCCGTTCGTTCCGTCGATGGAGCTCACATCGAAGGTGCTCGGGAAGGTCTCTGTTGCTTCTCTGCCGTAGACCACAAACACCTGCCCGTCGATCTCCGGGTCGCCGGACTGGGCCTCGGTGTTGTTGACAAGCACGTCGTCGATGCCGTCACCGTTCAGGTCACCCGCGCGGTGCACGACGCCGAGAGACTGCGTCGAATCGCTGTTGATGATCTCGAACCCCTGCGCTCCATCGAGGTAGTCGGCCACGCTGGCGGTTGCAGGGAACGGGCTGCTCGCGTCGCGACCGAAGACGACGTACCGGCTGCTCCCGTAGTACGTCCTGACGCTGATGTCCTGGATGCCGTCGTTGTTCACGTCGCCGATCGGCTCCGCGATGACGCGGAACGTCGCGTCAAACAGGATCGTGCCGTCGTTGCCATTGAAGTCGTACTCGGTCATCTCGGCCGGGAACGTGCTTCCGCCGGCTCGGCCGTAGAGCACGAACGCCGGCGGGCCGTCCTCGCCGTACTCGGAGTGAACGACGATGTCCGCGATGCCGTCGCCGTTCAGGTCGCCGCCGCCCGCGACCGAGAAGCCGGGTCCCGCGTACGCATACAGCGGCGTATCGGGATCGCGCACGATGCGGAACCCGTTGGAGCCGTCGAGTTCGGCCGATCGGATGATCTCGTCGCCGCACTGGCCCATGGCGCTCAGCGACGTGAGAGGCACGAGCGCGGCCGCGGAGCAGACGAAAGCGGATGTGGTGCTGAGACGCATCGGGTTGTCCCCTTTATTTCCGATCTTTATATATACAGTAAAGCGGGTCGGTCCCGCGGTCAACGCGCAGTGTGCAAGATCACACGGTTTCGACGCGCCCGCCTCAGCAGCCGGCGTTGAAGTTCCGAATCCACGCGTTGAAGTCGTTGGGCCGGCACTCCCCGTCGCCGTTCTGGTCGCAGGCGGGAGCCCCGTTGCTGAACGCGAGAATCCACGCATTGAAGTCGTTCGGCGAGAGCTGGCCGTCGCCGTTGGCGTCGGCGGGGCAGGGGGCGGCGTCGACAGAGATCTCGAAGGTGCCGATCGAGCCGTAGTCGGATCGAGCCCCGTCGGTCTGCTGCTCGAAGGACCCGTCAACAACAAAGATGTAATCGCCGGCGGGGGAGAGGTCGATCACGGCCTCGATATCGGTGGTCCCGGCCGGGTCGAGCTCGTCGACGACCGAGATCGGATCAGCCCGGACGATCCGCACGGACGCGTCGAGGTTTGCCCTGCGGACCGGCGTCTTCACACGGAGGGTGTACGCGCCGCCATCGGATGTGAAGCGGAACGAGTCGGTGTCGAACCGATCGTTGATCAGCCCGGCGGCGGGCACGCCGAGCTCGAGCGGCGTGCCCTCGACATCGGAGCCGGGGTGATCGTCCGGGACAAACGCGACCCGGTTGATGTTCTCGGTTGTGATCAGCGCGATGTGATCGGCCTCGCGCGTGGCGCCGTCGTAGTCGCCGTCGCTCCACTGCAGGAGCGTCCCGCTGAACGGCGCGCCCATGATCGGCCCCCAGCTCGGGGTGCCGTCCGTGCCGGGGTGATACTCGAGGCCGCGCAGGCCGTGATGCTTGAGCCCGAGCGTGTGGCCGACCTCGTGGCTCGATGTGACGGATCCCTTCGGGACGCCCTTGTTGAACGTAAAGCACGGCGTATCGATGCTCTGATTGAACGACCACCGCCACGCGATGCCGCCGATGCCGTCGCCGAACCCGTCGGTCCTCTGTGTCAGCACAACACGCATCCCGAACGTCTCGTCGTCCGCGCCCACGCGGGTCAGCGCTTCGGGGCCCGGGTCCTGCGTGGTCACGTTGATGTCGAAGACCGCGAAGTCCTCGGCGACCTCGAGCCAGTGCCAGATGATCTCCCGGCGTTCATCGTCGCTGAACGAAGCCGGGTCGCCGTCCGTGTCCCACGCGGGGAAGTCGATCGTGTGCCCCCAGGCGTTGTCCGCAGAGAGATGGCCGTCGATGTCGAGGTAGACGGTCTTGGGCGCCCCTGGCCTTGAGTGAAGGCTCATGAACGAATCGAGCGGAATCCCGGGGTCGCCCAGCGGTTCGGTCCACGCGTGCGCACCCGCGTGATCTTCGACACCGGTCCTGCAGACATAGAAGAGATCGCCGGCCGGCGTGAGGTGCAGCGATCGGTCGCGGAGCAGCTCGGCCGCAAACTCTTCCGCGGTCCAGCCGTGCCGGGCCGCGACGCGCGAGAGCCGATCACCGACCGACTCAACGGCGGCCCTTCCGGTAAGCGAGCCCTCGGGCAGACCGTCCTGCGCAAACGCGGCGGGAGCCACCGCGAACGAGAGCACGGAGATCGCGAGCGTCTTCATGCCGCCGAGTCTACAGCGACGCTACGGGCATCCGGCGTTGAAGTTAAGAATCCAGGCGCTGAAGTCGTTGGGCCGGCACTCGCCGTCGCCGTTCTGGTCGCAGGCGGGGTTGTTGCTGTTGTAGGCGAGGATCCAGGCGTTGAAGTCGCTGGGCGCGATCTGGCCGTCGTCGTTGACGTCGGCCGGGCATGGGTCGGGGGAGACAAGGGTGAGCAAGTCGCCGTTGTCGCCTGACCAGTACATCGCGACGGTGGTCCCGGGGCCGACCGCGTCCGGGCCGAGCACCTCGCCGTGGGTGTCTGGGATCGACGAGCTTCGGAGCAAACCGGGCCACGGAGAAGAGAGCGTGAAGCTGGCGCCGCCGTAGTCGATGTCCCATTCCTGATCTTCAAACGTGAGCAGCTTTATGACGCCATTCGATGACCGGACTCGCAGACCTCCCCCATGGCTGTCGCCGTCTGCGTCAAAGACGGTGTCACCGTTTGCCTGGATCGAATGGGAGTAAAGGAAAGGTTGATAGTCAAACGGATCGGTCGGCTGACCGGTTAGGCCAGGAATGGTGACACCGGGGTAGGCGAACGCTTGCGACGACCCTTCGCCCCACGCCCAGGCGGACCGAACGAAAGGTCCTAGGACTCCGTCGAGGTAGGCCTGCACCAGCACCGACGCGTGTCCACCCTCTCCGAGCATCATCACCAGTCTTTGCCACCTGATATCCGTTAGCACTTCACCGGTGGGCAGCGCGTCGCCTTCAAACACGATCTCTTGGAAGTCGCCATCGGGAGTGACTGCAAACACGCCGTAGCGGCTCGATGTGCCCGCGGCGTCGGCGAGCCAAGCCTCGATGATCACATTTCCAGCTTCGTCTTTGCGATAGTCGCCTCCAAACTTTGAGATAAACTGGCCATCGCTCAGACCAGGATCCTGAAAGCCAGTCCTGGCCACGAGTCGGTGGGAAGCGTCTGATCCAAAGAGAACGTATGCGGTTTCTGTCATTCCGGGCGCCGCCGGATCATCGAACGTGACGACCTCCATTCTGTTGCCAGAGGTCGCAAAGTGGTTCTCGTTGCTCAGCACGATCGGCGCACCCGGGATGCTTGGCACTTCATCGCCGGGCCCTAGCGCAGAGACGATGTCGCCCGACTCCAGCACGAGCAGCATTGTGTATTCACTTGATCCGTCGGCGTGCGTGAGATGCACCCGCACGAACACGGAACCATCCGGGTTTGCAAAAACCGCACGGTGCTCATCGAACCGCGTGATTTCCGTACCGCCATCGCTGCCGGGCAGCGCTGCCCCGGCGATCAGAATCGGCTCCAAGCCCACACTCGGGGACCAGCGGAAGACGGCATCGTGCCATACGTCCGGGGTGTCGACGTCCTCAACGAGCATCTGCATGACTCGCCGACCGGCGCTGTCAAATTGAACGTGCCGATGGCTGTTATCGAACCCGGCAGTCCAGAGCCGGATTCGGCGCGACTCCCCGTTGATTGAAACAGTCTGCTCATCCAGCAGAAACACGTGCGCACCCTGATCCGCGTCCCAGGCGATCCAGCCCCCACCGGCGCGGTTCCCTGCGTCGTCGCGGAACCGCGCGCTGACGATCACTTGGTCAGCACTGATGTTCTGCGTCGTGGCTCCGTGGTGGAAGTCCGGGATCACGTCGGAATATCTTCTATCGAACACAGTTCCGACCGCAAGACCGGGCACCGGCGAACCCTCGCGTTCAACGAGGTGCAGCACCCCGGTTGCATCGACAACAAGCACCGATGGCCGTTGACTACCGAGCGGGTCGCTGGTCCAGGCCTCAAAGACAACGAGTCCACCGTCGGTCACGATCGCTTGACCTTCCGGAAGACCCCTGATCGTGTACGGCGTCCCCGGGATCTGATCTCCCTCCGCAGCAACGACGCGAATATCGACCTGGGCCGACGCCCCCGCCGCGATCATCAGCCCGAACGCACACCCCACTCGACGCATGGCAGCAGCCCCTTTCGCCACCAGCGTATCTTAAAGCAGATCTCGTGCGATGCAAGCTGTGAGAAATCTGGGCTCGGAGCGGATCGTCAGCACCCCGCGTTGAAGTTGATCACCCAGGCGTTGAAGTCGCCCGGGTTGCACTGGCCGTCGCCGTTCTGGTCGCACGTGGCGGCCTGCGCGTTGAACGCGATCACCCAGGCGTTGAAGTCGGCCGGGGTCAACTCGCCGTCGCCGTTAGTGTCGGCCGGGTTGTCGCACGGGTCGGCGACGTCTTCGCACTCGAACGTCTTGAGGCTGATCGCGTCGACGCCGGCCTCGACCACGCTCTGCGGGTCGTTGTCGGCGGCGACGAAGCGCAGACGCAGCTGGCTGGTCGCGGCGAACGGTGTGCCGTCGCCGATCTCGATCTCGTCGTTGACCCAGCTGTTGGTCGCGCCGTCGAGGTCGCGGATGGTGGTCCAGCTCGAGCCGCCGTTGGTCGAGAGGTCGACGCGGAAGACGTCGGCCGAGTCGAACGGGCCGCCGCCGATGTCGCCGACCCAGTAGCTGAACTGGAGCAGTCCGCCCGCCGAGCCGTCGATGATCGGGCTGGTGAGGATGGTCTGGCCGTTGTCAACGTCGGAGTTGCCGCCGTTGGCCGAGCTGTTGTCGGTCAGCCACGCGCGGCCCGAGCCGTCGGCGTCGGCGGGCGGGTCGCCCCGGCCGGCGTTCACGGGCACGCCCCGGTCCCACTGGCCGTCGCTCGCGTTGCCGGTCACGGTCCAGCCGGTGTCCGTCTCGGCGTTGTCGTTGAATGCGAAGACCTCGCCTTCGGCGACGACGGCCTCGGCCTCGGCCGACGCAAACAGCTCGCCCGCCGTGGTCGAAGCCTCGACGCGATAGGTAAAGCTCTCGAAGCAGTCGAGCGGCGGCATGTTGAAGCTCGCGACACCGCCGGCCACGCTGTTCGGCGCGACGCGGACCTCGGTGGTGTCCTCGAGCGTGATGACGAGCTCGACGGTCGATGCGTCGAGCGTGACATCGTTCTCGGTGATGGCGTAGAACAGCGCCTCGCCGCCGCCGGGCTCGGTGAAGGTTCCGAGGCCGCCGAGCAATTCGAACGAGAGGCTCATGAGCTCGGGGCGGACGACGACCAGGCCCTGCTGGATGTCGCTGATGATCACGTTGCCCGAGGGGAAGAACGGGTAGCTCGACCACGCGCCGTCGAAGCCCTGGTTGGCCGAGGTGCTGCTGTCGTCGGCCGGGAACGTGTCGATCCACGCGACCTCGACCGGGTTCTCGGGGTCGGCGATGTCGTGGATGCGCAGGCCGCTGCGGTAGTTGGCGGCGTAGACGAAATTGTCCTTGACGTAGAGGTTGTGGTCGCGGGCCGTGTTACCGTTGGTCCAGGCCTTGACGTACTGCGGGTTGTTGATGTCCTCGACGTTGATG
>JBCBMF010000113.1:0-9659 GCA_039822905.1 Planctomycetota bacterium
CGCTCGAGCGCTGCGAGGCTCCTCTCTTCGACAGCACGGATCTCGCCGACGTCCCCCGCGTCACGCAGCAGCACGATCGCCGCCGCCTGCGCATCGGACGCCTCGCGCAGCGGCGTCGCAACGGCCACGAGCGCGGTGTCGCGGCCCGCTTCATCGAGCGCCGCCAGCGTGTTGCGGTGCAGCTGCTCCATGCCGCCCGCGAGCGCAACCTCACCGGCGTTGAGCCGAGCCAGCTCGGCCTCCTGCGCGCGGATCAACGACTCGATCGTCTCGACCAGGCTCAACAGCGCCCGCTGAAGCTCGGCGTCCCGCTGTCGTTCCGCGTCCTCCAGATCGCGGAGCATCTCTTCGAGCTGCTCCTGCGCCTCGGCCTGCGCACGCCCGGCCTCGGCTCCGCGGTTCTGGGCAACGGCCCGCGCCGCGTCTCGGAGCCGCTGCGCGACGCCTTGCTCTCGCCCGCGCCGGCTCGCGGCGCTCATCGCGGCCGACTGCCCGGGGTCGCCGTCCGCCGACTGCTCGGCGCGTTCTTCCAACTCGTCGAGCAGCTCGGCCGCCCGCTCGGCGATTTCCAGCTGCCGCTGCGCGATCTCGTCGAGGATCGACCGCTCTTGCTCCGTCAGCTCGTCCGCCGACCGACCGACGGTGCCGGCACTCGCCGAAGCTGTCTCGCCCGAGACCTGCTGCTGATCGCTCACGAGCCCTTCGAGGGCGCGACGCATCGACCACGCGTCTTCTCCCCGGTCGAGCGTCCGCGCAAGCTCTTCGAGAGCGCGCCGGACTTCCTCCGATTCGGCTTGGGCTTGTTCCGCGGCTTGTTCCGCCTGCTCGCGCTCGGCGTTGGTTTCGGCCGGCTCCGCGGCGTCGCGCAGCGCATCGGCCGCGCGTTCGGCGGCTTGCTGCCCCCGCTCGGCTGCCGCCTCAGCTTCGCGTAGCACGCGCTCGAGACCATCATCGATGAGGCCGTTGCGCTCGACGCGGTCGGCAACACGCTCGATGCTCTCCTGCACGCCGGCGAGGCTCTCGCTCACCGCGCCCTGACGCCGCGCCGTCTCGCTCTCGGGCGGTTGGTCCTGCTCCATCGCCTCTCGCAGCGTCTCGCCGATCTCGAACTGCTGCTCGTCGAGCCGGATGGCCGACCGCCGCACGCCCCCGAGCTCTGCGAGGATCTCGTCGAGCAGTTCTGATTCGGAGATGATCCGGAGCCGACGCGGCTCGGACCGCGCGACGCCGTGCGTCTGAACGCCCTCGCCCGTTTCGCGCTCGAACCGATCGGCCGCCAGCCCGGTGACAAGCAGCACATCGCCCGGCAGCAGCCCCTGTGTCGAAAGATCGATGCGTGTGTGCGAGATCTCCCGGGTTTCCGATGTTTCCACGCGTGCACGCTCGGCGATCGAGCCGTCGCCTTCGGCTTCGGCGCCCTCCGAGCCGCCCGGCACACGAGCGCGCTCGGTCTCGATACCGACCCAGGCGAGCGCGACGTCGTCCTGCCCCTCGGCCTCGATATCGATGATCGCCGTGGGCAGCACCGACTCGTCACGCGCCGGCACGACGATCGCCGCGGTCGGCTCTGCGTCTGCCACAACGTCGAAACGCAGCACGGCTTCTTCGAGACTCTCAAGCCCGAACCCGTCACGCACGCCGAGCGTGAGCCGCGCCGATGAATCGGCGGGCCAGGCCAGCACGATCTCTCGGCCATCCGCGGCGACGGTCGCCGATGCGACCGCTTCGCCCGATTCGAGGTCGGTGACAGGGGAAACCGAAACCGGCGTCGCCGGCTTGTTGAGCGTCGCGCTGACCTCGATTTGCGAGCCCGCGAGCACGGGCCCGATGAGCCGTCGCGACGTCTCGCTCCGCTCGATGACCTGCACGCCCGCTACAAACGAGCCGCTCGCGGAAGCCGCGTACGCCGGCGGCGTGATCGTGACCGAGAAGCCGGTCACCTCGGGCTGCTCGACCAGCCGAACGCGCACGGCGTCCGTCCGGTCATCGGGCGTTTCAAAGTAATACTCAAGCACAGCGGGGTCGTCATCGCTCGACGCCACCGTCGGCACGTCGAGCAGACGTTCGTACGCCTCGCCCTCGACCGCGCCGCCCTCGGCGAACTCAACGATCCGCTGCGGCGTCGCCGGCTCGCGACGCCAGCGCGATGATCCGTCCTCTTCGGTGACGCGGTAGACGACCGTGACAGGCGTCTGTCCCAGCGAGCGGTTCGTGCGCGTCACCAGCGCCCGCACCGGGAGCGCCGTGCCGAGCGGGTGAACATCAGTGCCCGTGACATCCGCCACCTCGTACCGCCTGGGCCAGGAGGCGTCGCCGAGCGGCGCGATCTGCCGGGAGAGCCCGGTCCACGCTGTTGCGGGGCTCGCGATCGCGATGCCGGCCGCGACCGCCGCGACCGCCGCCGCCCAGAGCGCCCGCCTGCGCACGGTCGCGGTCTCGACGAGCGTCCAGGGCTTGCCGTCGTCGAGAAGCGCATCAGCGTCCGCGGCCGCGCGGTCGCGCAATGCCCGGATCGATGGGGGCTCGTCCGCCGGCGCACCGTCGGCAGCGAGCGCGATGCCCGAAGCGAGCACGCCGCGCAGCCCCCGGGCTTCACCCAGCGGCCCTTGTTCGATCCGCAGTGCGACGGTCGTGAGCTTCGGCCGGCTTCGAATCGCCGGCAGCAGGCGTCGCCACACCGCGGCCGCGAGCAGACCCAGGCCCACGAGCAGCAGCAAGAGACGCAGCCACCCCGGCAGCCTGAACGCGAAGTCGACGAGCCCCGCACCGAGCAGCCAGCCGATCGCCGCCGACACGCCCGCCAGCAGGTTCTCGCCCACGGCGACCGCCCGGATCCGGTCACGCACCCGCTCGACCGCACGCACCGCGCTGCTCTGGTGACCGTCCATGCCGCTCGCACCGCCTCCGTGCCGATGGCCCAACTCCAAAGACCCGACTTCCGTAGGGCATGATCGGCACGCCGGGACCCGCGATCGCCGATTAAAGCCGGTTCGTTCCCTCTCTACCGGCGGATCCTGCCGAGCGGTTCGCGCGCCCGCCTCAAACCAGCCGAGACAGCCTCCGTCCAATCCACTCGAATGCAAGTAAAACCAGAACAACAAGCATCGCGAGCGGTGTGTCCCACAGCGGATCGACCGTGGGCGTACCGACGACCCGGCGCTCACGGTTCGGCAGCAGCTCCCGCAGACGCGGCAGTTCCTCGGGAGTGAGGACCCCTCCGCCGGTATCGGTCGCGAGCGCCTCGAGCCGCGGGTGGTCAGTCGCCGGACGCTGCAACTCATCGTCCGGGGCGAGCACGGCAAGCCGCTCGCGCAGGGTCCCGCCTCCGATCGCGGGGTCGTCCGACTCGACGGTGTACTCGCCCGGCCCCGGCGGCACCCATGCGGCGGCGAACCGTCGGGCCCGGCCCGCCGCGTCATTGGTCCGCAACGCCAGCGTTGCCACGGGCTGGCCGGCTTCATCCAGCACACGGACGCCGATCGAGGTCGGCCGAGCATCAACCAGCCGCGCGTCCAACAGCTCGGCTTCGATCGTGACCGTCGCGCCGATCTCGGTCTGCCGGGGCGAAACGCTCAGCACCGCCGCCCGGCCTGCGCGCGTCAGACCTTCGCGCCCGAGCAGCCGAACAAGCGGCACCCAGAAACGCTCGGGCAGCGCCTCGCCCCGCGCGTACCGCCAGCGCCAGATCTCGTCGGTCGCGACGTACACCACCCGGCCCGAGCCGTACCGCATCGTCAGCACCGCCGGCGTGGGCTCGGCACCGCTCGTGATCGGCAGGAACGACGCGAGCACGCTCGCCGTGGGCTTGATCTGCTCGGGCCGAAGCTTCTGCGCCCACCGCAGCAGGCTCCAGCCCGTCTGCGGGTTGCTCACCCGCTCGGGCCAGCCGCCCGCTTCGTCGTCGGCGAGCTCGAGCAGGCCCAGCTGCTCCGCCGTTGGCTCGCGCGTCATCGTCACAGGTTCGCCGTACGCCGACACACCCTCGCCCAGCGAGACCGGCAGCAACGCCTCAAGCGGCGTGCCCCGCCAGCTCTGCGGCGTTGCGCCCGGCCCGGCGATCCACAGCAGACCCGCGCCGCGCTCCGAGACAAGATCGCGCAGCTGTGTCTGCTGGTCCTCGCTGAGCAGCTCCGCGCGAAGATCACCCAGCACGATAACGTCGAAATCTTCCCACTCGCCGGGCGAGGTCGGCATCCGCGCGACCAGCACGTCACCCTCTTGGATGTGCCGCCGACCCGTGGCGAGCAGCAGCGAGCTCGACGCGATCGAGCCCTCACGCAAAAGCAGGTTCTTGAGGTACCGGAACTCCCACCGCGGATAGCCGTCGGCGAGCAGCACGCGCAGCGGCCGATCGACAAGCCGCACCGCGACCTCGGCCGAGTTGTTCTCATCGAGCAGATCGGCGTTGTCGGGCGTGAGCCGAACATCCCAGACCGCGTCGCCCTCGCGATCGGGCGTGGCGACCAGCGTGATTTCCGTATCGCCCGCGCTCACGCCCTCGGTCGCAAGCACGATGCCCGTCGATCGTTCCACGAGCTCCACCGTCCCGCCGAACGCCTCCGCCGCCCCCGACCGCTCGAGCGCAACGCGGACGGGGATGCGGTCGCCCACGAACCCCGCCCCGGGCGCGTCGACCGATGCGATCGACAGATCACCCGCCGGATCACGCGAGCCAAGCGGCACGGCAAACACCGGGATGCGCTCCGATCGCAGCCGCTGCAGCGTTCGGCGGTCGGGCTCATCGGTCGAAGCGCCGTCGCTCAGCACGACCATGCCCGCGACCGGCCGAGCGGCAGCACGATCAAGCGCCGCAGAAAGCGAACGGCCGAGCAGCGTCTGCGATCCCGAAGCCTCGCCGGGGTCGAACGCACCGGTCTCGCCGCGCGCGAGGTCATAGACGCCCGCATCGAACCCCAGCGTCAGCACGTTGCGCGTCTCGGCAAGCTCGGCGAGCGTCGGCCCGAACGCATCGAGCGCCTCGGAAAGCGAGTCGTCCCGCGTCGATCCGCCCGGCCCGTCGCCGATCGTCATCGACACGCTGCGGTCCGCCAGCACGATCACCCAGTCCTGTTCCGTGCGCTCATTTGACCGTTCGAGTTGAGGCCCGGCGAGCAGCACAATGAGCGCGATCAGGATCAGCGCGCGGGCCGCCCCGAAGGTAAGCCGCCGCACCAGACTGCCCGACAGCCCGCGATAGCTCACAACCGCCAGCGCAGTCGCGCCGGCAATGACGAGCGCCCACGTAAACGCGGGCAGCGGCCTCGCCCAGCCGAAGACCACCGCCGGGTCGGACGGGTCGAGTCGGTCGATGCCGAGCAGCCACTCCATCATGCCGCCGCCCTCCCGGCAGCAGGCGCCGCGAGTTCTTCGATGGTCGACCCACGCGAGGCCGCCCGTGCGAGCAGCGTTTCGATCACCGCCAGAGCAAGCGCGAGCGCGGCGAGCCACAAGACGAGCATTCCCGAGTCCACCGGTTCGGCCGCGCCGCCCGCCCGCTCGATCGCGCCGCTGTCGTCGAGCCATGCGAGCCGGTCTTCGCCGAGCGACGCCTCGAACCACGCGGCAAGCTGTGAGCGCTCGGTAACATCGAGCCTCGCGCCGCGTGTGTCCGGGTTGACGGCCAGCACCCGCGCATCATCGCCCGCCGCCGTGTAGACGCCCGCCGTGCGCACCGGCCGGGCCGTCGGCGCACCCGTCGCATCGACAACGTTCAACACGTTCGACGCAGTCACCCGCCCGGCGATCGCCGAGGCGTCACCGCGCGCGCGGCCGACGCCCTGGCGGACCAGCTCTTGCATCAGCGGCACCATCAGCGGCCGCGTCGGCAGGTCAGTCCATGCCGGTACAAACGCCGATGCGACGTAGACCACGAGCCCTCGCCCTACACGCTCGCCCGGCGTCGGTTCGCCCGCGACAATGAACGGCTCGCCGGACTCCGTTGCAAGCTCGACCCGCGATGCGCCGGACATCGGATCGATGGCCACCCGTCGTGTCACGCCGACGCCCGCCGCGATCGCCTCAAGCTCGCCAGCGAGCATGCGCAGCAGGCTCGACTCGCCGTTCGGAAGATCCACCGCGATCGCATCATCATCCGACTCGGTCGCCTCCCGAGCGATCGACCAGTCCAGATCGAACGCCTGCACAAACGCGTCCGTCCAGAGCTGCACGTCATCGCTCGGGGGCGGCGTAACGACCACGAGCCCGCCGCGGTCCACAAACGCGCGGAGCGATGCCCACCCGCGAGCATCGAGCGCGTCCGGGCTCAGCACCAACGCTGCATCGAGCGTTGCAAGCCGGGGTCCGTCGACGCCCGCCGGCCGAACGTCCACGACGCTGATGTCGCGGCTGCCCTGCTGCGGTGCGAGCGCCAGCCTCACCCAGTCCGCGGCGTCGAACCGCTCGAGCGCCGAGCCGCCGGATGAGCCGCCTGTTGATCGACGCGCGATGACACCGACCTCGAGCGAGCGACGCCGGTCGATCGGCCGACGGGCGACGTTGTCCACGCTCACCGTGTCGCCGGCAGTGTTCGAAGCCAGCCGCGCCTCGAGCACAACAACGCCGTCCGACCCCGCGCTCAGCTCGCCGGTTGTTCTGTTGTCCGCGACGCTTTCTGGCAGCTCGAACCAGACCAGCGCGCTGGCCTCTCGCTGGCCCGCGTCGAAGACGATCTCGGACGATGCAAGTCGCGCGCCGCCCGCGATCCACAACTCGATCGGGATGGTCTCGGCCGAGAGCTCGGGCGCGCCGGATCGCTCGAGCGTCACGGCCGCCTGCCCGCCCACGCGCCCGGAGCCGACGACCACGGGCCGAAGCGAGGCGACGCTCGTGACCGCGATGTTGCTCGCGATCGCTTGGGTCGGTTCGGCCACCACGACCCGCCCGATCGACGCCGGTATCGGCGGAAGCGATGCCGCCGTATCCACGGATCCGCTGCGCAGCTCGCTCAGGATGACGACCGAGCGGCCATCGGGCTCGGCGTCGGCGTCGTTTTCCCCGACGAGCGCGAACGCCCCGGGCAGATCCGCCGCGCTGTCGCGCGCTTCCAGCCCCATGAGCAGACGCCGCACGCCTGCGATGTCACCCGACGGCGGGAACACCACACCCTCCGTGGGCCCGGCGAGCGCGATTAGCGCCGCCCGATCACCCGCCGACGCATCGAGTTCGTCAAGAACCTCGCTCGCCCGCTCTTTCAGTTCATCCAGCGCGGTGCCCGCATCCGCCTGCCGCGCCGCCGCGATCGAGTTGTCGACGAGGAGGAACACCTCGCGCGGGCCCGAGGCGTCCGGCGTGCCGCCGAAGAGCGGTCGACCGATCAAGAGCGCAAGCGCCAGCACAAGCGCGCACCTGCACGCAAGCAGCAAGAGCTGCTCGATCGTCATCCGCCTCCGCCTCCGCCGATACGCCTCCTGCAAAAACCGCATCGCACCCCACAGCACCGGCGGCCTGCGGCGACGCAGAAAGTGCAGGATGATCGGCAACGCTACAAACGCTACGCCGGCGGCAAACAGGATGGGGTTCACAAAGCTCAAGCGGCTCTCGTTCCTTCCTCAGCCCATCTTCGTCTTCTTGATCTTCGCGTTCCGCACCGCAACAAACTGCGCGAGTGTCGGCCCGAGGTACGACCCGTTCTTCACGAGCTGGTAATCGAACCCGAAGCTCAGCGTCGCCCGCTCGATCGCCTGCAGATGGGCACGCACCGCAGCCAGATAGTCCGCCCTGATCGCCTGTGGGTTCACACGCACACGCGATTCGCCCTCAAGACCGTCAAACACGGTGGGCTCGTTGAAGCGGAACTCAAGCTCCGTCTCGTCGAGGATCTGGAAGACGATCGCGTCGTGCCGGCGGTGCCGGATGCGGGCGAGCGCGCTGCGGATGTTCTCGGGGTCCTCAAACAGGTCGCTGAGGATCACGAACAAACAGCGGTTGTTGACCTTGGCGAGCGTCTGGTCGACGACCCGGCCGAAGTCCGTCGGCTTGTCGAGCGTCTGCGTGCTCAGCGTCTCAACGATCGGCCGCCAGTTCGAGCGTTGCCCCGAGCGGTCGACGATGCCCGTGATCTCGTCGGCGTAGGTCACAAGCCCGACGCGGTCGCCCTGCTGCAGGGTGATGTAGGCCATCGCGGCGGCCGTACCCGTGGCATGGTCGAACTTGGTCCACGCTGTGCGCCCGCCGGGGCCTTCCTTCACGCCCTCGCCCGAGGCGGCTTCGAACGGGATCGAGCCGAACGCCATGCTGCCCGAGTTGTCGACCATGAGCACCAGGTCGAGGTTGGTCTCCTGCTGGAACTGCTTGATCTGCAGCTTGTCGGTGCGGGCGTAGACCTTCCAGTCGAGACGGCGGATGTCGTCGCCGGGTGCGTAGGGCCTGTGCTGGGCAAACTCGACCGAGAAGCCCTGGTAGGGCGAGCGGTGCATGCCGCTCATGACGCCCTCGACGATCATCTTGGACCGCAGCTCGAACGAGCCGAGGCGGGCGAGAGTGTGTGGGTGCAGATACATCGCCGCGTCGGTGACGGGCTGGGGGCTGGGCGCTGGTGTGGGTGAAGCGGGGGCGTCGGCCATCGGTTGATGGTACCGGCTGTCGGCGTTTCGCGCTTCGATCGTTTCCGATGTCGGTTGCGCCAAACCGGACCCGCAGCGCACGAAAACGCGGGGGCCCCTGAGAAAGGGCCGCCCGCGGATCGGGGCTTGTGTTGTCCTCGGTCGATCAGTCCTCGTACGAGCCGATCCGGCGGATGAGCTCGGCCACATCGGCCGCGTCCTGCGCGCCGTCGCGGTTGACATCGGGGATCCGCTGGCCCGCCACGGCACGCTCGGTGATCGCCTGCACGTCCAGCTCATTCACCACGCCGTCGCGGTTGGCATCGAGCTGCCGCTTCTCGCGGTGATGCGCCCTGGCGGCCCGACGCTCCTGGCCGGTCAGCTTGCCGTCGCCATCGGCGTCGAACCGTTCGACGAGCTCGGCCTTTCTCTGCTTGAAGTGCGCCTTGGCCGTGGCCTTCTCATCGTCGCTGAGCTGACCGTCCTCGTTTGCATCGAACTGCTCGAGGGCGAGCTTGTGCATGTGCCGCTTCTGGCCGCGCTGACGCCGCTCCTGCATCCGCGGGCCGAGGGTCTCACGCACGACGGCCCGCTCGGCCTCGTCGAGCTCGCCGTCGCCGTTGGCGTCGAACCGCTCGAGCAGCCGGGCCTTCATCTGCTCGCGCTTCGCCTTGAAGCTCTCTTTCGCGGTGGCCCGCTCGGCTTCGCTGAGCTCTCCGTCGCCGTCGGCATCAAACCGCTCGAGCATCGCGGCCTTGCCGATGCCGGGGCCCCGGCGTCCATTGCGCTCACGCTGGACTTCGCGCTCTGCCTGGTCGGCCTGCATCACCGGGCGATCCGCCCGATCGGCATTCTGAGCCGAGATGCCGGTCGTTGTTCCGAACAGAACCAAAGCAGCCGCCGTCGTCAGTGTCGCTTTCATGTCGCACGCTCCAAAGCTGGCCGACCCCGAAATCGGCGGGATTCACTCGCCGGCCCACGCGGGCCCACAGGTCAAACGCACCGGTGTTCTGTCTATTGCACGCGGATCCCGGCGAAACGACCGATACCGGTTCCGATATGAGCAGCTTCCACAAACGAATCGGCGTCCTCACCGGCGGCGGCGACTGCCCGGGCCTC
>JBCBMF010000114.1:0-9628 GCA_039822905.1 Planctomycetota bacterium
CATCGGTTCGCCGAGCGGAGCGTGCTCGCCGCTCGGGCCTGATCGCTACTCGGACGGCGCCGGCTCGATCTGGAGGCGGACGGTCGCGCGTTCGGTCTCGAAGCGCAGCGGCGTTGGGAGTTCGCTAAACGTCACGGCTTTTTCGGTGATCAGGCCGTCGAGGTCGTCGGGCGTGAGGCTCACGGTCGCGAAGATGCGCAGCGCGTTCGACCGGATCTGCGCGATCAGATCGCTGGGGCCGGTGACGACCACACCCGAGAGCAGCTGGTCGGCTTCGTCCACGCGGACGATCCATCGATCCGCCTGAAACGCGGGCCGCTGGATGCGCACGGGGACCGCGTCGAGCGTGACCGTGTCTTCTCGCTCTTCGAGCGTGGCGATGACGCTGACGCTCGATGGCTCGATCGACGCGAACGGGCTGCCGGTGAGCATCGGCGGCAGGAGCAGCGGCACATCGCGGATGGTCGAACGCGATCCGACGATGATGTCATCGGCCTGCGCGGCGGAGACAGCGGCGACGATCTCAACCCCGCGTTCGACGGCGTCGGCGGCGGAGTCCGGGTAGGTCAGGCGCGCTCGGCGGGGCTCGGCGACGACCGAGGACACATCGACGCCCGCGGGCAGCCGCACGACGACGTCGGCGTCGCGCGTGACGAGACGGACGATGTCGACCTCGACCTGTTCCGGCTCGATCGACGCGATCGTGAGGCCCGATCGCTGGAATGCCGGCAGCGATCGAACAGCGTCGGCGAGATCAAGAACGTGCCGACCCGACTCGATCGGAACGATGCCCTGGCCCGGCTCAAGATCGAAACCGGCGCGCAGGGGCTCTCGCAAACGGGAGACCGCGGCCGCCCCGCCTTCGACCTCGATCGTCACGCGCCCGGTCCACGCCCCGTCGCGGACGGGGACCATCACGAGGCCCGCCCGAACGTCGCCGACCATGGTGACCTCGGTCTCGATCCGCTCGCCGGTGAGGCTCTCGCTCTCGGCGACAACCCACACGAGCACGGTCAGCACGGTGACGATGCCGACGGTCCGGAGCTGGGCGATCAGTCCGGAGTTCATGACCGCTTCTCCCTTGCATCGGAGGTTGACGCGTCGGCCGATTTGTCGCGATCGGCGGCGTCAGCGATGGTGCCTTCAAGCCGGACGGCGTCTTCTTCTTGTAGGCCGGCGGAGTCTTCTTCCGCGATCTCGGGGTTGCGTTCGAGCCGGGCTCGGAGCTGCGCTCGGAAGACGCCGGGCGTGAAGCCCGGGCTGAGCTTGCCTCGCTCGGCGAGCCGCAGCAGGCCCGTCTCCTCGCTCACGACGACGACGAGCGCGTCGCACTCTTTGGAGATGCCAACCGCGGCGCGGTGGCGCGAGCCGAGCGTGGGGTCCGGCATGTCCTGAGGATCGGCGAGGGGCAGCTGCACGCCGGCGGCGTGGATGACCCGGCCCCGGATGATCACCGCGAGATCGTGCAACGCCGTCCCGGGGTAAAAGATAGTCTGAAGCAAGCCGGCGGTGAGGTCGGCGCGGAGCGGGGTGCCGCCCTCGGTGAGGCCCTCGAGCCCGACCTGCCGCTCGACGACGATGATCGCGCCGAACTTGGCTTTCGAGAGGTACGTGCACGCCTCGGCTGTTTCTTTGACGACGAACTCGATGTCCTTGGGTGATTGCCTGAAGAACGGGGTCTCGCCGAGCCGGATGACCGCCCGGCGGAGTTCGGGCTGGAAGATGACCACGAGCGCGATCGTCGCGATGCCGAGGAAGCGATCATAGAGGAACGCGAGGCGTGCGAACGTCTCGCCCGAGACGATGCGGGCCCCGAGCGAGACGAGGATCACGACAACCAAGATGCCCTTAATCGCGCCGGCGGCCCGGGTGCCCTGCACGAACCGGAACGCGAGATAGACCACCAGCCAGATGACAACAAGCTCGGCCAGGACCTCCCACCAGGGGTAGGCGCCGAGCCGATCGACAAGATCAGTGATGCCTTCGAGCTGGTTCACGCTTGGGCGAGTCTACGGCGTCGGCGGGCGATACGCTCCGGCATGCCACGCGTGCTTCGCTACGAGCCCACCCCGAACCCAGACGCGCTCAAGCTGATGCTCGATGCGCCGGTCTCGGATCGACCCCGGTCGTTCTTGAACGCGGACGACGCGGCGACCGACCCGATCGCGGGGCCGATCTTTGCGACCGGCGGTGTCAGAGCCGTGCTGCTCAACGGCGACTGGCTCTCGGTGAACAAGCTGCCGGAGGCCGATTGGCCTGCGATCAAGGCCGCGTGCGAGCGGGCGCTCCGTGACGCGCCGTAGCGGGCGGGCAGTCGATCGCGATCGACGGATCGTTCGGGCGCTGTGCGCGTGGTTCGCCGAGCACCGGCGAGATCTGCCGTGGCGAGAGGTCGGGCCAGGGGGACGGCGCGACGCGTACCGCTCGCTGGTCTCCGAGATCATGCTCCAGCAGACGCAGGTCGCGCGTGTCGAGGAGAAGTTCGGCCCGTTTCTCGACCGTTTCCCCACGGTCCACGACCTTGCGGCGGCGCCGATCGATGACGTGCTTGCGCTGTGGTCCGGGCTCGGCTACTACCGCCGGGCGCGGAACCTGCACCGGTGTGCGCAGGACATCGTTAAGCGCTTCGGCGAGGTTCCGGAGTCGGCCGAGGACTTGGAAACGCTGCCGGGTGTCGGGCGCTACACCGCCGGCGCGGTGGCGTCGATCGTGTTCGACGCGCCGGCCCCGATCGTTGACGGCAACGTGACGCGCGTGCTGCTGCGACTCGAAGGCGAGGACCTCGATCCCAAGGACGCACAAACGGTTGTGTTCTGCTGGTCGCGCGCAGATGAACTGGTGTCCACGGCGGCTCGGTCGAGGACACCGGGCGTGTCACCCGGGGTGTTCAACGAGGCGACGATGGAACTCGGCGCGCTCGTGTGCACTCCGAAGACACCCGGTTGCGATCGGTGCCCGCTGAACGGCGCGTGCGTCGCGCGGCGGGACGGGCGTGAGCACCAAATCCCCCGGCCGAAGCGGGCCGCAGCGAAACGACCGCTGCACATGGCCTCGTTGCTGGTGCGCGACGCGAACGGCAGGTTTCTGGTCGAGCAGCGCCCGGGGACGGGGCTGTGGGCCGGCATCTGGCAGCCGCCGACACTTGAAAGCGATCGCCCGATCCGCAAGTCGGCCGTCGCCAAGCACTTCGGGGTTGCGTCGGAGGCTCTTTCCCGCGATGATGCGAAATTGGAAGGTCTCGTGTGGGAGACATCGCATCGCACGGTCCATGTGTCGGTGTACAGATCCGGGTCGCCGCCTCGGAATACCAGCGAGCGTCGATGGTTGACCGAACGTGAGCTCGATCGGCGAGCGCTGGGGTCGTTGCAACGCAGGATCCTGTTTGGCACGGATGCTGTTGAGGGTCGTTGATCGAGCGGCGGATGATCGGGCGAGAAGGGTACGGGATGACGACACGCCGGCTGAACACGAAACTCGGAACCTCGGGCTTTACGCTGATCGAGCTTCTGGTGGTGATCGCGATCATCGCGCTTCTGATCGGCATCCTGCTGCCGGCGCTCGCGAAGGCTCGGCGGAGCTCGCAGCGGGTAGTCGACGCGAGCAACCAGCGGCAGATCGGAATCGCGAAGACGTTCTACGCCGAGGAGTTTGACGGCTTTGTGCCGCGCGAGGGCGTGTCTTCGGAGCCGGATGGTGAGCCGCAGGAAGTGTTGTCGGAAGACCGCCCGCCGTGGGCGGTTGTGCTGCGTCCGTATCTCGACGACAACCGCGAGCCGGGGTACTGGCTCACGCCCGAGCTGAACGACCTGTTCGAGGGCGTCGAGATGTATAAGGATCCGAGCCGGCCGCCGGACCGCCACAACCTGCACTACGTGGTGAACGCGTTCAGCTTCGAGGAAGCGGGCAAGGTCGACAACCGCGGACGCACGAACTTCAGGCGGCGCAAGCCGGCGAGGCCCCTTTCGTCGATCCGCAGCCCCGCCGAGACGTTCTACCTGACCAACCTCGCGGCTGATCTTGACGAGTCATTCATCCGCGAGATTGAGTCGAACTACGGCCAGTTCGGCCGAACGGACGAAACGGCCGCGACACTGCACGATGTCTGGTGGAACCGCCATGTGAGCGGGCAGGTCGAATCGACCATGCGGATCGCGCCGGCGTGGTACGACCGCGGGCCGAACGTGCTGCACTTCGATGCCCACGTCGAGCTCGTCGATGCGGATGTTGTCCGCGATGTCAACGAATGGGACGACGGCGACTACGCATGGTTCAAGTTCATCGATAACCGGTAGAGCCGTCCGGGCTCGCGCCGCGTGGCTTATACATCTCGGCTGGGCGGCGTCCCGGGGGGCATCCCCATCTCGATGCGTCGCAGGATCGTCCGACTCTTGCTCTTATCCGTCACGCCAACGCGGACCTTGAGCCGCGTTGTGGCCGTCCCCTGGCCCTCGGCCTTGATGCGCACGATCTGGCCGTCGGTGCGCTGAGCCGACATGCTCGCTTCGAGCCCGTCGAACTCGTCGTTCGTGATCTCGAGCCCGAGCTCTGAGGTCGCCTCGCGGACCGCCGACCAGACGGTGGAGATGTCCGTCTCGAACTGCCGCTCGATGTCGCCCTCAAAGATGGCGTAGGCCCCCGCGCCCGCGCCGGCGGCAACAACCGCGGCCGCGCAGCCCGGCAGAGCGAGAACGAGTGCGGCAAGAACAATCGCAGAGGCGTGCGGCTTCATGCGACGATCATATGGCCCGCTACGGCCTGATGCGGCGCGTGCCCTGGGTCGGGGCGGGGGCACCGCCCCATCGGCCGATGGTCCGGCGGACCTGGGCGAGCCCCTCGGCGATCTCGATGTCCTGTTCACCCTTCGCGAGCTGTTCGATCGGGAGCGCCGACAACCGTGCGACGATGCCGTAAGCCTTGAGAACATCGAGCGTCATCCGATCCCAGTCGCCCGGTGCGCGCTCGAACCCCCGCTCGTTCGCAGAGAGGTGATCGAGCTGGTACCGCGCTCTGGCGATCGCGCCGAGGCTGCGCAGCGCCGCCATCGATTCGTCTTCGGGCTCGTACGACGCGGCGGTGACGATGCCCTCGTAGTTGCGGAGGTCGGCGTTGCGAGATGCGTCGTACCAGCCCTCGATCTGTCGGCCGGCGCAGCCGACCAGCGTGCCGCAGACGAACGCGCCAATCGCTCCGAGCATGAACCGTCTCATCGCGCGAGCTGCTGTTGCAGGTTGTCGAGCAGCGTGTCGGCCTCGGCCTCGAAGGCGTTCCATTCGTTCGATGCAGTCGCCGATCGCGCGAACAAGTCGGCGGGCCTGTTGACGAACGAGCCGAGATGCCTGTGGGCGGTGTCGGCGGCCGCGTTGATCTTCGCACTTGTTGCCGGGGTGTAGGACTCGCCCGCGGCCATGACCAACGCCAGATCAACGGCGAGCACCATGGCACGAATGCGCCCCGCCCGATCGAGTGCGGCGGTCTGCTGCTCCATGGGCATGCTGGCTTGCATGATCCGACCCTCAAGCGAGGTGATGTCGCTGAGAGTCGACGTCGACTGCCGGGCGATACCCGCGAAGTCGACGCCTCGCTGAACGGCGCAGCCCGAGACACAGCACAGGAGCACACACACTCCGAGAAATGTCACCCTCAGCGTTGTTCCCTGTGTCACTTGAGCCGCCTCAGTCTCGGGAGCAGGGCGTTCAGTTCGCGTTCCCACTTCTCAACGTCGTCATCTCGGACCTCTCGCTGCGCGAAGACCTCGGCCGGTTGCTGCAAGCCTGCATAGTAATGTCTGTACACCATCTTCAGATAGGTATCAAAAGTGTCTGCATCATCAGGCTTCATGTCGACGCGTGCGAGCTCCGCTGTCATCGTATCCGTGAGCTTGATGACCCGCCTCATCGCTTGAGTGTTCTTGAGACCCCGCATTTCCTCTTCGTCCGAGAGGTCGGCATCGATCAGCCGATGCTCCATGTTTGAAATAGCTTGGAGAGTGACGCGTGATTCACTCTCGAGCAGTGCAACATCGATCGTGCGGCGATGAGCACAACCGACGAGATGAGTACAAGCTGCGATGAGCAGAGAGAAGACGAGCAACCAATTGAATCGGCTTCGCATCGAGTCAGTCCTCGGCTTGGAGTTTCGCGACGACGCTGAAGTCTTCGAGCGTGGTCGTGTCCTGCTTGACCTCGGTCTCGCCCGCGGCGATCGATCGCAGCAGCCTCCGCATGATCTTGCCGGAGCGGGTCTTGGGCAGGGCGTCGGTGAAGCGGATCTGGTCGGGCTTGGCGATGGCGCCGATCTGGTTGCCGACGTGGTTGCGGAGTTCTTTCTTGAGGTCGTCGTCGGCGTTGGTGCCCGAGCCGAGCGAGACGAAGGCGGCGATGCCGGTGCCCTTGATCTCGTGGGGCATGCCGACGACAGCAGCCTCGACCACCGCGGGATGGCTGACCAGCGCGCTCTCGACTTCCATCGTGCCAAGGCGGTGGCCCGAGACGTTAATGACGTCGTCGATGCGGCCGGTGATCCAGAAGCAGCCGTCTTCGTCGCGCTTGGCGCCGTCGCCCGCGGTGTAGAAGCCGGGGACGGTGGACCAGTAGGTATCGATGAAGCGCTGGCGGTCGCCGTAGACACCGCGGAGCATGGAGGGCCACGGCTTGCGGACGACCATGAGGCCGTCTTCGCCGCGCGGTTTCTCGCTGCCGTCGGTGTCGACGACGGCCGCGTCGATGCCGAAGAACGGCAGCGTGCACGAGCCGGGCTTGCAGTCGGTGACGCCGGGCAGCGGCGTGATCATGTGGCCGCCGGTCTCGGTCTGCCAGTAGGTGTCGACGATGGGCAGGACGCCCCGGCCGATCTTGTTTCGGTACCAGTCCCACGCGGCGGGGTTGATCGGCTCGCCGACGGTGCCGAGGACTTGGAGCGAACTGAGGTCGTGCTTCTCGACGTGCTCATCGCCCCACTTCATGAACGCGCGGATGGCGGTGGGCGCGGTGTAGAACTGCGTGACCTTGTGCCGCTCGACCATGTCCCAGAAGCGTGAGGCGTCGGGGTGGTTGGGTGCGCCCTCGTACATGAGTGTGGGGACGCGGTTGGCCATGACGCCGTAGATGATGTAGGAGTGGCCCGTGATCCAGCCAACGTCGGCGGTGCACCAGTAGAGCTGGCCGTTCTGGCTTTCGCGTTGCGGCGTGTCGAGATCAGGGATGAGGTTGAAGACGTACTTGCTGGTGAGGTACGTGTAGACCATGTACCCGCCGGTGGTGTGCTGGATGCCTTTGGGTTTGCCGGTGCTACCCGAAGTGTAGAGCAAGAAGGCCATGTGCTCGGAGTCGACGGGCTCGCAGGGGCAGTCTTCGCTTGCGCCCGACATGTCTTCGTGCCACCAGCTGTCGTGCGATGACATGGTGATGTCGTTGTTGCAGCGCTTGACGATGACGCACGCGTCGAGCGTGTGGCCCTGCTCGCCGAGCGACTTGACAGCTTCGTCGACGTTCGCCTTGAGCGGAACGACCGAGCCTCGACGCCAGGCGCCGTCGCACGTGACGATGACTTTGCTCGATGCGTCGAGCACGCGGTCGGCGATGGCGCTCGAGCTGAAGCCGCCGAAGATGACGCTGTGGACCGCGCCGATGCGGACGCACGCGAGCGTGGCGATCGCGAGCTCGGGGACCATGCCCATGTAAATGGTGACAACGTCGCCCTTCTTGACGCCCTTGGACTTCAAGACGTTCGCGAACTTGGCGGTGTGCTCTTGCAGCTCGGCGTAGGTCAGGTTGAGCACTTCGGGGGAGCCGCCATCCATGGGCTCGCCTTCCCAGACGATGCCGATCTGTTTGCCGTGGCCGGCTTCGACATGGCGGTCGACGCAGTTGTAGCAGAGGTTGGTTGTGCCGCCGACGAACCACTTGGCGTCGGGGGCTTCAAACTCGCAGACCTTCGACCACGGGCTGAACCAGTGCAGTTCGCTCGCTGCGCCCGCCCAGAACGTGTCTGGGTCGTCGATCGACTGCTTGTAGAGCGTGTTGTACTCGTCCATGGACGAGATGAGCCAGCGGGGCGCACCGACGTCGGCGAAGCTGGACGGCGCGTAGATGCCGGTGGTGTTGGTCGACATGAAATGATCTCCTGCGGTCTTTCTCGTTCGGGACTAGAGGTCGGCCTCGGTCGCCGGGGGGAGCTGCATTTCGTGCGCTTCACCCGCGCCCTTGGGCACGCGGATATCTTCGATCAGGTCCTGGATCTCTTGCGGCGGCGGCGGCGTCAGTTTACTGATCACGATCGCCGCGGCGAAGTTTACGAGCATGCCGATCGAGCCGATGCCCTCGGGGCTGATGCCGAGGAACCAGTAGTCGGCCTTGTTCTGACCCGGCTCCCAGCCGGACACGACCTGCAACAGCCCGTCGGCCCAGGTGAACTTGAACATGACGATGTAGGTGAGCGTGTAGGCGATGCCGATGAGCATGCCGCCGACGATGCCCTCGCGCGAGGCGCGCTTGCTGAAGATGCCGAGCAGGATTGCCGGGAAGAACGTGCTCGCGGCGAGGCCGAAGGCGAGCGCGACGACCTCGGCGACGAACCCAGGTGGATTGATGCCGAAGTAGCCCGCGCCGAACACGCCAACAGCGGCGGCTCCCCGTGCCACCCACAGTTCCTGCTTCTCGGTGACCTTCGGGTAGATCACGCCCTTGAGCAGGTCGTGGCTGACCGCGCTCGAGATGACCATGAGCAAGCCGGCTGCGGTCGAGAGCGCCGCCGCAAGCCCGCCCGCGGCGAGCAGGCCGATGACCCAGTTGGGCAGATTCGCGATCTGCGGGTTGGCGAGCACCATGATGTCGCGGTCGACGTAGAGCTCGTTGGGTCCGTCCGAGGGCGGGTTGGTGACGACGCGCTCGCCATGCGCGCCGCGGAGAGGCGTGCCGTCAGCCTCATCGACAGCGAACGCCGGCTTGTCCTTGCCGCCGTCGGCGAAGACGCGGCCCTTGAGGTAATCGACGCGGCCGTCGTTGTTCTTGTCGATCCACGCCAGCAGGCCCGTGGTCTCCCACTCGCGGAACCACTCCGGGATGACCTTGTCCTCCTCGCTCTTGGCGAGCTCGGCGTCATAGTACGCGTGCTCGACGGTGTGGATGAGGTTCATGCGACCGAACACGCCGACGGCGGGCGCGGCGGTGTAGAGAATCGCGATGAAGAGCAACGCGTAGAACGCGCTCATGCGCGCATCGCGGACCTTGGGCACGGTGTAGAACCGGATGATCACGTGGGGCAGGCCGGCGGTGCCGACCATGAGCGCGATGGTGATCATGAAGATGTCGAGGCGTGACTTCGAGCCATCGGTGAAGGCGTTGAAGCCGAGTTCGGTGTTGATCTTGTCGATGGCGTCGAGGAGCGCGATCTTCTCCCCGCCGACCGCGCCGAGTTCGGCGGCGATCTGGGTGCCGACGTCGCCGCCGAGGTCGCCCACGAAGCCGGCCTGCGGGATGAGGTTGCCGGTGAGCAACAGCGACATGAAGATCGCCGGAACCATGAACGCGAAGATGAGCACGCAGTACTGCGCGACCTGTGTGTAGGTGATGCCCTTCATGCCGCCGAGCACGGCGTAGAAGAACACGATGCCCATGCCGATGACAACACC
>JBCBMF010000115.1:0-9515 GCA_039822905.1 Planctomycetota bacterium
CGCGTTCGCCGCCGAGTGCTCGGCCAGCGCGAGATCATCAGCCGTCCACTGTCCGTGGAATACCCGAAGCGCCGCCGACTCCTCGGGCGTCGTGTACGGCGCCTCGATCAACGCACGCACCACCTCAGGCATCTCGTGCTGATCAAGCAGCTGAACGTCGGCCTCAACCGCCGGCAGCAGTTCGGGCTGGACGCTTGCCAAGACTGGCGAAACAGCATCGGTATGCACAGGCGTCATCGCCCCGTCATTACCGACCTCGCCCCGAAACGGCGTGATCTCAACGTCCCAGTCCGCCGGCGCCTCATCCCGGAACAGCCGCTCGTCGATCCGCGCCACTTCGTTCAGCTTGAAGTCCAGCAGCTGCACCATCACCTCGTCGCCCGTCCGGTTGATCGTCAGCGCCATGCACGGCAGCACGCCAGTCTCAACCGACCGATACCACAACCGGATCTCCTCGAACTGATCGTCATCGTCCTTCGGGATCAGCTTCAGCTGCGCCGCCTCCATCGCGCTGATGTAGCTCTCAAGCCTCGGCCTATCAGCCCGATGATCGATCCCGTCCAGCGGCTCGGGCATGGTTACCGCGTACCGCTCCAAGATGTCCGCCTTCGCCTGCCCCAGCGGGATCGGCAGCGGCCCCTCGCCGACCTTCAGCGGATCAAAGTCCGCGCCCGGCGGCGCGACCTGCCGCTTCAGCATCAGCTTCTCCGACGGGATCCGCTCGGTCAGCCATTCACCATCGAAGACAAACGTCCGCCCATCGCGCTCGCGCCGCCCGCCGACGACGGTCTGATCAAAGCGAATCGCAAACCGCCGCGTCGCCGGCTCGCCGTCCGCGTCGCGCTCGTTCACGAACTGCAGCATCCCCAGGCGCGTCTGCTCGTCGCCCGCCAGCTCAAACAGCCGGTGGTACTGCATCTCGGCCGTCAGCCGCTCGATGTCCCTGTCCGACTGCTCGATCGCGTCGAGCAGCTCATCCGCGCTCGCCAACGGCTGTGCGCTCGCGAACGCACCCATCCACACACAAACAACAGCAAGCAGCTTCCGCACGCCCCGGCTCCTTCCAGTGGCTCTCCGCACACCTGTACCCGTCGCTGACAGTATCGGTTCGATCGCACCGCGCCGCCGAGGCCCTACCAGACCCCGCGATCATCTGTGGGCTCCGCCGGCGCGTTCTTCCGCGCCTCGAGAAAGTCGCTCAGGATCGCCGCCGCCGCCAGGGCGTCCCGCCGCTCCTTCTTCTGCTGGTGCGTCAGCCCGCTCTGGGCCATGTCCCAGTCGGCCTGCACCGAGGTCAGCCGCTCGTCCTGCTCGTGCATCGCCCGCCCGAGCCTCGACTGCAGCCTCGCCGCAAACGCCCGCACGATCCGCACCCGAGGCCCCGCCGACCCGTCCATGTTCAACGGCACCCCGATCACCACCTCGCCCCGCTGCAGCCTGGGGTTGTCCCCGAGCTGATCCTCCACAGCCCGCGCCACCGCCTCAAGCAGCGGCGCACCCCCGCCGTGCTGAAGCTCGACCTCGATAACGGTCAAGGGCGACACCACCCCCGTCGCCGAGTCACCAGAAGCAAGCCCCGTCCGCCGGTCACCGAGATCGATGGAAACGTACCTGATGGGAGAAGTATCGCGGATCGGGCGTTGGGTTGCGAGGGTAATGCCTGAGTTTGCAGGGCTTTTGGGGGCTCCAAGCGATCATCTGGATTCGGGCTGCGCCCTCATCCGGTGCATCAAGCGCGCGATCGATGCACCGGATGAGCGAAGCGAATCCAGTTGATTCCGATCACTGTCACCCACCCCGCACCGAAGCACCTTCCCTCGTGTGCCTCAAGACAGAAGCCTTCGCAGCATGTACATGAGCCAAATCGTTGCACGCTTTACGAGTTCGCATCGACATGAGTGACTTACATGCGTGTGCAAGCCCCACCCTGCGTGAGCGGGGGCCCACCTACCGCAGATCCCCCGGCAGCCCATCCCTCAACTGCTTCAGATCCTGCGCCCGGCTCGCCGGCATCACCAGCGTCGCCTTGCCGGTGTGCACCACAATCAGATCGTCACACCCGAGCAGCGCCACCGTGTGCGTCGGATCGTCGTTGTACACTGCCGACTTCGCGCCGTCGTGAAACACCGCCACGCCCGGCCCCGCCTGCTTGTGACCCGTCTCGCCGCCCTCGAGCGTCTCAAAGAAACTCGGCCACGACCCGACGTCAAGCCACCGCACGTCCATGTCAACAGCCGCGATCGTTACCGAGCTGTCGTTCGACGCCGGCTCCATGATGCCGTAGTCCACGCTGATCTTGGGCAGCGTCGGATACACCTCGTTCAGCACCGCGTCCTGCTCGTCCGTGCCCCAGGCTTCCTGGATCGTCATCAGCCCCGCGTGCGCCTCGGGCTGATGCTTCTCAAGCAGCGCGAGGAACGTTCTCGCGTGAAACACGAACATCCCCGCGTTGCAACCGAACATGCCGCTCTCGAAGTACGCCTGCGCCTTGTGCAGCGGCGGCTTCTCGACAAAGTTCGCAACGCGGTGCACCAGCTGCGCGCCGTCCTCAACGCAACCCGCAAGCCCACCGATCGGCGAGCCCCGCTCGACGTACCCGTACCCCGTCGCCGGGAACGTCGGCGTGATCGAGAACGTCACCAGCCGCGTCGCGTCCTGCTCGACAAGCTCGAAGCCAAGATCCAGCCGCTTGCGGAAAACATCCGCCGGCTCGATCAGCTGGTCGGCCGTCAGCACGGCGAACACCGCGTCCTTGTCCTGCTTGGCGAGCACCGCCGCCGTGAAGCCGACGGCGTTCAGCGTGTCCCGCGCCTCGGGCTCACCCAGCAAGCGCCGCCGCGAGAACGCCGGCAATGCTGCTTCGATCTGGTCACGGTACCGCTCGCCCGTGCAGATCAGCTGGTTGTCGTCGGGCACGAGCCCCGTCAGCCGCTCCGCCGAGATCTCGAGCAGCGACCGCGGCCGACCGTCATCCCCGGGGATGAACTCGATCAGTTGCTTGGGCTGCCCCTCGCGCGACAACGGCCACAGCCTCGTCCCCGCACCACCAGCCATGATCATCGCGTGACGCATCTGTGCCCAACCCTCGGCCAATCCTCGGCCAACCTTCGGAAAGACTCCCTGCAGACGCGACCTTATCGGCCGACGCGGTACGCGGCTTGGATCAACTCATCAGTTGTCCCCGGCTTCGGCTCGATCGCCATCGCCGCCCGCACCATCCGCTCCGCCGATTCGGGCGTTTCGCCCAACGCCATCAAGGCCGCCATCGCCTCCGAGCCCGATCCGGTCAGGCCCCCGGCCGGTGCCCGCTGGGCCGCCTCGAGAGCATCGTCCAGCTCCGCCGTCGACAGGAACGACGCCACCTTCCCGTCCAGCTCAGCGATGATCGTCTCCGCCAAACGCTTGCCGATCTCGGGCAGTGCGACAAGCGCCTTCGCGTCCCGCCCCGCGATCGCCCTGGCAATCACCGCGGGCTCGGCCGCCATCGCCCTAAGCGCCTTCCGGCTGCCGACACCCTTCACCGTCGTAAACAGCTCAAAAAACCGCCGTTCCGCCGCGGTCGCAAAGCCCACAAGCCTCGGCACAAAGCTCGTCCCCTGCCCCTGACCCTCGAGGTAGCACAGCGTCCGAAACTCCACCGCCTCGCCCGCCCGATCCGCCAATCGCTCGGCCAGGTACGCCGGCAGCAGCACCCGCAGCGACATCGGCCAGCCCCCCGGCTCGATCACCGCCTCGGCACCCTCGATCGACGCCAGCTTCCCCTCGATCCGCTCGATCATGCTCACCCTCCGGCGCGAACGCGTGCGCAGTTCCAGCCTAGCCGACCCCCACAACCAGCGACCAACCCGCACGCCCGGCTCAGGTCACCCCCTCCGAACGCCGATAACCCGTGCGGAGGACCCATGCCCACACCAAAGCCGACCAACGCCAACTCCCCGGAAACGGTGCTGCTCATCGGCACCACCGCCGCGGTGCGCAGCCTCCGCTGCCAGCTCTTCCTCCACGAACTCGACCAGTCACCCGCCCCCTGGCCCTGCGGCTGCATCCTGCTCGACACCAACGATCAAGCCTCCCACCCCGACGCCGGCCTCCCCCTGCTGGGCGACCTGACCGACCTCGCCGAGCTCAAGGCCTGGCACCGCTTCACCCGCGCGCTGATCACGCTCCCTTCAAGCCGCAAGCACGAGGCCGACGCCATCGCCGATCAGTTGCGCGCGATCGACGTCGAAGCCCGGTTCATCCCCACCCTCGACGACCTACTCGCCGGCAATACCACCCGCGATCGCGTCTCGGTGCCCGACACCCAGCTCGATGTTGCCAAGCTCATCGGCCGCACGCCCTTCCCGGTCGACGACGCATCCCTCGCCGACCTGCTCACGGGCAAGCGCGTCCTCATCACCGGCGCCGGCGGCTCCATCGGCTCCGAGATCGCCATGATCTGCGCTCGCTTCAACCCCGAGCGCATCGTCCTCATGGAGCGCGCCGAGAACGCCTTGTTCGAGATCGACCGCCGCATCAAGGAAGCGCACCCAAGCGTCGAACGCGCCGCGATCCTGCACGACGTCGTCGACGCCGACGGCACCGCCGCCTACCTACGCGAGCACGCCCCCGATGTTGTCTTCCACGCCGCCGCCCACAAGCACGTGCCGCTTATGGAAGATCACCCCGCGCACGCCGTTACCAACAACCTCTTCGGCACCAAGGCCATCGCCGACGCCGCCGTCGCCGCCGGCTGCTCACGCTTCGTCATGATCTCGAGCGATAAGGCCGTCAACCCGACGAGCGTCATGGGCGCAACCAAGCGCCTCGCCGAACGCTACATCCAGGGACTGCAATCGCGCACGCCCGGCACGCGTTTCAGCATGGTCCGGTTCGGCAACGTCCTCGCCTCCGCGTGCAGCGTGCTGCCCATCTGGGCCAGCCAGCTCGCCGAGGGACGAAAGATCACCGTCACCGACGAGCGCATGACCCGCTACTTCATGACGATTCCTGAGGCCGCGAGCCTGGTCATCCAGTCCGCCGCGATCGAGCACCGCGATGACAATGCGCGCGTCTATGTCCTCGACATGGGCGAGCCCGTCCGCATCATCGAGCTCGCGCAGCGCTTCTGCCGCGCCCGCGGCATCGACCCGGGCCAAGCCATCACCATCACCGGCATCCGCCCGGGTGAGAAGCTCTACGAAGAGCTCGCCTACTCCGCCGAGAGCCTCATCCCCACCGACCGCGCCGGCATCAACGCCTGGTCCGGCGCGGGCCTCGAGCCCGTCGACCTCGATCGGCTCGTCAGCGATCTCGCCGCCGTCCGCGCAAGCCGCGACCGTGACGCCGTGCTCCACGCGATCAAGACGCACGTCCCCGAGATGCGCCCCGCCGCGACACAAGCCCCCGCAATTCCGCCGGCGAACCAAACTCCCGCCCCGGCCGAACCGATACACTCGGCAACCGCGGCATGAACGTCGTCATGCCCAACGTGCAGGTGACCCGGAGCCCGAGTGTGTCCGAACGCGACGACATCCTCACCGAAACCGCGCAGGCCCGATCCGAGGCCAAACGGCTGCTGCAAGGCCTGATCGAGGCCCGCGCGCAATCCGAAGCGAGGCTCGCCGAGCTCAACCGCGTCGACATCCTCAAAAAGCTCACCGGCACCAGCGCTCTCGACACCGCCATCGGCTCCACCGAACGCATGATCGAGACCCTCGACCGCGTCCTGGGCGACATCGAGTCCAAGCTCACGCCCGACGAGATGGCCCTGCTCAAAGAAGCCCTTGCCGAGTAGCCGGCTGGTTCAGCCCTCCGAAGCAGGATCGATCCGGTACAGCCCGCCGTCGATCTCATCGGTCAGCACATACAGCCCGCCGTCCGGCCCCATGCCAACCCAACGGATCCGGTCCTCGAACTGCAGCGTCGTCTCGCCGACGATGTCGCCGTCCTTGAAATCGACGCGTCTGATCTGCCGGAGCACGAGCCCGCCCGCGAACAGATCGCCCTGCCACTCCGGAAACGTATCGCCCGTGTAGAAGGTCAGCCCGCTCGGCGCAATGCACGGCGTCCAAACAACCTCGGGCTGCACCGTGCCCTCGCGCTCCGTCTCGTCGCTGATCTTCGGCCCCCAGTACTCGATCGAGTACGTCACCTCGGGCCAGCCGTAGTTTGCGCCGGCAGTGATCACATTCAGTTCGTCGCCGCCCCGCGCCCCGTGCTCGGTCGCCCAGATCTCATCCGTGCCCGGCCGAATCGCCATGCCCTGGATGTTGCGATGACCAAACGAG
This sequence comes from Planctomycetota bacterium, assembly GCA_039822905.1. Lineage (GTDB taxonomy): Bacteria > Planctomycetota > Phycisphaerae > Phycisphaerales > UBA1924 > JANQQZ01. The sequence goes on from JBCBMF010000115.1 coordinate 6,270, forward strand.
TACACGAGCGGGTCGGCACCATCACCCGCAAACGGCGCACCGTCCACCGGATTGCCGTCTTCGTCCATGCGAAGCACCTTGCCGAGATGCGAGGTCGTATCGAGCGCCTTGTTCCGGATGAATTCGCCGTCGAGCTCGGTGGGGGGGTTGCCGCCGTCGCCGATCGACATGAGAAGCGTGCCGTCATCGAGCCACAGGATGCGGGAGCCGAAGTGCTGCCCGCCCTCCTTGTCCGACGAGACCTTAAACAGCCGCTCGACATCCTCGAGCGCGCTCAGGTCTTCGTTCAGCCGCCCGCGGACGAGCTCCGTCCGGTTCGCCTGCCGCGTCCCGGTCGAGAGCGTCATGTACACCAGCCGGTTGTCCTCGAACTCGGGGTGCAGCTGGATATCCATCAGCCCGCCCTGCCCGCTCGCGAACACATCCTCCGGCACACCCTTCACAACCGTGCCCCGCAGCTGACCGTTCTCGATCACCCGCAGCCGGCCTTCCTTCTCCGTGACCAAAATGGTCTCGCCGTCCGGCAGCCACGCCGCCCCCCAGGGCTTCATCAGGCCGATCGAGATCTCCGTCATCGTCCAGCCAGTCTCGAGCGCCGTCTCGCCCGTAGGCGTCACCGGCCCCTCCGGCTGCGAGCAGCTCGCCAGACCCGCGGCTGCGACCATCCCAACAGCCATCGCCGCCGAGCGACCTGAAGCGAAAGACTGACGGATCGAGTTCAGCATCGAAAAACCCTCGCAGTGTCCGAACGTGTGCGCGAGCGAAACAGTAGCCGAATCGAGCCGCGGTCGGTCGCATACGCTCGCCCATGACGACCACGCCCACGACTGCCGCGCCTCCGACTCTCCGCGTCCACCGCCTCGACGACCGGGCCGTCCTCCCGCAATACCACTCCGACCGAGCAGCCGGCCTCGACCTCGCCGTCTGCCTCCCACGGCACGACTTCGAGTCGGACTCCGTCACCATCCACCCCGCGCACAAGGGCGGCACCATCCTCAAGCTCCCCCTCGGCTTCAGCTTCGCCATCCCCGACGGCTACGAGGGCCAGGTCCGCCCACGCTCGGGTCTCAGCACCAAACGCGGCGTCACCATCCCCAACGCACCCGGCACCATCGACAGCGACTACCGAGGCGAGATGTTCGTCGCCCTCATCAACCTCGGCCAAGACCCCGTCGAGATCCGCCACGGCGACCGCGTCGCCCAACTCGTCATCGCGCCAGTCGCCCACACCCTCATCGAAGAAACCAACGAACTCGACGAGACCAGCCGAGGCGCAGGCGGCTTCGGCTCAACCGGCGGTTACAGCTAACACCGACCCCAACGAGCCCGAAGCGCAAGCGAGGGAACGACTCCCTACAACGTCGCAAAGTCCAAATCCTTGGGCAACGAACTCAGATTCCGCCGCCCGCGCTCCGTCACCGCATAGTCATCCTCAATCCGCACGCCCCCAACCCCGGGCAGATAGACCCCCGGCTCGATCGTAATCACCATCCCAGGCCGCATCTCGATCTCCGGCGCAAGCTGACTCAGCCCCGGCGCTTCGTGCGTCTCCAACCCGATCCCGTGCCCCAGGCTGTGGCTGAACTCGTCGCCGTACCCGTGCTCCGTGATGTGCTGCCGCGCGATCGAGTCCAGCTCGCGGTTGGTCACGCCCGGCCGAATCGCCGCCGCCGCCTTCTCGTGCGCATCCAGCACAATCGAGTAGATCTCCCTGATCTCCTTGGGCCAGCGACCAAACGCGAATACCCGCGTCATATCGCCCCGGTAGCCGTTCAGCTCCGCGCCCCAGTCGATCAGCAGCAACGTGTTCTTCGCCGTCCTCACATCCCCCGGCATGTAGTGCGGCAGCGACCCGCTCGCCTTCGCGCCAACGATCGTCCCAAACGCCGGCCCGCTCGCCCCGCGCGTCTTCATCTCCCACTCGAGCCACGCGCAGATCTCGAGCTCGGTCATCCCCGGCCCGATGTTCTCAAGCGTCGACAGCATCGCGGCCTCCTGCAGCCGAATCGCCGCCCGGATCCCGCTAATTTCAGACGCGTCCTTGATGATCCGCATCTCGGTGAGCAGCCCCGCCTCCGGCGCGAGCCGACGCTTCGTCGCCGCCTTCGCAAGCGACTCGAACGCCGCGAGCGACAGGTCCTCGCTCTGCACAATCACCGTGTCGTAGCCCCGGTCCTTGATCAGCCCGCCCAGGTGCGGGTGCATCGCCCCGCTGCGCATCTGGATCGTCGCCAGATGTGTGAACGCCTGCAGATCCTCCTCGTACCGCCGATCGCTCACGAACACCGGCTTGCCCCGCACCGGCACCAGGAGCACGCTGTCGCCCCCGAGAAACTCGGTCAGGTACGCTACGTCCCGCTCGCGCGTCACCAGCGCCGCGTCCGCGCCCTTGTCAGAGACGATCTTCTTCAGCCGGCGGATCCGCTGCTCGTGCGGGCTCACCGCTTTCGTGCGCCGCGTCGTTCGTTTGCTCATGCCGCCATGGTACCGCCCGGTATGCTCACAACGTGAACGCGCGAGCCTTCAAACCCGACGCCGCCTCGATCGTCTTCGCCGCGCTTGTTATCACCATCGCCGGCGTCCCCATCGCAACGGCGCTCGGCTCGATCATCATCGCCCTTCCCGACGCCTCGCTCGACATCCGCTGGGCCATCCTCGCGCGCACGCTCGCCTGGGCCGTCGGCATCGGCGCACTCGCCACGCTGCTCGCGCTCCCGATCGCCTTCGCAACGCGAGGCCTCACCGCCCGCTGGTCCCCGCTCGCCGCGCTGCCCCTACTCATGCCCATGCCCCTGGTCTACGCGGGCCTCAACCTGTTCCGCGCACCCGGCACTGTGGTGGGCGACTGGCTCGCCATGGGCCCAAGCTGGCGCGCCATCGCCGCGGGACGAGTCGTCGCCGTGCTGGGTCTCGCGCTCTGGTCAACACCCATCGCCGCGGCCGTCCTCGCGTCGGGCGTGCGCTCGATCGACCGCTCGCTCTCCGAATCGACATCGCTCGAAGGCGCGGGCCCGATCCGCCGCGCACTGACAACGCTCGCCGCGATGCGATCAAGCCTCATCGCCGCCACCTCCGTCGTCGCCGTCGTCATGACCGGCTCCGCCATCCCGCTCCATCTTGCACAGATCAACACCTACAGCATCACCCTCTGGCTCGAGCTCGACGCCGCCGCCACCGACGCCCGCGGCACCGTCTGGCTCGCGGCCCTGCCCATCCTCATCATCGCCTGCGCCGCGTCGTTCGCCA
>JBCBMF010000116.1:0-9510 GCA_039822905.1 Planctomycetota bacterium
GTTGAAGACACCCTCGCCCGTGCCGGCGTAGAGGACATTCGGGTCGTTCGGATCGATAGCCAGGGACGCGATCGCGAGGTTGATCAGCGTGTCGCCGGTGGGCGTCCAGCTCGCGCCGGCGTCAGTCGACTTCCAGACGCCACCCGCGACGCCGCCGGCGTACAGGATGTCGGGGTTGGTCGGGTCGATCACGAAGCCCCGCGTGCGTCCGCCGATGTTGCCGGGGCCGATCGGCTCCCAGCCTGTGATGCCGCCCGGTGATACGCCGCGGTTCTGAACCTCACGTGCACGAATCTCGGCGGCGGTGGCCTCGATCTGCTTGATCGGGTATCCATCCATCTGAGGCGTCAGACGCTGAGCCATGAAGAAGTCCATCGCTTCCTGAGGCTTGTCGGCACGCTTGGGCCCGCCGCGGCGGTCATACTTGACCTTCTTTCGCTCCAGATTCGCCAGCGCCGCAGATGACTGGTCGGCGGTGAGCACGCTGTCCGATGGATCAATCGACGTACCGTCGGCCTCTCCGGTGTTCGTTTGGGTTGTGCACCCCGCCGACACAAGAGCGATGCCCGAACCGATGACGAGCCCGGTACGAATCCAACGCCGTGCAAAGACCATGCTTCTCTCCCCGATGGAGGCGTCGCGGCAGGCACGCGAGCGACGCCTATGAACAGAACACGCGACGTGTTCTGTGTGTGTACGTACACAATCAGACTATCCGAGAATCGGATATCACTCGATACGCGGCCTCAACCGCCCAGTTGCGTCCAACATCAGTCTTCGTTCAATTCAACGGACTTCTGAATCGGTACGCGTCGCCGGGCTTCACCCTGATCGAGTTGCTGGTCTCTATCGCGATCATTGCTGTGCTGATCGGCCTCCTCCTCCCGGCTCTCGCCTCGGCCCGAGGCTCGGCGCGCCAGCTCCTGTGCCTCTCGAACACCCGGCAGACCGCGATCGGCTGGCAGATCTACGCGAACGACAACGATGATCTCTCGGTGCCGGGCCAGCCAGGCCGCTTCGCCGACGAAACCGACAACCTCTATCGCCTCGGCAACGGCTTGCACTATCGGCCCAGGTGGTACGCGGTCATCGGCGCCGCCGCAGGCTTCGACGCGTACTCACAGCCCTCCGAACTCCGCGAGGATGAGCACACGCTTGCCGTCGACGGCTCCGATGTGTTCCGCTGCCCCGAAGCGAGCATGTGGACGAGTTCGCGGAACTTCGGCTACGGCTACAACTACCAGTTTCTTGGCAATACGCGCTTTTCCTTGCTCGACGGCGGCGGCGACAGATTTGTGAACTTTCCTGTGCGAGCATCGTCGATCGATGGCGCGCGGACCGTGATGTCCGCCGACAGCCTGGGCACCGCGGCGGGCAAGGCCGAGGCCCTGCGGACAGACAACCGCGAAGACGGCAGCCGGGACCCGGCCCGACGCGCACTCGGAGGCCACGGCTACGCCCTCGACCCTCCTCGCATGACCACCGACAGCGATACCGCTGACCCAAGATCCCGCGGCGTGCTCGAAGACCGCTCCGCAGCGCACGCCCGCCACAAGGGCAACGCGAACGTGCAGTTCGTCGATGGGCATGCGAAATCGATGAAGCTCGACGAGCTCGGCTACGAGTCCGGGGCCGACGGCGCGGTACTCGCGGGTGAGACCATCGGAACCAACCGATTATTCTCTGGCAGCGGCGCGGATGACCTCCCGCCGCCGGTCAACCGTCCTGATTGAGAGAGCCGCCCGGACTAGACCAATGCTTCGGCTTGCGATGGTGCCTTCGACGTCTGCCCGATGCCGGGGTTGAATGTGTTCGTCGGGTCGAGCTGCTTGTGGAACTCGACGACGGCATCCTCTGCCTTGTACATGTGCCCAAAGTTGTGCTCTGCCGGAAACTTCGCGCCGCGTGCCGCCAGCATGTAGAGCAGGATCTGCTTCGCACGCTCGATGTCCGTTCCCTTGCGGAAAACGTAGACGTTGTGGAAAACATGGCACAAGTAGTGGCCGTAAGAAAGTGAAAGCACGAGGTCCTTCTGGATCTCGTCCGGTAGCGACTCCACCCACTCGGGATCGTTGCTCAGCAGCGCGATGTCGAGCGCCAGCGCCTCTTCGGTCGTCTTCTGGTGCATGTTCTGATACCGAAGCCCGGCACCGGCGGCGCTGAACCTGTGAAGCAGCGCCGCCTCTTGCTCCTTTTCAGTGCACTCAAAGAAGCCCACGCCCTCACCGGTTCCCCATTCATCGGTGAGGTACCGGCGAGCCTCATCGATTGCTTCGTCTGCTGTATCGAGAATCAGATAGTGCTCGAACGTGTCGCGATACTCCAGAAGCCGCTTCGGCAGATGCTGCGGGAACAGCTTGCTCACGTAGTACAGAACGATGTCGGGCGTGTACAGCGGCAGAAACGGGACCTTGTTGAGGATGTACTCGGCCTTCGCCTTGAGCGCGTACGCCTTCGGCATGCGCTCGGTGCCGAGATGCTTGATCGACAGCGCAACGTCTTTCGCGTATTTCTCCGCGGTGACGAACGTCTCTCGATTCATGTACTCACACATCTCGGGCAGGTGCTCGAACCGGCTGAGGATGTGCCGACGCAGCTCGACGAACCGGCGAGGGTCGTTCGTCCCGAGCACAAAGACCTGTTTCCGCTTCGGCGCCTCGAACGTATCGACCCGCACCGCGAAGCACGCGACCTTGCCCGCGCTGCCGCTGACGTCGTAGAGCCGTTTCGGGTCCGCGTTGTATCGGTTGGGCACGTCGGCGTCGATGTCACGGATGCGGTTCACGTAGTCCGTATCCGACGCGGCTTTGTCATCACCGTGAAGGTCTTCTGGTCGAAAGTCGCCGGCTTCGAGCTTTGCGAAGATTTCCTCGGGCGTCTCCCCGAGGTTGGCGATGCCGAGATGGTCAACGAGTTCGAGCTCGCCGTCGGCGTTGACGCGTGCGAAGAGCGAGAGCTCGGTGTACGACGAGCCTCGCTTGCAGAGCGCGCCGCCCGCGTTATTTGCGACACCGCCGACGACGGTCGCACCGATCGTGGTCGATCCGAGCACCGAGTGGGGGACCCGGCCGATCGGCTTGAGCTTCTGACTAAGTTCGTAGAGTGTTGCACCGGGGAATGCGAGGGCCTGCTTTCCGTCCCGGAGCAGGTGCAGACCCTTGATGCGGGTCGCGTTGATGACAACGACATCGCGGCCGTAGTCGTCCCCGCTCGGCGTCGAGCCGCCGGTCAGGCCGGTCTTGGTGGCCTGCATAATGATGGCGCACTTCGCCGCGACCGCCACTTCGAGGACTTTCCATTGCTCGAGCAGGGTGCCCGGGAAGACGATCGCGGTCGCATTGCCGTCCCCATACCGATAGCCAGATCGGTAATAAGCCGTATCTCGTTCCTTGGTCAGGACATGCTCGTCGCCGACGATCGCCGCAAACGCATTCAACAGATCTTGCATACCTGAACGGTATCGCTCGTCGCTGCTGAGCGGATGCTCCGAGCAATTCGATCGAGTTTCGTAAGGATTCTGTGGTGTCCGAAATGTTTGTCAAGCCTAGAATCGTTCTAACTAGATCCATCGAAACCATGACGAGACACACGCCGCCTTTACCAATAGCAGCCTCGGAGGCCGGAACGGCCGCTCGGAGACGCCTCGAATGACGACCACTGAAGAAGTCGCCCAGATCGCCGAGTCGCGGCGGGAGTACACGGCAGGCTTTGTCACGGATATCGAGCAGGAGTTCGCACCCCCCGGTCTCGACGAGAGCACCGTGAGGTTCATCTCGGCTAAGAAAGACGAGCCCGAATGGTTGCTCGAGTGGCGGCTGAAGGCATTTCGCCACTGGCAGACGATGGACGAGCCGGACTGGGTCTTCCTGCCGTACGGCTACCCGCCGATCGACTATCAGGCGATCAGCTATTACGCCGCCCCCAAGAAGGGCCCCGAGAGCCTCGATGAGGTTGATCCCGCGATTCTCGAAACCTACGCGAAGCTCGGGATCCCGCTGAGCGAGCAGAAGGTGCTGCTCGGCATAGAGGATGGCACGCCGGCGGAAGCCCGCGAAGCGGAAGGCCGGAAAGTCGCCGTCGACGCGGTCTTCGATTCGGTCTCGATCAAGACGACCTTCCAGGACGAGCTCGCCGCGGCGGGCGTGATCTTCTGCTCGATCTCCGAGGCTGTGAAGGAGCACCCGGAGCTGGTGAAGAAGTACCTCGGCTCGGTGATCCCGTACTCGGACAACTACTTCGCCACGCTCAACAGCGCCGTCTTCAGCGACGGCAGCTTCGTCTACATCCCGAAGGGCGTGAAATGCCCGATGGAGCTGAGCACGTACTTCCGCATTAACGCCCGCAACACGGGGCAGTTTGAGCGGACGCTGATCATCGCCGACGAGGGTGCAGAGGTCAGCTACCTCGAGGGTTGCACAGCCCCGATGCGTGACGAGAACCAGCTCCACGCCGCGTGCGTTGAACTGGTTGCGCTCGGGAACGCGAAGATCAAGTACTCGACCATTCAGAACTGGTACCCGGGCGACGAGAACGGCAAGGGCGGCATCTACAACTTCGTCACCAAGCGGGGCATCTGCAAGGGCGACGACAGCCACATCTCGTGGACGCAGGTCGAGACCGGCAGCGCGATTACGTGGAAGTACCCGTCGGTCATTCTGCGGGGCGACCGCTCAAAGGGTGAGTTCTACTCGGTCGCGCTGACCAACCTCCGCCAGCAGGCCGACACCGGCACCAAGATGATCCACATCGGCAAAGACACCAAGAGCACGATCATCTCCAAGGGCATCAGCGCCGGCGAGGGTCACAACACCTACCGCGGCCTCGTTCAGATGAACAGCAGCGCCAGCAACGCGCACAACTTCACCCAGTGCGACTCGATCCTCATCGGTGATCAGTGCGGAGCCCACACGTTCCCCTACGTCGACATCCGAAACGCGACCGCGACCGCCGAGCATGAGGCGAGCACGACCAAGGTCGCCGAGGACCAGATGTTCTACTGCACGGCCCGCGGCATCAGCGAAGAGGATGCCCTTAGCCTGCTCGTCAACGGCTTCTGCAAGGAGGTCTTCAGCGAGCTGCCCATGGAATTCGCGGTGGAAGCCAACAAGCTGCTGGCCGTCAGCCTCGAAGGCAGCGTCGGCTAAAGCGGTCATTCATCACACGAATACGAGCGATCACGAACGACTGATACAACGAGACACACGCATGACAACGCCACTGCTTGAAATCAGAAATCTCCACGTTCGGCTGGAAGAGCAGCCGGAAATCGAGATCCTCCGTGGGATCGACCTTACGATCCAGCCCGGCGAGGTTCACTCGATCATGGGCCCCAACGGCTCGGGCAAGAGCACGCTCGCCCAGGTCCTCTCCGGCAAGGAGGACTACGAGATCACCGAGGGCGAGATCCTGTTCAACGGCGAGGATCTAGCCGAGATGGACGCCGACGAGCGGGCCAACGCTGGTGTGTTCCTTGCGTTCCAGTACCCGGTGGAGATCCCGGGCGTGAGCTCGATGCAGTTCCTGAAGGCCGCGGTCAACGCGAAGCGGGCGTTCGAGGGCAAAGAGGAGCTCGATGCGGGCTCGCTGATCAAGCACTTCCGTGCAAAGGCGGAGCAGATCAACGTGCCGTTCGAGATGCTGAAGCGCAACGTCAACGAGGGCTTCAGCGGCGGCGAGAAGAAGCGGTTCGAGATCTTCCAGATGGCGGTGCTCGATTCGGTGCTCGGCATCCTCGACGAGTCGGACTCGGGCCTTGACATCGATGCGCTCAAGATCGTCAGCGACGGCGTCAACTCGATGCGCGACGGCAACCGCGGGTTCTTGCTTATCACGCACTATCAGCGACTTCTCTCGTACATCGTGCCCGATCGGGTGCACGTGCTTGTGAAGGGTCAGATCATCAAGAGCGGCGGCAAGGAGCTCGCGCTCGAACTCGAAGAGCACGGCTACGCGCCGTTCGGTGTCAACGAGACCGCATCTCAGCCGGTAACGGCCTAACGCTTGGAGCCGAGCACTATGACCAGCCTCCTCACTGATACCGGTACCGCGCATCGCGATGGCGAGGTACCCTCATGGGTCCGCGAGCTCCGTGAAGCCGGTGCAGCCGCCGCCGCGAGCCTTGGTCTGCCAACGCCGCGGCTCGAGTCCTGGCGATTCACCGACCTGAGAGCCGTCGAGAACATCGACTTTGCCGCCCCTCGCGCGCACGCCCCGAAGCTCGCTTCCGGTGCATTTGCAGCGTTCGAGATCGAAGAGCTTGATGTTGCTCGCGCGGTCTTTGTGGACGGCGCCTTCAGCCCGGCGCTCAGCGACATGGCGGGCATGGATCCCGCCCGAGTCATGCTGCTTAGCGATGCGGTCCGCGAGTGCGAGGCGGAATTGCGCGATCGGCTCGGCACGCTCATGCTCGCGCCAGAAGATGGGCTAGAAGCTCTGAACCAGTCGCGGATGGACGACGGAGTGGTTGTCATTGTGCCGGACGGCGCGACCATCGAGCGTCCGCTCGAGATCCTGTGTGTCAGCACGGGCGAGGGCGACCCGGTCGCCTGGCACCCGCGTCATGTCATCGTGGCTGGAAAGGGCTCGAAAGTGCGCGTCCTTGAGCATTCGGTCAGCATGACCGACGATGCCGTGAGCCTCACAAACTCCGTCACCGAGGTCTTCGCCGACGAGGACGCGAGGGTCGAGCACTACTTCCTCGAGCGGGATAGCCGATCGGCGTTCAACATCTCGACGCTCGCGACGAAGCAAGAAACCCGGTCGGATGTGCACAGCCACACCGTGCTGCTCGGAGGCAAGGTTGTGCGGAACAACGTGCAGCCGACGCTCAACGGCGCGAACGCCCACTGCCTGATCAACGGCCTCTACGTCGGCGACGGCGATCAGCTGCTCGATAACGCGATGCGTGTCCGCCACTCCGCTCCCGACTGTCAGAGCCGGCAGCACTACAAGGGCATCATGAACGGGAAAAGCCGGGGTGTCTTCACCGGCCGAATCATCGTCGACAAGGCAGGGCAGCAGACCGACGCGGTACAGTCGAGCCGTGCGATGCTGCTGAGTGAGTCGGCCCGCGCGACAGCTCGGCCGCAGCTCGAGATCTACGCCGACGACGTCAAGTGCACGCACGGCGCGACGACCGGCCGAGTCGACGACGAGGCTGTGTTCTACTTCATGAGCCGGGGGCTCAGCGAAGAGGTCTCCCGCGCGATGCTGATCTACGCGTTCGCGGCCGAAGGATTCGACCGCATGGAGCTCGTCCCCGTCCGCCGGCTGCTCGCCCGCGAGATGATCGCGAAGCTGCCAAAGGCCGCGGGGCTTAGTATCGAAGTGTGAACGCTGCCACCCGTCAAACAGAGTCCTCGACAGGTTTCGATGTCGACACGCTGCGCGCAGAGTTTCCGAACCTGTCGCGGCATGTCCATGGCAAGCCGCTGGTCTATCTCGACAACGCCGCGACGAAGCACAAGCCTCAGCCGGTCATCGATGCGATCGACGCGTTCTACCGCTCCGGCAACTCAAACGTTCACCGCGGCATGCACGCGCTGAGCGAGGAGGCGACCGCGGCGTTCGAAGAGGCGCGATCGAGCTGTGCGGCGTTCATCGGCGCTGCAGATCCGCGTGAGATCGTGTTCACCGCTGGTGCAACCGATGCACTCAACCTCGTTGCACACAGCCTCGGCGGCATGACGCTCAAGCCGGGCGATCGGGTGCTGCTCACCGAGATGGAGCACCATTCGAACATCGTGCCGTGGCAGCTCATCGCGGAGCGATGCGGGGCCGAGGTCATCGCGGCACCCGTGACCGACGCCGGCGAGATCGATCTCGTTGCATACGAGGGTCTGCTCGACGAACGCGTCAAGATCGCCTCCATGGTGGCGGTTTCGAACACGCTCGGGACCGTCAACCCTGTTCCGGAAATGGTTCGCTTAGCCAAGAACGTCGGTGCGGCGACGGTCATCGATGCGACGCAAGCCGCGACCGTGCACCCGATCGATGTTGCTCAGATCGGCTGCGACTTCCTGACGTTCACAGGACACAAGCTCTTCGGCCCGACCGGCGTCGGAGTGCTCTGGGGTCGGCGTGAGCTGCTCAACACGATGCCGCCGTACAAGGGCGGCGGTGAGATGATCACATCCGTGAAGCTGACCGGCAGCACCTACGCCGAGGCGCCGATGCGTTTCGAGGCGGGCACACCGAACATCGCCGGCGCGGTGGGGCTGGGCGCCGCGATCGAGTGGTTTACACGCCAAGACCGCGATGCGATGCGTGCCCATGAACGCTCGCTCGCGCAGCACGGCCGCGAGAGGCTCGCCGAGGTCGAAGGGCTCCGCGTGCTCGGCGAGTCACCAACCAAGGCCCCGATCTTCAGCTTCGTCGTCGACTGGGCGCACCCGTACGACATCGGCCCGATCCTCGATCGCCGGGGGATCGCGGTCCGGACCGGGCATCATTGCACCGAGCCATTGATGGACCGCTTCGGTGTACCGGCGAGCGTCCGTGCCTCGTGCGCCGCGTACACCACGCACGCCGAGATCGATGCGCTCATCGACGGGCTGAAGAAAGCGAAGGACATGCTCGGATGAGCGCACCTGCCGTTCCAACGATCGACGAGATCCAGGACACGTTCGAGCTGCTGGGCGACTGGGAGGAACGCTTCGGCTACCTCATCGACCTCGGCAAAAAGCTCCCCGCGATGCCCGAGGAGGACCGCGTCGAGGCCAACCGCGTGCACGGCTGCCAGGCGTCGGTATGGCTCAAGGCCGATCTGCTCGAAGACCAGCGTCTTGCACTCAAGGCCGCGAGCGATGCACACATTGTCAACGGCCTCATCGCCATCATGCTGAGTCTGTTTGATGGATCAACGCCCGCCGAGGCCCGGGCGATCGACGCGAAAGCGGTCGTCGAGAAACTCGGTCTTTCGGAACACCTCAGCCCAACGCGGCGCAATGGCCTGTGGGCGATGATCGAACGCATCAAAACGCTGACCGCGAACGCATAGGGAGGCCGGCGATGGACTCGATCCGCATCTTCGATTCCAGCCACGGCGGCCGCCCGCGGGTCGCGCCGACCGACACGCCCAACGCGGATACGATCGAAGGCCAGATCATCGACGCGATCAAGAAGGTCTACGACCCCGAGATCCCGGTGAACCTGTACGACCTGGGCCTGATCTATTCGATCGCCGTCGCCGACACCCACGCCGAGATCCGCATGACGCTGACCAGCCCGGCGTGCCCCGAAGCGCAGACGCTGCCAAGGCTTGTCCGCGCCGCGGCCGAGACCGTCGATGCGATCGAGTCCGCAAACGTCGAACTCGTCTGGGAACCCGCGTGGTCGAAGGACATGATGTGCGACGAAGCGCAGCTGGAACTCGGTCTGCTGTAGTGTCATCGCCGGAGGCGTGATCAGGCCAGCGGCTCGATGAGGTCTATCCCAGTGTTGCGGATGTTGCCCACACGCGGATCAACCGCATGCATCTGCAAGAGACCCTCGGCGGCTGGTTCAAGCAGA
>JBCBMF010000117.1:0-9435 GCA_039822905.1 Planctomycetota bacterium
CGAGCAGGACGCCCGGCTGGTAGCGGACTGGGTCCTGCTCGCCCGCGTGAAGCCGCCGGAGTGTGTGGTCGCGCACCTTGGAGAACGCACGATGCGCCAACTCGTGCTGACCCACAAGCTTCTCGATCGAGAACCTCGTAAACACAACACGCACGTTTTCCATCGCCGAGTCGCGCTCATCGAGCGGTGTCGTCCACAGGTCGATCAGCATGCGCGTCGCGGTCTCGGTGCGGCCGGCTTTCATCAACGCGTCGGCCTGTTCCCATCGCTGCATCGGCGACAGATTCGTCCGCGCTCGCTGCGGCGTCGCCGTGCGCTCGGCACCGGTGCGTGCGGCCTGGCTCGCGTTGCCAGAACCAGACTCCGCCCGCCGACGGTTCCGCTCCAGCCAGCTCAGCGTTTCCGCCGCCGTCTTGTACCCCGAGAACCGCGCGACCTCGGTCGTACCGTCCATGAGGATGAGCGCCGGGATCCCGCGGATCCCGTTCTGCTCGCGAAACTTCGGGTACTCGTCGATATCGACCGCCGTCATCACCGCGTGCTCACCGATCCATGCCTCAACCAGAGGATTGACCCACGTTTCCTGCTTCATCCGCTGGCACGGCCCGCACCACGCCGCGGTTGCGTACACGATGTGCAGCCGATCACGCGCCTTCGCGAGCGCCCGGTCGTTCTGAAGCCCCCGCTTAGAGAACACCCCGGGCTCGGCGAGCGCCCCGGCTGGAACCACGAGCGCAAGCAGAAATACAGCGATCACTCGACAGTTCATGCAGACCCCCCCATACCACCGAAGATCATCGACGGCTGCCGCGAAGGCATGCATCATGAACCGGACACTGCTCAACTTGTTCACAGTTCTGTGCGGGTGAGTCGTACACGCGTCGGCAGCGGGGGCTTCGCCGGCAGCCGCCTCGTCCGAGAACCACCTACGGCAGCAACCGGCGAACCATCGGCAGCTTCCGAACCAGCCACACCAAGAGGAAGCTGCAAACCGCCACGATCGCGAACGATGCCAAGCCCTCGGCCGGCGACACCACCCCGTCGCGCTCGGTCACGCGCAGCAGCGCCAGCACAAACAGATAGTGCACCACGTACACGCCGTAGCCCAGCGAGCCGAGCCGGCCCAGCGCGCCCGGCACCAGGGCCGAAGGCCAGGTAAGGCACCCCAGCAGCATCAGCACCCCCGCGAGCTGCGCAAGCCGGCGGGCCCAATCGCCCGCATCGAACAGCCCGACCACGATCACGGCCGCGAAGCACAGCCAGAACACCGCCGACACCGCAACACGGCGCGGCATCACGATCCAGCCGCGAAAGATACCCAAGCCGATCACCAACGCCGCCAATGCGACCGGCGCTTCGAACGGCCACCGCCGAAGGCCCGACCGCGCGACCGCGCTCGGCGAAGGGTCGTACGCCAAGAGCAGCCAGACGCAAGCCCCCCCCGCACCAAGCATCACGGCAATGGACGCGACCACCGATCGCCGGGCCACCGATGCCAATGCCATCGCCGCGAGCCCTACCGCAAAGATGTACGGCAAGAACCACAGGTGCCACCCGCCGGCGCCCGTGATGACATCCGTAAACGTCAGGCTGGGCCGAACACCACCCAGCAGCCAGCCGCTCACGATGTAGCTCGCCACAAAGTAGATCGTCGCCCAGACGACAAACGGCCAGAGGATCCGCTTGATGCTCGTCGCCAGCATCGCCGGGATGCCCGTGCCGCGGAAGACCCGCTGCGTCGTAAACAGCACCGCAGCCGCGGTGAAGAACGGCACACCCACGAAGCCGATCTGGTGGTGAGCCACGCCGTCCAACTCGACCTTCGCGGTCGTGTGCACCCAGATCACAAACAGCGCCGCCAGCACCCGGCCCGCATCAATCCCGAGGTTCCGCCCTCCGACCCACGCCGCCTCGCCGAGCTGCGCGACGGGCTCGGCTGCGCTGCGCGGATAAAGCGTGCTCGTCGCATCGGCAGTGCTCGGCATCGGTCTCTCGGCTTCAACAGGTGCGAACCAATGCCGATCCCTGGCGGGCAAGTGTAGGGCCGTGCACACGCTGCTGTACTCGCACGCCGCATGATCGAGCTTCCGCACGAAAGACCACCTCTTTCGCAAGGCGATAGCCTTCACGATGCCGCGGCAGCAGTGTCGGAAGGAGCCGACCCATCGGCCCTCCGTCGCGTTTGCCGCGACCGGGAGCTTTGCCGACAAGTCCCAAACTCCTGCCTCGTCACACCTCGCTGCATTCTCGAGCATGGCGAACGCTTGAACGGCTCACCAAAACGACCGTCCGAAAACTCGCTAGGGGAACGCGCGCCGCACGATCGGTGTCCGCTTGCCGAGCCACGCCGCGATGAAGCTCAGCACCACGGTGATAACAAAGAGCGTGAGCGCGCCGGCGGGCGTCAGCGGCCCGCCGCGTTCGAGCAGCATCATCGTCACCTGCAAGATCACAACGTGCACGACATACACGCTGTACCCGAGCGAGCCGAGCCGGGCCAGCCACTCGGGGATGAACCGGTCGGGCGTCGCCAGCGCCGCGGCGAGCATCAGCACCCCCGCCGCCTGCGCCGACCGCCGCGCCGGGGGCTCACCCTCAAGCAGCCCATACACCGCGAACGCCACGACCCCCAGCCACAGCGTCGCCGCGACAACACCCGAGGTCCGAACCCGCACCCAGCGTCGCTGCATCGCCAGCGCACCCGCAAGCGAGACGAGCGCGACCGGCAGTTCATAGGGCCAGCGAGCAAAGCTTACATCGCTCGTCGCCGGTACCCCGAACACCGCCACCGCGCCGAGGATCGCGCACAGCGCGGCGCCTGCCGCAACCGCCGCAGTCCGAACCGTGACCCGCGAGATCAGCACCGCAAGCGTGCTCATCACGAACACGAATGGTAAAAACCAGAGGTGCCATGTGAAGCCCTTCATTGCCTCACGCCACTCAAACGTCAGCGGCACACCACTTAAAATCCTGCCGAAGATCAGGTCCGATGCCACCCAGTAGATCACGGCCCAGATCACGAACGGAATCAGGATCCGGCGGACGCGACTCATCACTAACGCTGACAATGCAGCCCCGCGGTACGCATGCCGGACAGCAAAGAGCATGGCCGCCGCTGTAAAGAACGGCACACCGATGAGCCCGAGCGTCGTGTGAACGATCAACGGGCTGAAGTGAACCCCAGACGTCGCATGGATCCAGATGACAAGAACCGCAGCCAGCACGCGGCACGCATCGATCCCACGGCTGCGCGAAGACGCCTCGGCCGTAACGGATGCCGCGTCGTCGCTCGGTGCTCGGCTCTTCCCCTCAGTCATCTGTAGAAACTCTAGCGACGCGGCGATCCAGGCCGTCAGCGGTCGATCTGCACACGGAGCGCCTCGGCCTCATCGGATCCGTCGTCCGCGATCAGTTCCAGCAGCGCGGGCTTCGTCACGTCCGCGTCGATCGCACGAGCCACGAGCGCCCGCCGAATCGCCGGCGTGTCCTCGGTGCGCAGCACCAGGTTCGCGACGCGCTCGCCGAACCCGCCGCGGTCGAGCGTCATCGCGATCGCGTACAGATCGGCGAGCGCTGCGAGCGTCGGCTCATCGAGCCCCGTCTCGCCCGATCGGCGCTGGGCTTTCTTGAGCTCCATGATCTCAAGCCGCGCCGCCGCGAACGGGTTGTTGACGACCGTCGCCGCGTCCTGCCACATGTTGCCCTTGGTGAGCATGGGCCGGATCACCCGCTGGTGCTTCCGCATAAACGAAAGGCTCCTGCGGTCGCCGATCGCGCTGCCAACCCAGCCGCCGCTCAGCCGCTCCTCATCCAAGACCTCGTTGAGCGTCAGCCAGTCGAGCAAGGTGCCCTCGTCGGCGTTGCTCGGCGGCAGCACGCTGCCGATCGCGTCCCGTCGCTGCACAAAGAGCGTCCGCGCGTCTTCGTCCTTTGCAAGCAGCTCGGTGATCTCATCCGCGAGCGAGCCCCGCCGCAGCTCGTCGGCCAGCCGGTCCTGCCGCATGTTGTCCCACAGCCACGCGTACGTCTCCACGGCCTCGTCAAGCCGGCCCGCCTTCACGGCGTCCTGCGCCTGCACCATCTTGTCCTGCACCGCGGCGCGGGTCACCTGCACTGTCTCGCCGGTGCCCTCCGCCGGGATGCCGAGCCCCGTCGAGCTCTCCAGCCAGCCGCGGAACGCCGCCGGCGACTGGTAGCCGACAGTTCTCGCGATCTCCGTCGAACCCTTGAAGACCATGATCGTCGGCATCGCCCGCACACGCAGCCGTGCTGCGTCCGACTGAAACGCGTCGACGTCCAGCGGCGTCACCACCGCGTTCGCGTCCAGCCACTCGACCACGCCGTCATCGACCCACGTCGTAGTCTTCATCTTCCGGCACGGCGGGCACCACGACGCCGTCGCGTACACCACGTGCACCTTCCCCGAATCGATCGACGCCCGCCGATCCGCGTCCAGCCCGCCCGTCGAGAACACCTCCGGCTCCCCGGCGGCAACCGTCGGCGCGACCGCTGATCGAACCGACGCGCCCGCAACACCCGCCGTGCTGCCCGCCGTCACAAGCATCAGAGCCAACACAACCGAACGAACCATGTCACCCTCCACACGCGCCGGAGCCGGCGCTCTGCGTGTCATTGCCTAGAACCAGCACTCCGGAACCGAAGCAGTCAGAACGAGCACCCGGCATTGTAATTCAGAACCCACGCGTTGAAATCACCGGGGCTGAGAACGCCGTCGCCGTTCTGATCCGCCGCCGGGTTGCCCGAGTTGAACGCCAGCACCCACGCGTTGAAGTCGCCCGGGCTCGCGACGCCGTCTCCGTTGACATCCGCGAGGCACGGCACGACCAACGGCCGGTATTCGACCGTCACCGTACCCGAAGACGACCCGTTCGCGTCCGTCACGGTGAAGCTCAGCGTGTCCGACCCCGTCGCGCCCGCATCGGCGCGGTAGATCCGCGCAGGGCCGTCCGCGCCGAGCAGGTCGGCCTGCTGCAGACCGGACGTCACGCCGAATGACGCGTCACCGATCGCCGTCGCCCGCACCGCGGCGGTCTGAACGACGAACGCCTCTCCTGGCACGACACGCATCGTGTAGCTCACCGCCCGCGGCTCGGCTGTGCCCCCGCCCGAGTACGTGTTCGCGATATCGAGCACCACCGGCGCGCTGCGGGCGCTTGTGCCGTCCTGGAAGTCGACCTCTGCCCACACTCGCGCGGGCCCCGCGCCGAGCTGCTCACCGGGCACACGCAGCAGCGTCGAACCATCGCCCGCCGCCACGACGCGCCCGAGATGCACGATGCGGATCTCATCGATGAAGTCGCCGGTCCAGCTCGCCGGGAACGCAAACTCCGTATCGCGGTCACCCGACAGCGGGCTCGGCGAGACGGTCAGCGTCTTGCCCGTGTTCTGCAGCGTGAACGAACCGACCCACTCGCCGATGACCTCCTGCGGCGAGTCGTCGACCACAACCGCGCGGATCTCGTGCCAGCCGTCGTCGAGGTCCGCCGTCGGGATCGTGAAGGTGCCGCCCGCCACCCCCTCGGCGACCACCACGCCGTTCACAAGCACCTGCGCCTGCCCCAACCCGGTGCCCGCACGCGTCGGCGTCGCGTTCACCGTCACCGCGAACGCGCCCTGCACCGCGCCCGTCGGCACACCAGTCACCGTGACATCGGGCCCGGTCGCGTAGGGACGGCACAGCGGATCGCCCATGAAGTACCCCTGGAACGGCACCGCCGCCAGCGAACGCAGCAGCGCCTCGCCGAGCGTCACGCCCTGCGCGTAGTTGCTGTGCAGAAACGCCGACGGGAACTTCTGCGAGAAGTTGCAGGGCTCCTCGACCATGCCGTAGGTGCCGACTGCGCCGCGCTCGATCCACTCCGAGCACTTGGTCTGCTGAGCTCGCGCAAAGTCCGCGGCAAAGCTCGTCAGATGATCCGCGAACGCGCCGTTCTCCAGCGTGAAGCTGGTCGAGCCGAAATCGAGATTCGCCGCGCCGGTCATCACACCAAGTGCCTGCACGCCGTTCGGCGGCAACGGCCCCGGTGAGATCTCCGCCGCCGGCAGCCCAGCCGCAGCAATCCGGCTCACCGCCTGCCCGAACGCGCCGTCGCGAGGACCCGACCGCGCCGCGTCGTTCGTCTCAATAAAGATGAACGTCGGGAACAGCCCCGGCTGCTGCCCGTCGGCCGCCACCGAGCGGTCGATCATGTCGATGATCGTGTCCGCATCGATACCCCGCTCTCCCGTGTAGCCGAGCGATGCACCAATAAACAGGTTCCCCTCGGCCGACGATCCTCCGGGCAGCCCGTTGACGTACGTCTCGTTCGCGTCGAACGCGATCGGCGTGCTCGCCGTGCTGAAGAACCCCTGCCGCTGCGTCGACGCATAGTTCGAGGTCAGCACGCTGTCACCGAACGGCGCGAATGTGTACGACGCCGGGATGCCGAACCGGTTCACCGGAGAGCACTGATCGGTCACCAGCCCGCCCGCGTTCATCCGGTATCGGTCGAGCGGCCCGAGGATCACGTAGTCGATGCTCTGCTCGATCTGGTTGTTGACGAGATGCCCGAACAGCGCCGCATGCCGCGAGTCGACCGTCTGCTGGAAGTTCGTCCCGGCCGGGTAGAACCACGCAAAGCTCGACGCCGGCAGCCCCCGCGCCTCGGCATAGTGGTTCGCCACCCGCAGCGCGTCCGCGCTCGCCGGGTCGCTGATCACCACCGCCTCGTGCGCCTGGCCGGACGCACAGCCCGCGGCCAGTCCCGCACACGCCGCAAACACACCCGCTCGTTTCGCTTCCACGCGTCGAACCTCCTGATTCGGGCCTCGTCCACCGGCACCATCGTCCCGGGCCGGCGCCACCAGCAGTGTGCACCAACACGCAGACGAATACCAGACCGAACGCGCGACCGAGAAGCGAAGTTTCCCTCGCAACCAGAAAAACTGGAATCCCCCAAGAGCGACCCCAGACCGATCCGTCCTCCAATTCTCGATATCGGAGGCAACATTTACTGCGAAATGCCGTAGGCTCTTGCCGGGGCCCCGTTTCCGGCTGGCCCGTACGCAAACCGATCATCGGCAGCCACGCAACCCCGCCGAGTTCCAGAGGTTTCTCGCCGTGCGACGCACCACTTTCGCCGTTCTCTCGATCCTCGTCTCCGCCGCCGGCCTTGCCGTCGCCCCGGCCATCGCCCAGGAGGGCCTCCAGCCCCAAGGCAAGAACGCCGGCTCGGTGTACGTCGGCCACCGCGTTCTTCGTGTCGTTCCCGAGTCGGGCGAGCGCCTGGGCCGGGTGCTCGAGCTGTCGTACCACATCTGGTCCGAGCGCGTGGGCAGGGGCCCGATCGAGGTCCAGGTCGATGCCGACGCCTTTGCAACGCTCCAGGCCGAGGGATTCGAGTTCACCGTGCTCATCGATGACGTCGCCGGCCTTGTCGCCGCCGAACGCGCCGCGATCGAAGCCCAGCGCAACGCGCCGCGCCGCGGCGGAGACGCCATCGACTTCACCAACTACTACCCGCTCGCGGACCTGCTCACGTTTATCAACCAGCTCGCCGCGGAACGCCCGGACCTCGTCACGCTCGAGACCATCGGCCAGTCCGTGCAGGGCCGCGACATCATCACCATGACCATCACAGGCCCCGGCGATGCAACCAGCCGCCCGCAGATCGCACTCAACAGCCTCATCCACGCCCGCGAGTGGATCACAGCGCCCGCCACCCTCCGCCTCGCCCGCGACCTCGTCCGCGGCTACGGCACCGATCCGCGCATCACCAACCTGCTCGACCAGATCCAGTTCGTCATCACGCCCGTCGTCAACCCCGACGGCTACGCCTACAGCTGGTCAAACGAACGCTTCTGGCGCAAGAACCGACGCAACAACGGCGACGGAACCTTCGGCGTCGACCTCAACCGAAACTGGGACATCAACTTCGGCGGCAACGGCGCCGACCCGTTCACCAGCAGCGACATCTACCACGGCCCGGGCCCCTTCAGCGAGCCCGAGACCGCCGTCATGCGCGACAAGCTCACCAGCCTCACCGACCTCCGCGCCCACGTCGACACCCACAGCTTCAGCCAGCTCATCCTCCACTCGCCCGGCTTCATCGGCCAGGTCGTCCCGCGCGAGGCCGAGCTCCAGGCCATGGCCGCCGAGCTCTCGCAGACCATCCTCGATACCAACGGCGCGTTCTACACGCCGCAGCGAGGCCTCGACCTCTACGAAGCCAGCGGCACCTTCGGCGACTGGACCGGCGATGAGTTCGGCATCCTCAGCTTCACCTTCGAGCTCCGTCCCGCCAGCGGCGGCATCAACGGCTTCGCGCCAACGCCAGACCTGATCCTGCCCACCGCGCAAGAGATCAACGCCGCCTATCTCCACCTCGCCGAGTCGGTCACACTCCCGCTCCGCTTTGACCTGCCCGACATCGCCAGCCTGCAGTTCGACCAGCCGATCTCCTACGAGTTCACTGTCTTCCCGGGTCTCAACGATCCGTCGAACGCAGCGAGCGTCTTCGTCCGCCAGGGCACCGGCCCGTTCGTCGAGCTCCCAGCCCAGAGCCTCGGCAGCGACCGCTTCCGAGTCACGATCGACCCAACGCTCTGTGACGAGAACGTCGAGCTCTACGTCTCCTCGCTCACCTCCACCGGCACCGTTGTGACGTTCCCCGCCGACGGCCCGTCCATGCCCATCGTGATCCCCGTCGTGAATCGCAGCGAGCTCTTCAGCGACACCTTCGCCACCGATCTCGGCTGGAGCGTCACCAACGACCCGTCGCTCACCGACGGCGCCTGGGAACGCGGCATCCCCGTCGGCGGCGGCGACCGCAACGACCCAGCCACCGACTTCGACGGCGACGGCTTCGCCTACCTCACCAACAACACCGACGGCAACACCGACGTCGACGGCGGCGCAACCACCCTCACCTCGCCTGCGCTCGACGCCTCCGCAGGAAACGCCACGCTCTCCTACGCGGCGTGGTACAGCAACAACAGCGGCGAAGACGTCCTCGTCGTCGAGGTCTCGGGCGACAACGGCGCGACGTGGACCCCCGCCGATACCGTCACCAGCGGCAGCACCTGGCGCGAGCGTTCCATCGATGTCGCGATTCTGCTGGGCCAGCCAAGCCAGCTCCGCGTGCGGTTCATCGCCGAGGACACCGACCCACCCTCGATCGTCGAGGCCGGCATCGACGCCGTCCGCCTACTCGTCGACGAGCCCTGCCCCGCCGACGACTGCCCCGCGGACGCCAACGGCGACGGCGCGCTCACGCCGGCAGACTTCAACGCCTGGGTCCTCGCCTTCAACGCCCAAGCCCCAGAGTGCGACCAGAACGGCGACAGCCAGTGCACGCCCGGTTGTGTCATGCCGCGTGCGATACGAGGGTGACGACAGGAATGAAGGCCGACGCCTTGTGGATGCGGCGATCGATC
>JBCBMF010000118.1:0-9380 GCA_039822905.1 Planctomycetota bacterium
GGCGCTGTGCTCGATGGTGAGCTGTACGCGGGTGAGGCCGGCGTTACGGCGCTGAGTAAGTTCCCGACGCGTGACGAGGCGATCGCGAAGGTTGTGACGCTGGTGTTGAGCCCGGCGCGGAACCTTGTGGCGCAGGTGAAGGGTCCGGGCGCGAACGTGGCCGGGCTTGTGAAGGCGATCGAGGAGAAGCTCGAGAAGGGCGAGGCGATCGCGAAGGCCTGATTGATTCGGGCATTGAGTTTGTTTGTTTGGCATCGGCACCCAACTGGCCCGGTGAAATACCGCCGCTGGCGGCCGGGGTAAAGAGCCGAGTGGTTCGGTCCCTCTTGGGTGAGGTGAATTGGAAAGGTTTGGTAGAACGATGAGCGACGACGCAGCGACGAAGGAATTTGACGCGGGCATCAAAGAGATCGGCGACAAGCTTGCCGACCTGAGCCTGAAGCAGGCCGTGGATCTTGGGGACTACCTCAAGGAGGCGTACGGCATCGAGGCCGCGACCGGCGGCGGTGTTGTCATGGCGGCGGCTGGCGGCGACGCCGGCGGCGCGGCCGAGGAAGAGAAGACCGAGTTTAACGTCGTGCTGAAGAGCGCGGGCGACCAGAAGATCAAGGTCATCAAGATCGTCCGCGAGGCGACGGGCTTGGGTCTGAAGGAGGCCAAGGAGCTGGTCGACGCTGGCGGCAAGGCTGTGAAGGAGAACCTCCCCAAGGAGGACGCGGACAAGCTGGCCGAGCAGTTGAAGGAAGTCGGCGCGGAAGTCGAACTTACTTGATCTTTGTTCGGGCCGTCCGGCCCGAAGCTCGTCCAGTTCGGGCCCTCCGGCCCGAAGTTGCTGCCTCTCTCCGAACTGGGGACCGACGCGAGTTGGTTTGGGTGGCTACAGTTCATGGAACATTTGCATCGGCGGGCTGGTAAGGCTCGCCGATGTCTTGGGTTGCGTTTCTGGCATTGGTCGTAGCCCGTCGGGTGGAGAAGGGTGGATCCACTTTCGGCGGAGCGGTAGACTCCAGGATTCGGCGCGGCACATAGACACCACCGAGAGAGCCCGGACCCGTGTCTGCGGGGCTGGGCGTGGGGCGATCGATTTCGCAGCACTTTCACATGCAGCGGCTCGGGCGATGGGTGTGCCCGCAGCTTCTGACTTTGAACTTTGGGCTTGACTTCTGGTCTTGGACTTGGACCTGAACTCTGAATTTGGTCTCTGAGGAGCGCAATGGCGACAACCACTGAGCCGGCGAGGACTGTGCGCAACTACGCGAAGCGGGGGGACGGGCTGACCGTTCCTGACCTGACGCGTGTTCAGCGGGACGGATACGAGCGATTTTTGCAGATCGACAAGCCCGAGGACGGCCGCGAGAAGCGGTTCGGCCTCGAGTCGCTGCTGCACGAGATCTTCCCGATCGAAAGCTACGACGGGACGATGCGGCTGGAGTACGTGTCGTACGGGCTTGATGAGCCTCGGTACACGAGCGACGAGTGCCGGGAGCTGCGGCTGACGTACGGGCTGCCGTTCCGGCTGCGCGTTCGACTGATCCGTGACGGCGTCGATGACATCCCCGAGGAGGAGATCTACCTCGGCGAGTTCCCGATCATGATGGGCGGCGGCGAGTTCATTGTGAACGGTGCCGAGCGCGTGATCGTGAGCCAGCTGCACCGGTCGCCCGGTGTCGACTTCGGCATCGAGTCGAGCGAGGCGGACAGGCCTTTGCACTCGGCCCGGATCATCCCCGAGCGTGGCTCTTGGATCGAGATGGCGGTCGACAAGAAGGACCGGCTGACGATGAAGATCGATCAGTCGACCAAGCTGGCGGCGACAACGTTCCTGCGGTGTCTCGACGAGAGCGTGAGCTCGACCGAGGCGATCCTGAGCCTGTTCTACCAGGTGACGGAGATCAAGGCGGCGGACGTGAAGCCCGAGCACTGGGCCGCGGAGTCGGTGATTGATCTGGAGACGGGTGAGGAGATCGTGCACGTCGGCCACCAGATCGGTGAGTCGGCCGAGGCGATCAACGCGGGGAGCCTGAAGAAGGTCCGCGTGATCCAAAATCCGAGCGATGTGCTGATTCTGAACACGGTCGCGGACGAGAACCTCGAGGCGTTCGAGGCGGACACGGACTACGAGCGGGCGCTGCTGAAGGTGTACGGGCGTCTGCGTCCGGGCAACCCGCCGCAGGTCGAGAAGGCCAAGCAGCTGTTTTACGAGAAGTTCTACGACGAGAACCGGTACCGCCTCGGTCGGGTCGGCCGCTTCCGCATCAACCGGAAGTTCGAGCTCGAGACCGATGAGGACCAGCAGTTCCTGACGGGCGAGGACTTCCTGAAGGTCATGGAGTACCTGCTGGATCTGCGGTCGAACCGTGTTGATCCGAAGACGGGTCGGCCGGCGGCGAACGTGGATGACATCGACCACCTGGGCAACCGGCGTCTGCGGACGCTGGACGAGCTTGCGGTTGATGAGCTGCGCAAGGGCTTCCTGAAGCTTCGGCGGACGGTGCAGGAGCGCATGAGCGTCAAGGATCCGGACGAGCTGGCGAAGATCAGCGATCTTGTGAACAGCAAGTCGATCTCGAGCGCGATCGATTTCTTCTTCGGCCGCAGCGAGCTGAGCCAGGTTGTTGACCAGACGAACCCGCTGAGTTCGCTGGTGCACGAGCGTCGATTGTCGGCGCTCGGGCCGGGCGGCCTGAACCGGAAGCGCGCGGGCTTTGAGGTTCGCGACGTTCACATCTCGCACTACGGCCGGATCTGCCCGATCGAGACGCCCGAGGGCACGAACATCGGTCTGATCGCGTCGCTCGGCATCTTCTCGAAGGTGGACGAGTACGGCTTCCTGCAGACGCCGTACCGCACGGTGAAGAGCGGGAAGCTTTCGGGCGATGTGCAGTACCTGCGTGCCGACGAGGAGATGAAAGCGGTGCTTGCACCGGCGGATGCGTTTGATGCTTCGGGCACGCTGGCGGACGGCGATGTGATCGCGCGAGTTGATGGCGAGCTGACGCAGGTGCACTCGTCGGACGTGAACTACGCGGACATCTCGCCCAAGCAGATCGTGGGCATCTCGGCGGCGTTGATCCCGTTCCTTGAGCACGACGACGCGAACCGGGCGCTGATGGGCTCGAACATGCAGCGTCAGGCTGTGCCGCTGATCATTGTTGATCCGCCCGTTGTTGCAACTGGTCTCGAGACGGACATCGGCTCGAACTCGGGCATGGTGGTGAAGGCCAAGCGGGCGGGCGAGGTGACGTTCGCGGACGCGCAGCGGATCATCATCAATAACCAGGACGAGTACGTGTTCCGCAAGTTCGTTGGTTTGAACGAGCGGACGTGCCAGAACCAGAAGCCGATCGTTGAGGTTGGCGACAGGGTTGAGGCGGGTCAGATCATTGCTGACGGCGCTTCGACCAAGCAGGGCGAGCTGGCGATCGGCAAGAACGCGCTCGTCGCGTTCAACACGTACGACGGGTACAACTTCGAGGACGCGATCGTCATCAACGAGCGGCTGGTGAAGGAGGACATGTTCACCAGCATCCACATCGATTCGTACGACGTGGAGATCCGAGAGACGAAGCTGGGGCGCGAGGAGTTCACGCGGGATATCCCGAACGTCTCCGAGAAGATGCTCCGCAACCTTGATGACAACGGCATCATCCGGATCGGCGCGCGGGTTGGCCCGGGCGACATTCTGGTCGGTAAGGTCTCGCCCAAGGCGAAGACGGAGCTGACCCCGGAAGAGAAGCTGCTGCACGCGATCTTCGGTCGTGCGGGTGAGGACGTGAAGAACGACTCGCTCGAGGTGCCGTCGGGCACGCAGGGCATCGTGATCGGCGCGAAGAAGTTCAGCCGACGGATGCACCTGAGCGAGGAGCAGAAGAAGCAGCTCAAGAAGGACATCGAGGGCTACGAGGCCGAGCAGGACGCGAAGGCGATCGCGCTCTTCCAGGAGATGGTCGAGACGATCAACGGCCTGATCGAGACCGAGATGGTCGACCCGATGACGCGTCAGAAGGTCGGTGCGAGTGACATCCCCGAGGTCATTCTCGAGCAGATCAAGACCTTTGACATGAAGTGGGTCAAGGGTGCGGCCGAGGCGCGCGAGAAGGCGCAAGTCGTTAAGGACCAGTACTGGCCGCGTATCGAGGCGGTGGAGACCGAGAAGCAGCGGAAGGTCGCGCACATGAAGCGCGGCGACGAATTGCCGAACGGCGTGCTTGAGATGGTGAAGGTGTACATCGCCACGAAGCGTCCGCTGAGTGTGGGCGACAAGATGGCGGGTCGTCACGGCAACAAGGGCGTGATCGCCCGGATCGTTGCCGAGGAGGACATGCCGTACATGGACGACGGTCGCACGGTCGACGTGATGCTGAACCCCTTGGGTGTGCCGTCGCGGATGAACGTGGGCCAGATCCTTGAGACGCACCTTGGATGGGCGTGCCGGGTGCTCGGGTTCCAGGCGCAGACGCCGGTGTTCGACGGCTGCACGGAGCAGGAGATCCACGAGGCGGTCGAGGCTGCGAACGAGCATGTTCGCAAGCGGAAGGCCGAGATCGAGGAAACGGGCATCCCCGCGCGTCCGGACGAGATGCTGGCCGAGATGCCTTCGACCGGCAAGATTCAGCTCTACGACGGCCGGACTGGCGAACGGTTCCACCAGCGGACGACGGTTGGTTCGATGTACATGCTCAAGCTGCACCACCTGGTGGATGACAAGATCCACGCGCGTGCGACCGGGCCGTACTCGCTCATCACGCAGCAGCCCTTGGGCGGTAAGGCGCGGACGGGCGGCCAGCGGTTCGGCGAGATGGAGGTGTGGGCGCTCGAGGCGTACGGCGCGAGCTACATCCTGCAGGAGCTGTTGACGGTCAAATCGGACGACGTCGAGGGTCGGACGAAGATCTACGAGAGCATGGTGAAGGGCACGAACAAGCTGGAGGCTGGCATGCCTGTGGCGTTCGATGTGCTGTGCAACGAGCTCAAGGGTCTTGGACTGAACGTGACGCTTGAGAAGAAGCAGCTTGAGGCCGGGAGTCTTCTTTGAGCGACTTGGTCTGCGTCCAGTACGGGGCGGGGCTGAGTGCGCCGGAGGGGTGGATCAGCTTCGACAACAGCCCGACGCTCCGGCTCCAGCGGGTGCCGGTGGTCGGGTCGTTCGCGCCTGGGCCGACGTTCCCGAAGGCGACGCGCGTGGGCGATGTGCTCCGCGGGTTGCCGGTGTCGAGTGGGAGCGTGGACCGGGTGTACTGCTCGCATGTGCTGGAGCATCTTTCGCTGACGGACTGCCGGAAGGCGATCCGGGAGACGTACCGGGTGCTGAAGCCGGGCGGGGTGTTCCGCGCGGTGCAGCCGGATCTGTTGCCGTTGTGCCAGAAGGTGGTAGAGGGGCAGGCCGACCCGGAGGCCGCGCACGAGTTCATGCGTCGGAGCGTGCTTGGCTACGAGACGCGGCAGCGTGGCCTGAAGGGCGTCGCGGTGGCGGTGCTGGGCAACAGCCGGCATATGTGGATGTGGACGGAGGCGGCTCTCAAGAAGGAGTTTGAGGACGCCGGGTTTGTTGATGTTCGTCGGGCGTCGTTTGGCGATTCCGGCGAGGCCGTGTTCGATGCCGTGGAGGCTGAGAACCGGTGGGAGGGTCATCTCGGGCTTCACTGCGTGAAGCCTTCGGGTGGCTGATTGATTGACGGTGTATTGGCGGGCGCGTGATTTCCACGGCCTGTTTGACTGAGAGGTTGCTGCTCATGGCTGAGAGCGTGTACGACCGGGTGAACGACTTCAGTGCGGTGAAGGTGACGCTGGCGTCGCCGAACGACATCCGCGCGTGGTCTTACGGCGAGGTGAAGAAGCCCGAGACGATCAACTACCGGACGTATCGGCCGGAGAAGGATGGTCTGTTCTGCGAGCGGATCTTCGGGCCGGAGCGTGACTATGAGTGCGCGTGCGGCAAGTACCGCGGCACGAAGTACAAGGGCATCATCTGCGATCGCTGCGGCGTGAAGGTGACGCACTCGCGTGTTCGCCGGAAGCGGATGGGGCACATCAACCTGGCGTCGCCGGTGGTGCACATCTGGTTCTTCAAGAGCCTGCCGAGCCGTCTGGCGACGATCCTCGGGATGCGGACGAGCGACCTTGAGAAGATCATCTACTACCAGGACTACGTGGTCATCGATCCGGGTGACACGGAGCTGACGGCTAAGCAGGTCATGACCGAGGACGAGCACCGTGTTGCGGTTGAGCAGTACGGCAACGCGTTCCGGGCATCGATGGGCGCGGAGTCGATCCGTGAGCTGCTCGAGACGCTGGACCTCGATGCCGAGGTCAAGATGATCCGCGAGGAGCTCGGCACGACGCGGTCGAAGCAGAAGATCAAGGACCTGTCGAAGCGGCTGAAGATGGTTGAGCTGGTTCGCGAGAGCGAGAACGATCCGACGTGGCTGGTGATGGACGTGATCCCGGTGATCCCGCCGGACCTTCGGCCGCTGGTGTTGCTCGAGAGCGGCAACTTCGCAACGAGCGATTTGAACGACCTGTACCGCCGGATCATCAACCGGAACAACCGGCTGAAGAAGCTGATGGACCTGAACGCGCCGGATGTGATCATTCGGAACGAGAAGCGAATGCTTCAGCAGGCGGTGGATGCGCTGTTTGACAACGGGCGCTGCCGTCGTCCGGTGCTCGGTTCGAGCAACCGGGCGCTGAAGTCGCTGACGGACATGATCAAGGGCAAGCAGGGGCGGTTCCGCGAGAACCTGCTCGGCAAGCGCGTCGATTACTCGGCTCGTTCGGTGATCGTTGTTGGTCCCGAGCTGAAGCTGAACCAGTGCGGTCTGCCCAAGAAGATTGCGCTTGAGCTGTTCCAGCCGTTCATTATTCGGAAGCTGAAGGAGCACGGCCTCGCCGACACGATCAAGAGCGCCAAGCGGATGCTCGAGCGTCGCGACCCGGCGGTGTGGGATGTCCTGGAGGAGGTCATCTACCAGCACCCGGTTCTCTTGAACCGCGCGCCGACGCTTCACCGGATGGGTATCCAGGCGTTCGAGCCGACCTTGGTCGAGGGCAACGCGATTCGGATCCATCCGCTTGTGTGCTCGGGGTTCAACGCGGACTTCGACGGCGACCAGATGGCGGTGCACCTGCCGCTGAGTGTTGAAGCGCAGGCCGAGGCGCACTGCCTGATGCTGTCGACGCACAACATCTTCTCGCCGGCGAACGGCGCTCCGATTATCTCGCCTTCGCAGGACATCGTGATGGGCGTGTATTTCATCACGCTTGAGGATCGCGACGACAAGCGGCCCGAGAACGAGCTGCCGCGGTACAAGGACGCGACCGAGGCGATCCTGGCGTATGACCAGGGCAAGATCGATCTGCACGAGCGGATCGTGGTTCGACTTGACGGGTTCGATGAGGTCGTGAACGGTCAGAAGGATGCGCCGGAGCCGATGCCGGAGAACCGGCGAATCGTGACGACGGCGGGTCGGATTCTGTTTAGTGACATTCTGTGCCCGGGGATGCCGTTCTACAACTGCACGCTCGGCAAGAAGGGCTGCGCGCGTGCGATCGATGATGCGTACCTGTACGCGGATCGCCGGCACACGATCGACATGCTCGATCGGTTGAAGGAGATCGGCTTCAAGCGTTCGACGACGGCTGGCCTCAGCTTTGGTCTGACGGATCTTCGGATTCCCGAGGCGAAGCAGGGCCTGCTCGACGCGGCGCAGAAGCAGGTGAACCGTGTGGAGCGTTCGTACGAGGACGGCATCATCACGGGCCGGGAGCGGTACAACCAGCTGCTCGATATCTGGTCGCATTGCCGCGAGGAAGTGACCAAGACGCTGATCGACACGATCAAGATCGACCGGCGTCATGAGGATGGTTCGTACGCGCCGGTCGAGAGCGACGAGGGCAAGGCGTACCTGAACCCGGTGTACCTGATGATGGACTCTGGCGCGCGTGGCAACGTGAGCCAGATGCAGCAGCTCGCGGGCATGCGTGGCCTGATGGCCAAGCCCTCGGGCGAGATCATCGAGACGCCGATTCGGGCGAACTTCCGCGAGGGGTTGAACATCCTCGAGTACTTCTCGTCGACGCATGGCGCCCGCAAGGGTCTGGCGGACACGGCGCTCAAGACCGCGGACTCGGGCTACCTGACGCGGAAGCTGTGTGATGTGGCGCAGAGCGTGATCGTGAGCGAGCACGACTGCGGCAGCAAGCGCGGCGTTGTGAAGCGTGCGATCTACAAGGGCGAGCAGGTCGATGTGGCGCTGAGCGATCAGATCGTTGGTCGTATCAGCGTGAGCACGATCATTAATCCTGTCACGGATGAGACGGTTGTCGAGCGGAACGACATGTTTACGCCGGAGTCGGCGGCGAAGGTCGAGGAGCTCGGCATTGATTCGGTTGTGGTTCGCAGCCCGCTGACGACCGAGGCGGAGTTCGGGTGCTCGGCGCTCGACTACGGCATGGACATGTCGACGGGCCGGCTTGTTGAGCAGGGCATGGCGGTGGGCATCATCGCGGCCCAGTCGATCGGTGAGCCCGGCACGCAGCTGACGATGCGGACGTTCCACACGGGCGGTATCGGCACGCGGACGATCGCGGAGAGCGAGTACCGGCCGGCGATGGGCGGCACGCTCGAGCTGCGAGACTGCAACGCGGTGCCGACGAAGGACCGCGACGGCAACGACGTGCATGTTGTTCTGAAGCGGAACGCCGAGGTCGCGATCGTTGACGACAAGGGCCGTGAGCTTGAGAAGAGCAAGGTGCCGTACGGCTCGTACATCTGGGCCGAGGAGGGCGCGGCGATCAAGGCCGGCCAGCAGCTGGTCACCTGGGACCCGCACCGTACGCCGATTCTCGCTGAGAAGGGTGGCACGGTGCAGTACGTCGACATCGAGGTCGGCGAGACTGTCCGCGAGGAGGACATCGGTCAGGGCAATAAGGCGCTGCTCGTCATTGAGCACAAGGGCGACCTGCACCCGCAGATCAACATCGTTGATGGCGATGGCAACATCCTCGACTTCCATTATCTTCCCGCGAAGGCGCGTATCGAGGTTGCGGACGGTGCGACGATCGAGGCTGGTGAGCTGCTCGCGCTGCAGCCGCGGATGGCGCAGGGGTCGCAGGACATCGTCGGCGGTCTGCCGCGTGTGACGGAGATCTTTGAGGCGCGGAAGCCTAAGGACCCGGCTGTGATGGCCGAGATCTCGGGTCGTGTCGAGCTGCACAGCGACAAGCGGAAGGGCAAGATGACCATCCGCGTTGTGTCGGACTCGGGTCTTGAGAAGGACCACCACGTTCCGAACGACAAGCCGCTGCTCGTGCACACGGGCGACTTCGTGACCGCGGGCGATCCGCTGACGGAGGGCCCGATGGTGCCTCACGACATCCTT
>JBCBMF010000119.1:0-9238 GCA_039822905.1 Planctomycetota bacterium
ACTCCGTGCCGGGCTCGAGACCATGGATCGGGATGTCGAGGCAGTAGTCGTCCTCCTTCGACGCGGTCATCACCGGGCTGCGGATCACGTCGGTGAAGCTCGCGTCCCGCGACAGCTCGGCGTACACCTCGAACGGCCCGGTCAGCCGCGCCCACAGCAGCACGCTCTCGGGTTCGACGACGCCGATCATCGGCCCCTGCATGATCCGGGGAGATTGCCCTGAAACGCCCCCAGCCGGAAGTACCACCGCCAACACAGCCGTACCGACCACTCGATTCATCACGCTGCTCCCATTGAAGTACATAAGTCGCACCGAGCCCACCTCGGTTCCAGAGCGTCAAGGTACTGGACTGTGCGCGACCACAAAGCCGTTGCAGCGTGGCACTCCGCTGCTGCAAGCCAACATTCACAGTGACTTCATGGGACCCACGCAGATCACATCCATAACGTGTTCGTCAATAACGGCGGTCACGAGGTCCCGTCACGTAACGTGCCACGGTGGCATACGACGGTTTCTGGCAGCTTTCAGGGGACAGAAATGCAGTACGCATGGAGTACGCTCGCAATCACGATCGCCGTCGCCGGATTCGCTATCGGCCAGGACCAGGCCTCGGGTACCGTCTATCTGGATGCCAACGGCGACCAAGTTCGGCAGGCATCCGAGTCGGGCATCGAGGGCGTGGCCGTCACGAACGGCGTCCAAGTTGTTCGGACCGATGCCGACGGCCGATACAGCCTGCCTGTGACTGATGACACGATCATCAGTGTGATCAAGCCAGCCGGGCATCAGGTTCCGTTGAACGAGCACGGCCTTCCCCAGTTTCACTACATCCACAAACCACAGGGATCGCCTGACGACGGATACCTGTTTGCTGGGGTCGAGCCAACAGGCCCGCTGCCGGAGTCGATCGACTTCCCGCTCGTGCGTGTCGACGAGCCCACCGCGTTCTCGGTCATCGTGTTCGGTGATCCGCAGCCGTACACACTCGAGCAGATGGATCACTTCCGCGCAGACGTCATCGATCCGCAGCTCAGCCCGGGCGGCATTGGTCCGGAGCGAAACATCCACGGGGCCTTGTTCGGTATCAGCCTCGGGGATCTCGTCGGCGACAACCTCGATCTCTTTCA
The DNA here is from genome assembly GCA_039822905.1 of Planctomycetota bacterium. Classification (GTDB taxonomy): domain Bacteria; phylum Planctomycetota; class Phycisphaerae; order Phycisphaerales; family UBA1924; genus JANQQZ01. Next base: position 1,129 of record JBCBMF010000119.1, read on the forward strand.
GCCCCTGAATGAAGCACAGGGCTTGCTCGGGGTGCCGTGGTACAACGTCTACGGCAATCACGACATGAACTTCCTTGCGGGTGATTTATCCCTCACTGCCCACGACCCCGACCGTTACGCCGACGAAACCTACGAGCGTGTATATGGGCCGCCCAGCTTCGCATTCCAGTACGGCGACGCTCATTTCATCGTCCTGGATAACGTCATCTATCAGGGCTTTGACGGCATGCGTGACACCGACCTGCCGGGATGGCCGAACTACCAACGCCCCGTCACCAGCAATTACCGCGGCGGCCTTCGAGCGGATCAGATCGAGTTTGTGCGCAACTACCTCGCTGTCGTTCCGACGGATGACCTGGTCGTTCTCGCGTTCCACGTGCCGATCGAGGGCGGCGGCGTCCACCGCATCCCCGAGCAGCGAGCACTCTTTGAGGCTCTGTCCTCGCATCCGCACACCTTCAGCATGTCGGGACACACGCACATTCAGCGGCACTGGTTCTTTGGTCCCGAGCACGGGTACACCGCCGAGCCGGTCAACCAACATAATCGCGAGTTCCCAGCTCGGTTTGATCGGCCGGTGCACCACCACCTCAACGCCGTGACCGCCAGTGGGTCGTGGTTCCGTGGTGCTCCCGACGAGTACAACCGGCCCCATACCCAAATGGCGGACGGTGCGCCGAACGGCTACACACTTCTACACGTCGACGGCAATCGCTACACAACCGATATCCGAGCTGCGCGCCGTAGAGCCGACCACCTCATGAGCACTCATCTCGCCGATGACTTGACGCTCACCGTGAATGTCTTTAACGGTGCCGAGGGGGACACAGTCCGCATGCGGCTGCTTGCCGATTCCGGCACCCCGGACGCTGGTACAGGCGCGTGGACGACAATGGAGCACACAATCAAGATCGATCCACACGTCTCGACCGTCTTCGACCGAGAGCAGGCGATTCCGGCGGAGATCCGGGGATACAGGACGGTCGCGAGGCCCAAGGACTCGCATCACGTCTGGACTGCAGAACTCTCGGCCGGTCTCTCATCGGGCACGCACGTCGTAGAGATCGAGCATCTTGACCTCTACGGTACGCCGCACCGCGAACACATCACCTTTCGGATCGATTAGCTCCGCCGTAGTGTCAACGATCCATTGCACTCTTTGATCCAGGGTACAGCGCACTCATTGATGCTTGACGACTGGAGTCGGCAGTCGGAGAACCAGATGAATCATCTTGCTTGCTTCGCCTTCACCTCGCTTGCCTTCACTACCAGTGTCGTCGGTGCCCAGCAGGACAACGTTGATTCCACCGGCAGTGTGATCTTCATTCATCCGGACGGGGCGTCGGCGGCGACCTGGGCGGCGGCTCGTGCTCTGTTCCATGGCCCCGACAGCGACCTGCATTGGGACACGCTGCCAGCCATCGCTTTATACCGCGGACACATGGCCGACTCGCTCAGTGCCACCAGCAACGGCGGAGCGACAACACACGCCTTCGGGGTTAAGGTCGCGAGCGACGCCTACGGGCGCTCGGCCGGCGGCGAGCGCGGCACCGACCTTATCGACGAACAACGCAACTCGACAAGTGTCGCGTTGCAGGCTATCCGCGTTGGTATCCCCGTCGGGCTCGTGCAGAGCGGCATCGCGCCGGAGCCGGGAACCGGCTGTTTCGTTGCGCCGGCGAAAACCCGCCGTGACTACGAGGGCATCGCAGCCAAGCTGATCGAGAGCGAGGCCGAGGTTCTTCTCAGCGGCGGCGAGAAGTACTTTCTGCCCAAAGGCACAGAGGGCGTGCACGGGCCGGGATCGCGGAGCGACGGCCGCGACCTAATCGACGAGGCCCGCCGCTCGGGATACACCGTCGTGCGCACCCGCGACGAGTTGCTCTCGCTGTCACCTGGTACGGAACGCGTACTCGGGCTTTTCGCGCACAGCGCCACGTTCAACGCGCAGACCGAAGAGACCCTAGCGGAGCGGGGGCTGCCGCTCTTTGATCCCAACGCGCCGACGGTGGCGGAGATGACCGAGGCCGCGATCAACATCCTGTCACACAACGACCGGAGCTTCCTGCTGGTTGTCGAAGAGGAAGGGACCGACAACTTCGGGAACAAGAACAACGCAGCCGGCGTGCTGGAAGCCGCGCGTCGAGCCGACGAAGCCATCGGCGTCGCCCAACGGCACCTCCAAACCGATCCGGACACGTTGATCATCACGACCGCGGATTCCGACGGGGGCGGGCTGCGCATGGTGGGCATCGCCGTGACCCCCGACAGCACCGTGCCGGACACGCTCCCGGAGCGCGATCCGAATGGTGCGCCGATCGACGGTACGGAGGGCACCGGCTCGGCACCGTTCCTCGCCGCCCCCGACCGAGCCGGCATGCGCCTGCCGTTCTACGTTGTCTGGTCCGCGCGTGACGACGTCGCCGGCGGCGTTCTGGTACGTGCCGAAGGCCTGAACAGTGACTTGGTTCGCGGATCGTTCGACAACACGCGCGTTGCGGAGATCATGCGACGCACACTCTTCGGCAACCCGCGCGGACCGTCCGATCGATAGCGTGTGCACCGTACCGGAAGACGCCATCGCCGGCCAGTGCGATGATGAACAAACCCGGTGTAGCTGTGACGCCGACGTACAGAAACTACGATCACAGTATGCAGTTCTGGACCTCATTCGCAATCCCGACCTCGCGGCACAGCTCGGTTTCGCGCAGGTGCCGTAGCTGATGCGGATGCCAGTGCGACACGCCGGCCTGCTTCGCGGCGCGTGTGATCGCTCCGCGGTACCAGTCCGGCGTGCACGCATCCCCACGTCCGTGGCCGCGCGACCGATCGTGAGTCTCATCCCCTCGCTGCGCGCAACCCTTGCGAATCCGCTCGGACTGACTCGGCGGGGGGGCGGCGCATCGGATACTCGCTCGCGGTACGGCTCAAGGGCATTCTGTGCGCTAACGCCGATCGCGATGAGCTTCGGCCGTCCATAGTGCTGTGTCTTGTGCCGCCGCGGCGGGTAGCGTCAGATCTCCTTCTTCGTATCGATCTCGTCCCAGGTCAACGAACACAGTCTCCAGAGCGGCAGCAGTTCAGCATCTGGACGCAGACCGTGTCGGCGACGATCGGGGTCAGGGACTCGAGCGTCGGGTCAACGTCCTCGCGCGGCACACGACCTCGTACGTTCGGAGGCTTCGAGGCTGGGCAACGTCTCGCCAGCGACCAACTCCTGCTCCATGCCCCATCGGAATACGTGCTTGACCCAGATAGTCTTGTAGTTGACGATTCGCTCGTTGTTGCCGTCATTGATCCAGGTCTCGCGGACGGCCCGCAGCTGGGCCGGCCCGAGCTCCTCCACGGGCAGCGAGCCGTAGAGCTCGCGCAGGCGCCGGCAGGCGATCCGTAGGTTGGCAATGGTCTCGGTGGGCTCGCCATGCTTGACGTAGTACGCCTCGGCGTGGTCCTTGAAGGCGGCGATCAGATCCATCACGCAGAAGCGGTCCCGGCGCGTGACGCTGGGCATCAGGTCAACGTTCCGACCCACGGCAAATACTCGGCGAGGAGCCGCTCGTACTTGTCGCGTGTTGCGAGAAGGTCAAAGGGCCCCAGGTAAATATCGCGTCCCTCGGGACAGACTCTGGCCTGTCCGGATGCCTTGTGGAGCGCGAATTTGCGGAGACGGTTGGTCTTCGACAGATCTGCTACGGCGAGGCCTCCATCGAAACCGTTGTGACTACCGGTTTCTCAGGCTCCGAGCCGCTCCGACTCCACTCGGGTCGGATGCCAAATCCGGCGTTCAGCGAGCCCCTGCTGAGATCAGCGGGAAATCGGGGTGAGAGGATTTGAACCTCCGACCTTCTCGTCCCGAACGAGACGCGCTACCAAGCTGCGCTACACCCCGGAAAGTGGACGCGAGTATAGGCCCATCGGCGGGCTCCGTGATCAGTCTTCGTCGCGGGTCTCGGAGGGGTACTCGGGGATGACGCTCGCGTATACGTTATCGCCCCGCGTGCCGGGGTCGCCGTCGGGGCCGGCCGAGTAGAGATAGCCGCTCGAGCCGCCGGGGACGATGCCCTCATCGGCGTCGCCGATGGGATTGGTCGCGTCGGAGGAAGCGGTCGGGTCAAACGGGCGGAACGACCGGCGGAAGTCTTCGTCGCCGCCGGCCGCACCGTAGGGCACATTCATGATCGCCGGCCGGCTGTTTGGTGGCGGACCGTCGTTTGCATACCAGTTCCCCCCACCGCCGTCGAAACTCGGGTGAACGAATCGAATCGGGTTTCCCCAGTTGTCGAGCACCTCGGTTCCTGATACCCGGAAGCTGCCGATCGTGCCGCCGACGGCTTCGCCAGTGATGTCACGTGCGGCGACAATCGATGGGTCGAGCTGCGTCCACCGCGACTCGATGCCCGGCACAGTCTCCTCGACGACTTTGAGAAGCCGGGCGAACGATGGCTCGGCACGGTCAGCATCCCTGTCGAAACCAGCACTATCCAGCCGGCCGTCAATGATCGGGAGGTTGATCGACTCGTTACCGCTTACCGCCACGTAGACCTGATAGTCCTTGGGCCGCAGGTCGGCGCTTGTCGATAGTTCCTGGACGACCGACTCCATCGCAACGAGGGTGCTCTGCGTTGCCTGCGCTCGGCCGGAGTTGATAAGCGCCGGCGCGACTGTGAGGCCGATGGCGATGAGCACGGCGATGATGCCGATGACGATCAGGAGCTCGATGAGTGTGAACGCGGTTCGTGCTGGTTGGCGCATGCCGATCCCCTGGTGTGACGCCCGGAGCCTACACCGGTGGCGCTCTGTTTGTCGGTACGTCCGGAATCGCGGAGCTGATCCCGGTTAGCTTGTCGGTGCCTGACCGCCGTGACCCTTTGCGGCACCGGGCCCGCCCGATGATCCGCCGCCGGGCGTTGCTGTCCCGCCACCGAGACCCGAGCCGACGATGCTGGTCGAGAACAGGCCCCCGCCGGTTGGTGCCGCGGCCGGGGCTCGCGCTGGCTGCTGCGCAGGCGGGCCCTGCGGCGCCTGTCCCGGCCCCGCGGGCGGCGCGCCGGGCGCGCCCGGGCCGACGTTCAGCCGCGCCTTGAAGATGTACTCGGCCACGCGTTCCTGCACGTCGTCGAGCATCTCGTTGAACTGCTTCGAGCCCTGCTTCTTAAACGCGATCCGCGGGTCCTGCTGGGCAAACGCCTGGTAGTTGATGCCGTCGCGCAGCTGGTCCATCGAGTACAGATGGTCCTTCCACGACGTGTCGAACGTGTCGAGCAGGATGGTCATCTCGAGCTGCGTCAGCTCGGGACGCAGCCGCTGATCGACCAGCCCGCGGGCGGCCTCCTTGAACTCGGCCTCGTCGAGCCACCGCAGCCACTCGGGCGGCTCGACGTCGTACTTGGTCTTCGAGACGGACGTGAGCTCGTCGAAGTCCTTGGCCGAGCCGAACTCGTCCTTGGCGGCGTCGAGCTCGCCGATCTCCCACCAGCGCGAGGCGATCTCGGTCAGCTTCTCCTTCATCTTCGCCGGCCCGCCCGTGCGCACCTCGTCGGCGTCAAGATCGACACCGAACCGGCCCTTCGTCCAGCGCAGCAGCTGATCGAGGGCCTCCTGCGGCGACTGCCGCATGCCCATCATCGTCATCTGCAGCGCGAAGTCGATCGGGTAGTTGATCTCCTTCTGCTGGTAGCGCTCGCGGACGCGGTCACGCATGAACGCCTCGGGCGGCGGGGTTGACTCGTCGAGCGAGCTCTTGACCTCCTCGATGGTCACATCAACGTCGAACATCCGCTTCGCCCACGCGATGAGCTGCTCGATGCCGTAGTCCTCGGCGACGAACACGTCGAGCTTGCCGAGATCGGCTGCGTCGATCTGGGCCTCGGCCGCCTCGACCAGCTTGTCCTGCACGTCGCGCCGCGTCGAGACATCGCCCTCGGAGAGGTCATCGGGCGAGATGTCGACGCCGAAGCGTGTCTTGGCCCAGCTCGCGAGCCCCGCCGCGTCGAAATCGACCGCTACCTCGGCGTTCTCGGCGCTCATGTACTCGCCGAGCGTGACGTCGATCATCGACCGGGCCTCGGCCTTGGCATCTTCGCGCGCACGCTTGTCCATCTCGTTGGCGTCCCGGCCCTTCAGCCGCTCGAGCATGACCTCGGTGTCGAGCTCGTCGCGGACGTACTCGATCGCGCACTGCGCCGGGTAGTTCGGGCTGAGGTACTCGCCGCAGGCGTCGTCGATGCACTCGTCGATGTACTCGAGGATGAGGCCCTTGACTTCGCGGCCTTCGAGCACTCTCTGCCGCAGCCCGTAGAAACGCTGCCGCTGGTGCTCCATGACCTCGTCGTACTCGAGGATGTTCTTGCGGATCTGGAAGTTGCGTTCCTCGACCTTGCGCTGGGCGCGCTCGACGCTCTTGCTGAGCATCGGATGCTCGATCGCGTCGCCCTCCTTCATGCCAAGACGGCTGAGCACGTTCATCGTGGTCTGGCCCGCAAACATCTTCATGAGATCGTCTTCGAGCGACACAAAGAACCGGCTCGAGCCGTTGTCGCCCTGTCGGCCCGACCGGCCGCGCAGCTGGTTGTCGATGCGTCGGCTCTCGTGCCGCTCGGTGCCGATGACGTGCAGGCCGCCCATGTCCTCGATGTTCTTGAACCAGCGGATGCGGTGCAGCACGCACCGGCCGCCGGCGTCGAGCTCGTCGCGCAGGTCGTCGGCCGTCGCCTTTTCGATCTGCTTCGGGCTCATCCAGGTGTACCGCTCGGCCCAGTGCTGCAACAGCAGCAACTCGAGCTGCCCGAAGTCCAGCTCCTCGGCCTCGCGCTTCTTGAGCCCAAGCTCGCTCGTCGCGATCTTGCGGTAGACGTTCTCGCGCAGCTCGTCCTCGGACATGTCGGCGTTCAGGCCCTTGCTCGCGATGCCGCGACGCAGCCAGTGCTCGACGAGCGCCTCCTTCGGGCACTGCTTGAGCTTGATGTCCGTGCCACGGCCCGCCATGTTCGTCGCGATCATCACCGCGCCGAGCTCGCCGGCCTCTTCGACGATGTTGGCCTCCCGCTCGTGCTGCTTGGCGTTCAAGACCTCGTGCTTGATGCCGTGCTTGCGCTGCAGGAGCTGGCTGAGCATCTCGCTTTTCTCGACGCTTGTCGTGCCGACCAGAATCGGACGGCCGACATCGCTGAACGCCTTGATCTCGTCGACGATCGACTCCCACTTGTCCTTCGCGCGCATAAACATCAGGTCGTCGTAGTCGCCGCGGGCGATGGGCTTGTTGGTGGGGATCGAGACGACGTCGAGCCCGTAGATGTCGTGAAATTCCTGAGCCTCGGTGTCGGCCGTGCCCGTCATGCCCGAGAGCTTCTTGTACATCTTGAAGAAGTTCTGGATCGTGACCGACGCGACGGTCTGCGTCTCCTGCTTGATCGGCACCTGCTCTTTGCACTCAACCGCCTGGTGCAGACCATCGGACCACTGCCGGCCGATCATGGCGCGGCCCGTGAACTGGTCCACGATCACGATGCTCGGCTCGGTCCGCCCCGTCTGCGGGTCGGGCGTCGGCATGATGACGTAGTCCTTGTCCTTCTCGTAGACCACGTGGGCCCGGAGCGACTGCTCGAGCAAGTGCGGCACATCCGTGTTCTCGCCGACGTAGAACGAACCGATGCCCGCGATCCGCTGCGCCTCGGCGATGCCCTCGTGCGACAGGTGCACCTGCTTGCGCTCGGGCAGCACCTCGTAGTACTGCACGTGCTTGTCGCGCTCGGCCTCGAGCCCAGGCAGCTCGGCCTTGGCCGCGGCCAGCTTCTTCTGGATCTCAGGGACCACCGACTTATCGCGGGCTTGGCGGATGTCGCCCTCGAAGCCCTTGATCTTCTCCTGCAGCGCCGTGACCTTGTCCTCTCGCTCCTGCCAGGGCTTCTGCATGTCCTTGAGGTGCTTGGCGAGCTTGTCGGCGGTGTCGTAGCGCGGCTGCGCATCGTGCGCGGGGCCCGAAATAATCAGCGGCGTGCGCGCCTCATCGATCAGCACGCTGTCGACCTCGTCGACGATCGCGAAGTCGCGCCGGCGCTGCACCTGCTGCGCGACACTGCGCTTCATGTTGTCGCGCAGGTAGTCGAAGCCG
>JBCBMF010000120.1:0-9202 GCA_039822905.1 Planctomycetota bacterium
ATCGGCATCAGCTGCCGAGTCCGGTCCTTCAGCAACGGCTCCGCAATCTCATCCCTCAGATAAATGCAGATGACCTCGATGAAATGCGGAGCCGTTGCTGAAGGACCGGACTCGGCAGCTGATGCCGATGCTGTGGACGATCTTCTTCTTCATCTTGGTGAACAACCTGCTTGGGCTTGTGCCGCTGCTTGATCTTCAGCACTCGGCGGCGCGTGCTCTCATGTTGACAGGGGCAGTGGAGCCGACGGAGCCGTTGAAGTTCTCGGCCGTGGGCGGCACGGCGACGCAGAGCCTTTACGTGACCGCGGTTCTTGCTGTGATTGCGGGCGTGTTTTTCAACCTCGCGGCGATTCAGCGGCTGGGCGTGGGCGGGTACTTCGCTCACATGACGGGTGGGGCGCCGATCTTCGTTGCCCCGCTGATCTTCTTGCTCGAGTTCCTCGGGCAGATCGTGATCAAGCCCGCGGCGCTCGCGATTCGTTTGTTTGCGAACATGACGGCGGGCCACATCCTGCTGGCGACGATGTTCAGCTTCACGGCGCTCGTTGTTGGTACGAATGCGTTGCTGTTCACGTCGGTCGGGCTGATCAGCCTGATCGCGGGCACGGCGATCATGTTCCTCGAGATCTTTGTTGGTGTGCTTCAGGCGTTCGTGTTCATGTTCCTGACGACGGTGTTCATCTCGCTGATGGATCACCACGGGGATCACGATCATGAGCACGGGCACGACGGGCATCATGGAGAAGCGGGCGTCGCGGCGGCGCACTGAGATGTGGTCTTGACTTTGAGTTGATTCGAGCGAGGCGGGCCGCGTGATGGGCTCGCACCGATTTCCAGGGGCCCCTGCGTTGCGGCGGGCGATGATGAAGGGATAGAACTGAGATGATGAAAGCGATCAAGATCGTCGGGCTCGTTGGCGTTGCGCTCTTGGCGATGACCGCCATGCAGGCGATGGGTCAGGATGGGGCCGCGGCAGCCGACGCCGGGACCTCGGTCGGCAAGGGCATGGCGGCGATCGGTGCGGGCATCGCGCTGGTTGGCGGCGGCCTGGGTATCGGCCTGATCGGTCGCGCGGCCGTGGAGTCGATTGCCCGTCAGCCCGAGGCGGCCGGCAATATCCAGATCAACATGATCCTGACCGCGGCGTTCGTCGAAGGTGCGACGCTCTTCGCCGTGCTCGTGGCGTTCCTCGCTTAGATCGGGTGCATGAATGATCCGGCGCCGACGGCGAGAGCGGTCGGCCCGGCTTTGCAGACTCACTGCCGAGCGCAAGGAGCGATGGCCGATGGTTCAGCGATTGATGATTCTTGTGGCGTTGGTTGCCGCGTTTGGGGTCGTGGCTCCGGCGTTTGCGGTGAGCGTGTCGGATGCTGCTCCGGCTCCGGCGGCGGCGGCGGCTGCGGATGAGAAGGACGGCGGCAAGAAGGCGGCGAGCCCGATCGCGACGGTGCAAGAGGGACTCGCGTCAGGTGTGACGGCACTCATCGTGTTCGTAATCACGGCTGCGATTCTTGGTCGTGCGGTGTGGCCCAAGATCGCGGGCGCACTTGATGAGCGGCAGCAGAAGATCCTCGATGAGATCGATGCGGCCGAGGCGGCTCGGCAGCAGGCGAAAGATGCGCTTGATCAGTATGAGACCTCGCTGGCCGAGGCCCGGAGCGAGGCCCAGGCGATGCTTGAGCAGACCAAGGCGGATCAGCAGAAGCTGGCGGCGGAGCTTCGGGCCAAGAGCGAGACGGAGCTGCAGGAGCTGAAGGACAAGGCGCAGCGTGATATCGAAACGGCGCGTCGTGCCGCGGTCAGCGAGATCTACGCCGAGGCTGCGGATCTGGCGACGATGGTTGCCGGCAAGATCCTGGCGCGCGAGGTGACGGCTGACGACAAGCAGCGTCTTGTGGATGAAGCCGTGGCGGAGCTGAGTGCTTCGAACAACTGACTCCGGTCTGAAAAGTGTTGACCGTACAGAAGGATCGCCGCGATGCCGCTGACCGAAGCCAAGCCCGATGCCCTGAGCGAGATCTACGCGAGGAGTCTGTACGAGCTTGCCGAGTCTGCGGGCGGCCGCGAGTCTGTCGAGCGGGTTGTCGGCGAGCTTGAGGGGATCATCGAGCTTGCGCGTGAGGATCGCTCGTTTGGGGAGTTTCTCAGCTCGCGCGTGCTGAAGCAATCGGACCGCTCGAAGTCGCTGCGGGCGATGTTTGAGGGCAAGGTGCACGACCTGACGCTGAAGTTCCTGCTTGTGCTGAACGAGAAGGGGCGGCTTGGGCACCTGGTGCCGATCGTCGCCTCGCTGGACGAGACGGCGCAGCGGGCGTTCGGTCGTATCGAGGTCGATGTGTACACGGCCGACGCGCTTGAGGGCGACGAGCTGGAGCGGGTGAAGCAGCAGCTCAACGAATCGCTCGGTCGCGAGACGGTTGTGCACGCCTACGTCGATCCGAAGATGATCGGCGGCGTGCGGATGCAGATCGGGGACCGCTTGATCGATGCGTCGGTCGCGGCGCGGCTGCGGAAGGTTCGGGATCGGCTCGCGGGCGAGGGATCGGCGCGGCTGCGTGCATCGATCGATTCCGCGATCGAGCGTGATCTCTGAAGCGGCTGGCGATGTGAACGGTCAACGAGCCAGAGCCCACGGATTCGGGTCCGTGGGCTTGTTTGTTTGCGGCGAGAACGAACTAGGATTGTGCTACCCCACTGGAGGCTGTGAGCGCTATGGCGAAGAAGACGATCGAATCGGTGGACGTGAGCGGCAAGCGGGTGCTGATCCGGGTGGACTTCAACGTGCCGCTGGACGGCGGGACGATCACCGATGATCGGCGGATCCGTAGCGCGTTGCCGACGATCAAAAGCGTGCTGGATCGCGGCGGCTCGGTCGTGCTGATGAGTCATCTGGGTCGGCCCAAGGGGGATGGGTTTGAGGCGGCGTTCTCGCTGGAGCCGGTGGCGCGTCGGCTCAGCGAGTTGCTCGAACGCGATGTTGAGTTCCCGAGCCAGGACTGCGTCGATGAGGCGGCGGCGAACGCGGCGCACGGGCTGACCGAGGGCGGCGTTGTGCTGCTGGAGAACCTGCGCTTCCACTCGGCCGAGAAGAAGGGCGGCGCGGAGTTCGCTGCAAAGCTCGCGACGTACGGCGATGTGTACGTGAACGACGCGTTCGGCACGTGCCACCGCGGCGATGCCTCGATGGTGGCGGTGCCGGAGGCGATGGCGGGCAGGCCCCGTGTTGTTGGCTTCCTGGTCGAGAAGGAGATCCGGTTTTTATCGCAGGTTGTGGCGCAGCCGAAGTCGCCGTTTGTCGTCGTGCTTGGCGGCGCGAAGGTGAGCGACAAGATGGCGGCGATCGAGAATCTGCTGCCGAAGGCGGATGCGCTGCTGGTCGGCGGCGCGATGGCGTACACGTTCTTGAAGGCGGTGGGCAAGGACGTCGGCGGGAGCCGGGTCGAAGAGGATCGGCTCGATGACGCCAAGCGTGCGATCGAGCTTGCGCAGAAGCTGGACGCGGACCTGCATCTGCCGGGCGATCACGTGAGCGGCCGGGCGTTTGGAGAGGATGGCGGCGGCGACATCGAGGTGCACGGCGAGAGCTTCCCCGAGGGGTTTATGGGCCTCGACATCGGGCCCGACACGCAGGTCTTGTACAGCCGGATTGTGGGCAAGGCGAAAACGGTCGTTTGGAATGGGCCGATGGGTGTGTTCGAGTGGCGGCCGTTCTCGGTCGGGACGAGCACGGTGGCGAAGGCGATGGCGAGGGCGACAGAGGCTGGCGGCACGACCATCGTCGGTGGTGGCGATTCGGCCGCCGCTGCAGAGAAGTTCGGGGTGGCCGACAAGGTGAGCCATGTCTCGACCGGGGGCGGGGCGAGCCTTGAGATGCTTGAGGGCAAGCGCTTTGCCGCCGTCGATCTTCTTGATGACGCGTGAGTATCGCGCTCGCTGTTGTATGCTGATGGCACCCCACCGCCGGTAATGTGAGTGGGAAGGAACTGCCGGTATGCTTGCAACAACGCCCGATCATGACAGGCGCATCGCTGAGATGACGTTCGGTTCGGTGTACCCGCAGTACGTGACGAAGGTTGAGAAGAAGGGCCGGACGAAGGAGGAGTTGCACGAGGTGATCCGGTGGCTGACCGGGTACAGCGAAAGGCAGCTTCTCAAGCACATCGAGGGATCGGCGACGTTTGAGGCGTTCTTTGCGAAGGCGAAGCTGAACCCGAAGGCCGATCAGATCAAGGGCGTGATCTGTGGGTATCGTGTCGAGGAGATCGAGACGCCGCTGACTCGGCAGGTTCGCTACCTCGACAAGCTTGTCGATGAGCTTGCGAAGGGAAAGGCGATGGAGAAGATTCTGCGATCGGGGTGAGCAGTCGGCAGTGATCGGTCGAGGATGGAAGTGCCGCGATGAAGTGCGGGATCGATGATGTGCGGCTGAGCTTTGTTGCCGATGGCGATCGCGATTTGATCAGATCGATCGAGGACGAGCCGGCCGGCAACGCGATGGCGAACGTGCTGCCTCGCTCGGCCGGGGCGTTCGATAGGCATTGGGTTCGCATTATGACCTCGCCAACGGTCGTTACCCGCATCGTTGAAGTTCGCGATGGCAACGCCTGGCATCGCGCGGGCTTTGTGACCAGCTTTCTGACATCGTTTCCGGTGCGGGGCGAGTCATCGGAGCGGAGGTGCGTCGGCTATCGGCTGGGTGAACGCTGGTGGGGACGCGGATTCATGCGGATCGCGCTCGGCCGCTTTCTCGAGGACGTGGTGTGTGAGCGGCCGTTGTGGGCTGTGACGGCGGCGGAGAACATCGCGTCGCAGCGCGTGCTGAGCCGGTGCGGGTTTGACGTGATCGATCGCCGGTGGACACCGGCGACGGGTCGGTATCCCGCGGGTGACGAGGTGGTTGTTTGGCTTGAGGGGTGAAGGCGGTCGGCTGCCCGCGTTCATGCGTACGTCCATGGAGAACCCGTGCTTACAGGTTGGATCCGCTTGCGGTGGTATCGCCACGCCGGGCATGAGCAACGGGCGTGCGGATGCGACGACCCAAAGGCCCGCGCCGTTGTTACCGGCAGCGAGGGGATGTGTCTGAGCGGGCTAGCAGCCTGTGTTCACGTCGATCACCCAGCCGTTGAAGTCGGCCGGGTTACCATCGGCGTTTACCGCAAACTCACGATCGTTCACGATCCCAGCAAGCGAAGCAAGGCTTACGTTTCGACCACCCAGCAGACCAACCTCAACATCCGCTTGACCGATCGCTATCCCCGCAACCGTTTGGCTCGTATCGATTGACGCCGCGTACGGCATGTCGAGGTCCGCGAAGACGGCGGTCGACGTTGAGCTGTTCGCGGGCGGCGAGCCCGTGTCCCGGTTGGTCCCGTCGGTTCAGACCCCGCCCATGGCGTTCTGCGAGGTCGAGACCTGCGCGGATGCTGTGCCCGAGGTGGCGCCGGCGAGGGTGATGACGGCGAGGGCGGCCGGGGTCACGGCGGCGAAGGGGTACGTACGACGCGTCTGGATCACCTCTCACTCAAAGGCAGACAACCACTTGGACTTCGGGGTCATTTGCCCGGGCTCAGGTCGGGAGTTTACAGCGGGGCAGCGATGTATTGTGAAGTGAGAAGCAAAGCAGCTTCGTCTCGCGGACGGCCGTGGGCGTTGTGTATGGGGCTCTGCGGACGAACGCCGCCGTGGAGGCAGGCCCTCGGGCCGCCCGCGGGCGGTTGCAGCGGGCAGGTTATGCTCGCGGCCTGAACGGACGTCGATTTCATCGGTGTGCAGAGCGTGAAGGGAGAGGCCTGGAGGCTGTGCACGTTGTGTGTTGGGGCTTTTAGCGCGTACTGCATTGACCACGCAGGCCGTCACTCTCGCGTGTCGACTGGTAGGATGGAGGCGTGCTGCGTTGTGTGAATGGCGGCGGCAGGAGGCGAGCCGAGTGGACAAAGAGCGAGACCGGATCGGTCCCAGTCGTCGGGAAGTTTTGCTCGGCATCGGGGCGGCGTGCGTCGCCAGTCCGGCGCTCGGCGCCGTGGCATGGAAGGCGAGCTTCTCAATATCGCTTGCGCAGTGGTCCCTGCACAAGATGCTCTTCGCTGGCGAGCTGAGCAATCTGGAATTTCCGGCCTACGCGAAGGAATCGTGCGGCGTTGACGCGATCGAGTTCGTCAACGCGTTCTTCAAGGACGAGGCTCGCGACGAGAGCTATCTCGGCGAGCTCAAGCGGCGCGCAGCGGATGCGGGGGTCAGATCGCTGCTCATTATGTGTGATGGTGAGGGGAACCTGGGTGATCCGGATCATGCGAAGCGCGCCGAGGCTGCGCAGAACCACGTGAAATGGCTGGAAGCGGCGAAGCTGCTCGGGTGCCACGCGATCCGGGTGAATGCGGCGAGCGAAGGGTCGTTTGAGGAGCAGCAGAAGCTCGCGGCTGACGGGCTGCGGCAGTTGTGTGAGCTGGCCGAGCCGTTCGGGTTGTCGGTGCTCGTTGAGAACCACGGCGGGCTGTCTTCGCACGGGGCGTGGTTGGCGGGCGTGATGCGGATGGTGGATCACGAGCTTGTGGGAACGCTGCCGGACTTCGGGAACTTCTGCATGGACTGGTCGCGGCAGGACGAGGCGGACGCCTGGTACGACCGGTACCTTGGCGTGAAAGAGCTGATGCCATTCGCGAAGGCGGTGAGCGCGAAGAGCTACGAGTTTGATGCCGACGGGAACGAGGTTCGCACGGACTATTTGCGGATGATGAAGATCGTCGTGGACGCCGGGTATGCCGGGTACGTAGGCATCGAGTGGGAAGGTGGGGGCATCAGCGAGCTCGATGGCGTGCTGAAGACGAAGCGGCTGCTTGAGCGTGTGCGGGATGAGCTGCGGTAGGCGGGTGGTCATCCGCGTGACACGGAACTGACTCAGGCGAGTTCGGCTGGATCGATCTGGACGGTCGAGCCGGTGGTCACTGCTTCGTGGGCTTTGATGCCGACGATGGTTGAGCGGAGGCCGTCTTCGGCTGTGCACTCGATCTCTGCGTCTTCCGAGACGGTGCGGAGGAACGACTCGATACCGTACCAGAGCGGGGTGCGTGCGAGGCCGATGCCCTCGCCGAGTCGGCCTTGTTCGGCGAGCTGGGTCGCGCCGGCCACGAGCGCGATGCCCTCGTCGTTGTGGAACTGCTGGCGGTTGGCGTAGACCTCCCAGCCCTGGGTTGGGGCGTCGGCTTCCTTGAACATCCAGCCGTGGGTCTCGGCGAGCTTGATGGCGGCGTTGGTGCCGCGGAGCTGTTCGTGCGTGCCCTCGAAGCTGTTCGCGAGTGTGGCGTTGCAGGTGATCGGCTCGCCCCGATCGAGCGTGAGTGTGCAGGTGATGGTGTCATGGACGGTCCTGCCGTCGTCGTGGAGGCGGACGGAGCCCTGGCCCTGGACGCTGACGGGGAAGCGTCCGGTGTACCAGCTGAAGACGTCGAGCTGGTGGCTTGTCCACTCGCCGGCGAGGCCCGAAGTGACTTCAGGGTCGAGCCGCCAGTTGATCAGCTTGTCCTGGGCCGCGTCGCGTGCGGGTGAGCGCCATGTGGTCTTGCGGGCGCGCGAGGCCTGCATGCTGACGAGGTCGCGGACGGCGTCGGACCGGAAGAAAGTACGAGCGTGCTTGTAGATCGGGTTGGTGCGGGCGAGGTAGCCCGACTGGAAGCTGGCGTTCGAGGCGTTGGCGGCCTTGACGATCGCGCGGGCGTCTTCGGCGGTGTGCGCGAGCGGGGCCTCGCAGTACACGTTGATGCCGGCGCTGAGCGCATCCTCGGCGATCAAGCGGTGCAGGTGCGTCGGCGTTGCGACGAAGACGGCGTCGGGCGTTGCGGTTTCGAGGAGTTCGGCGTGTGTGGCGTAGCCGTCGGCGTCACGGGCGCGACGCTTGGCGGCGGTGAGGCGGCGGGGCTGCGTGTCGCACAGGCCGACGAGCTCGACGTTGTCGAACGACGCGAGTTCGGCGACGATGGCTCGGCCTTGCCGGCCGCACCCGATGACGCCGACCGTGAGCGGTCTCGTGAACCTGCCGAGGCTTTCTGCGAAGACGGGGGCGATGGCGGTAACGCCCAGCATGCCGCCGGCGAGGCCGACAGAGGATTTGACGAAGCTGCGACGGTTGATGGTCATTGGTCCCAATCCTTGCTGGTATGCCAGCGATGTTCGGTTTGGTAAGCGTGCTGCGGGATGTCCGCCTTTGAGCCGGCGACGAGCGCGGTAGACCACGCGTCGGCTTCGGCGGCGGATGCGTGCTTGACGGCGGCGGCTTGGATGCTCGCGGCGCCGACGATGTGCTCGCGATGGGCGGAGGAGCCGTCGACGGCGTTGGAGACCGAGAGCGACTCGTTCGCCAGGGTGGCCTCGAGGGCTTCGGCGATGCTGACGGCCCAAGGTTCACCGCCGGGTCGATGGCCGACGGCGGCGAAGGTGCTGGTGCCGCCGTGGAGCAGCGCGGACTGGACGCCGGCGTCGCGGAGCGTCTCTGTTGCGAGGTCGAGGGCGTGGCCTTTGCCGATGCCGCCGAGATCGATCGATCCCGCGGGATCCGGCAGCATTACGGTTCGCCTTGCGCTATTGAGGACGAGCTCTGAGGAACCGAGTGTGATGTCGAAGGCGTTGTTGGATTCGATGCGGATGCGCTCGGCGGTGGTCAGCAGATCAAAGAGTTCGTCGTCGATGCGGACCGGGCGGTGACCGGCGTGCGCGTTGATGGCGGACACGATGCTGGTGCGCTCGAAGCGGGTGAGCCGGTTGTGGGCGTCGAGCACATCATTGATGGCGGCCTCGCCCGCGTCGCGGAGCATGGGCTCGTCGTCGCCAAACAGGACGAACTCGAAACGTGTCGCCATGGCTTGGCAGGCGAGCACGACCCTGGCTGGTGCGGCTGCGGGCTGGTTCATACCCTGGCCGCGGTCATCGTCTCGGGGTCGAAGCGGTAGGCGTGGCCGTCCCAGATGGACTTGGTGGCGAGGTCGACAACGACCATGACCTTTGTGCCGAGGTCGACCGACGAGAACGGCTGCTTGCGGGTGCGGATGGAGCTGAGCCAGTCGAGGCGCATGACGTTCTGGTCGTTGCCGACGTCGGCGCACTCGATGCGCTCGGGGTCCATGAAGTCGACGTAGGGCCGGGTCGGTCGGATGTCGCAGTGGCGGCTGTTGAGGTAGATGTTGGCCTCGTGCCCGCGGATGAGGTTCTCGAG
>JBCBMF010000121.1:0-9196 GCA_039822905.1 Planctomycetota bacterium
CCAAGGCGGAGCGCAGCACCGTTGGGAAACCGTTCGCAATGCGCTCGCCCTCGTCGAAAACGACTGCACCCACGTCGCGATCCACGACGCCGCCCGCCCGTGCACGCCGATCGACCTGATCGATCGAGTGATCGAGGCCGCCCAGACCAACGCCGCGGTCATCCCCGCCATCGATGTCGCCGACACGCTCAAGCGCATCGAAGACGCGCCCGACGCCGGCGATGCCGACCCTCTCGATGCCATCCTGGGCGGCGGCGGCAAGGCCAACAGCTCAATCCGCCGAGTGACCGAGGATGTCCCGCGTGACGGGGTCGTCGCCGTGCAGACGCCGCAGGTGTTCGAACGCGAGCTGCTGCTCCGTGCCTACGCCCAGAACAACCTCGACTCCACCGACGACGCGGGCCTGATCACGAAGCTCGGCGAGCCCGTGCACGTCGTCGCCGGCGACGCACGCAACATCAAGATCACCGTGCCCGCCGACCTCGAGCTCGCTCGAGCCATCATGAAGGTTGGCCCCCCCAAGGAACGGGCGGCCCACAAGCGTTTCTAACTCGTTGCCCGACAAGCCTCCGCCTACCATCGCGACTCAGCACGTTTCCCACAACGATCGGAGCCGCCGCATGGCGCATGTTGGTGTACATTGCTTGGTCGAGCTCTACGGCTGCCCGCTCGAACTGCTCGACGATTATCGCTTTATTCAGCGAACGCTCAAGGCCGCGGCCGAGCACGCCGGCGCGACGTGGCTCGGCGACGCCAGCCACCGATTCGACCCGCAGGGGGTCACGGCTTTAGGGTTGCTCGCAGAGAGCCACATCACTGTGCACACCTGGCCAGAGCTCGGCTACGCCGCCGCCGACTGCTTCACGTGCGGCGATCAGGCAATCGCCGAAGACGCCTGCCGGTACCTCGCGAACGAACTGCAGGCCAAGCGCACCACGATCGTGCGCATCCCGCGAGCCGCCGGCCTCACGCCCAGCGAGGTCGAGGGCGTCGACCCCGAGCGTGCGCACATGAGCCGCGAGAACGAGCCCGGCTTCGAGAAGCACAGCCTCAACGTCGAACGCCTCGAGCTCACCGCGTCGCGATGAATGACCAGCCGCTCGGCGAAACGCTCGACCACTCCAAGCGGTGGCTCTTCGAGCCGATGACGGGCGAGGACATCTACGCCCACGCTATCACCCGCGTGCTCGCCGACCAGCAGACCGAACACCAGCACATGCGCATCGTCGAGAGCGAAACTTACGGCACCGCGCTCGTGCTCGACGGCCAATGGCAGTCATCGACGGGCGATGAGTTCATCTACCACGAATCGATGGTCCACGCGGCCGCCTGTGCGCACGGATCGCCGCGATCCGTCTTCATCCTGGGCGGTGCCGAAGGCGCGACGGCGCGCGAAGCGCTCAAGTGGCCCACGGTCGAGCGTGTTGTCACGTGCGACATCGACCAGCAGGTGATCGATGCGTGCAGGCGGCACATGCCCGAGATAGCCGGCGGCGCGTTCGAAAGCCCGAGGCACGAGCTCGTGGTGGGGGACGCGTTCGAGTTCATCGATCACGCAGCCGATGGCAACGATCGCTTCGACCTCATCGTCAGCGATCTCTCCGACCCGATCGAAGACGGCCCATCCTGGCGGCTGTTCACCCGTGAGACGTTCACGCAGTGCAAGCGGGTGCTGACCGACCGAGGTGTGTTCATCATCCAAGCCGGCGGGCTTGCGCCGGCCGA
This sequence comes from Planctomycetota bacterium, assembly GCA_039822905.1. Classification (GTDB taxonomy): domain Bacteria; phylum Planctomycetota; class Phycisphaerae; order Phycisphaerales; family UBA1924; genus JANQQZ01. The sequence continues at coordinate 1,726 of JBCBMF010000121.1, forward strand.
GGTCGGCCTGCACGCGAGGGTCAGCACCACACTCGCCGACGTGTTTGCGAACGTCTCGAGCCTCCAAGTGCCCGTTCCGATCTTCGGCACGCCGCTCGGCATGCTCATCGCGAGCGATAGCCCCATCGATCGGCTGCCCGATGTTGATGCGACGGACAAGATCCTCGAACCGATCGCCTGTCGCCGATTCATCGACGGCCGAACCCTGCTGGGCCTGTACCAGGTCCCTCTTTATGTAAGAAAGGCCCTCGCACAGGAGGACCGAGTCTTCACGCTGGATGATCCGCCCCGCTTCGGGAGCGACTGACGAAGCAGTCAGTGAAATGGTCAGTACGTCCGCACCACGCCGCGAACGATGCCCTGGATCGTGCAGAACTTCACACGGATCGGGTCAAAGTCGGGGTTCGCCGGCTGGAGCCGGATGCAGTCGTCTTCCTTGTAGAAGGTCTTGAGCGTGGTCGAGCCGTCGGGCAGAAGCGCAACGACCCGGTCGCCGTCCTTCGCGACCTCCGAACGTTCGACGAGCACGAGGTCGCCGTCGAGGATTCCTTCGTCCTTCATGCTCTCGCCGTCGACCTTGAGGGCGAACGTCGAGTCGGCTGCGCCCGCGGCGGGCCCGATCAGGTCGTTCAGATCGATCTCGTCCTGGTCCGCGACCCGCTCGATCGGGTAGCCGGCGGCGATCTTGCCGACCAGCGGGAAACGCATGGGCCGGCTCTCGTCGGGGACGGCGATCCCGTCAGCGATCGACAAAGAGCGAGCCTTGTTCGGCTCCCGCGTGAGCGCGCCCTTTTGAATGAGCGCCTCGACGTGCTCGAACACCGTGACCTTGCTGACGCCGATCTCGTCGGCGAGTTCCTGCATCGTCGGCGAATAGCCGTGGCGCACCCGCCAGTCCCGGATCAGTTTGAGAATGCGAAGCTGCTTTGGCGTGAGATTCATTCTGGCTTACCCTTTCCTCGACCCGCGCGGCACCAAACAAGGCCCGGGCCGATGTCTTCTCCAGGCGGCTCGCACCGCCGAACCCTGCGATGCCGCGGTCGCGGCCCCGCATCACCTCCGCGACGCGGGCCATCCCGCGTGCGGTTCCATCGGACGGGTCAGCGGCGAGCCACCGCTCCGCCCAGGTCCCGTCCCCCTGAAGCTCGCTGACAAACGACCCGCCCGGGCCGATTCGGACAACGGCACCGTCCGGACCATGACCTCCCAGCACGCCGCGGACGGCCGCACGAACGACCGCCGCGAGTGAAACAAGCCTCGATTTCTCGAAGCACGACGCCGGCACGTGCGATCCGTCGCACTCCCGGTCCCGATGCTGTGAACATTCTGTGGTCGCCATGCTCGAGTCCTGCCGAGAGCGTGCCGCCGCGTCTCCGCCCGCTGCGATCGCTCGGTATCTCTGCCGGGCTCCACCCTGCGTCTCTCGCGACGACGAACCCAAATCCGTGGTTTTCGTCGCCCGAAAGGTCGTGACTCTGGGGCATCGTTCCCTATCAGAGACCTTCCCTTTCATCATGTTATCGTAGAGTGTACCGCATCTGTTCCAAAGTTTATCGTTTTTGTTCGGAGTTCGGGTCGGTCTTTGCACGCTCTTGCAAAGACCAAATATTTGAATTTTCCCCAAGTCATCTACATCAAACCAGTTACGACGGCCTCGTCGCGCACGAGATGGTTTCTAGACCCGCGCAATCTTCGACCCCGACCGCCGAACTTCGCCGCTGAGCTCGAGCATCGTCACAAGCCGACGGGTCTCGGACGTGTCGAGGCCGGTCGCCTCGGCGATCGCGTCGGCCGTCTTGGGCTCCGTCAGGGCATCGAGCACGCGGCGTTCGGGCGTGCCCTCGGCGTGCTGCGGCCGGCGCGGCCGCGGAGGCGTCGCGGGTTCGCTCGGCGAGCTGGCCGTCGGTGTCAACGACATTCCGTATCGGGAAGCATGCGTCCCCCCGGCGAGGTGCCGCGCGGGCGACTCCAGCAGCGAAAGGACGTCCGCGGGCTCCGTCACCAGGTGCGCCCCGCCCGACTTGAGCAGCCCCAGGCTGCCGGCGATCGCGTCGCTGTCGACCCGGCCAGGGAGCGCGAACACCTCGCGGCCGTGCTCCTCGGCTGCGACCCGCGCCGTGATCAACGCCCCCGACCGCATCGCCGCCTCGATCACCAGAACCCCCAGGCTCATGCCGGAGATGATCCGGTTGCGCGCGGGGAAGTTCAGCTTGTCGGGCGGCGCGTCGATCGGCAGCTCCGAAAGAACACAGCCGTTGGCCTCGACGATCTGATCGAAAAGTGCCCTGTTTTCGGGCGGATACACGTGGGCGAGGCCGCAGCCAAGCACGACTGCCGTCCGCCCGCCGGCCGACACCGCGCCGCGGTGCGCCGCCGAATCGATGCCGCGAGCGCCGCCCGACGCCATCGTCAATCCCGCCGACGCGAGCGCTGCCCCGAACCGGTTCGCCTGCTCTTGCCCGTACACCGAGCACTTCCGCGAGCCGACGATGCCGACCGCGAACCGGTCCCGCCCTTCGGGCTCCAGCGTACCCAGCACCGAGAGCACCACCGGCCGATCCGGCAGGTCGCGGAGCAGCGGGGGGTAGTCCGCGTCGAACTGGGTCACGATCCGGGCGCCGAGCGCGGCGGCCCTTTCGATCTCGCGCTCGGCGGCCGACCGCGCCCGGCCGACGTCGCGTGCGATGCCCTCCGCCGTCTTGGTGCCGATGCCCTCGACGCTGCAAAGCTGACTGATTGACGCGCCGAACACCGCGTCCGGCGACCCAAACGCGGCGAGCAGCCGACCCGCCCGGATCGGGCCGACCTCCTTCAGCCTGGCCAGCGCCAGCATGTTCAAGAGGCCGGAGTCGGGTGTCGAATCAGTGTTCGGCATTCGATAAGTATACCAAACATCTGACGCACGAGTGCGATAGTCCCAGAGCCGGCGGAGCCATGCGGGTACGCTCTGAGAAGGTGGACGATGCCGCGACCGTTGAGCGAGCGGTGGGCGGCGAGAGTCAGAGGGTGGCGTGCGAAGACAGACTGAAGCCAAACCGAGCCGGTGGATGCGCGGCGGCGGCTCCACGCGCGGGCTGCTCGTCGCTGTCAGCGCGGGCGCGATGCTGGCCGCCGCGGTGCTCGTTGCCGTCTCGTGTCAGTCCGCCCGCCGGGTCGTTCCCTTCGACGCCAGTGCTCGCGACGAGCGCGCGACAGCCGTCGTTGACGTCGCGCCCGCAGCGCGCGAGCGTGTGCTCGACGAGCCGCTGGTCCGCGTGCGCATCATCCGCGACGCCCAACAGGTCGAGCTCGACCGTCACGGCGCGTGGGTCGTCGCGCAGGCCGGCACGCGTACGGGCGAGATCGTGAGCGGACCCATCCGCGTCGTGGCATCGGGCGGCGGCATCAGACTTGTTGATCGCACCGGCCGCGTGACGGGCTTCCCGATCGGAGCATCGGTCTTCGCCGCTCCGCACACCGCGGTCAACGGCTCGGGCACGGTGCGCGTGGAAGGCGCCGATTACCCGGGTACGCTCCGGCTTATTCCCGGAGACGAGCCTGCCACGCTCGATGTCGTCAACGTCGTCGACGTCGAGGACTACCTGCCCGGCGTGATCAGCCGCGAGCTCGTGCCGGGCTGGCACCCGTCGGCGTTCCGTGTGCAGGCCGTCGCGGCACGGACCTTTGCTCTGGGCCGACGCGAACGCGCTCGGCGGACAGGTCGGCACTTCGATGTCGAGGCGACAACAACCGATCAGGTCTACGGCGGCATCACGGGCATGGGCGTCGCGCACCAGGCCGTCGCCGAGACCCGAGGGATCGTGCTGATCGATGGAGGCCGGCTGGGATCGGCGTACTACTCCAGCACCTGCGGCGGCCGGCCCGCGGTTCCCGAAGACATCTGGCCCTCGAACGCCGGCCGCATCGACGCCGTGTCGCTCACCGAGCCAGCGACGGACTCGCGCTCGGCGGGCAGAGCGATCCTGTGTCAGGACGCGCCGCTGTTCACCTGGTCCGCGGTGCGTCGCAACTCCGATCTCGCGGCCCGCATCGCGGCGTGGGCGCAGGCAAACCGTGTCGAATCGCTGAGCCGTATGCGGAGCGTCGCCGACATCCGCGCGACGGAGTTCAACGCCGCCGGCCGCCCGACGCAGTTCTCGATCGCCGACCAGCGCGGCCGGTCCACCGTGCTCACGGGCGAGCAGCTGCGCATCGCGATGAACTTCCGCGCACCCCGCCTGCCGGAGATCACATCGAGCACGCGGATCCACAGCAACGATCTGTCGTTCAAGGTGGGCCAGCGCGTGGTGCGTGTCGAGGGCCGGGGCTTCGGCCACGGCGTCGGCATGTGCCAGTACTGCACGCAGGGCATGGCCAAACGCGGCGATCACTGGCGCGACATTATCTCGACGTTCTACCCGGGCTCCGAGATCCGCCGGGTGTACTAGAGCCCGAGGGCTTACATGAGCATGTCGATGAGCCGGCCGGTCGTCGAGCGGTGCGTGACCTCGTAGCGGTGCTCGACCGTCCGCACGATCTCGGTTGCCTCTGTTGCCAATGGTGCGGCTTGTTCGACGGACGGCGGTGCGGTTGGCTCGCGATGTTGTGGTGCGTCGCACGATGGCTCGTCGCACCGCAGGTCACGAAGCCGCTGCTCCTCGTTCATCCTGCGGAGCTCGTCCGAGAATTCCACACGATCCGCCTCGCGCCGTCGCTCGTTCGATTTGGCAAGCGCTTCATCGAACGGCTTTGGCTGCTGCACGGGCCACGCGGAGTGGTGCGTCGCCTCCACACGGCGGGCGGAAGTGCCTGCGATTGCAAGATGGCTCGATCCGGTCTCCACGATGCCGGACCACGTGGCAACTCTCGATCCGCACGGCTGAACCCGAGTTTCAATGCCAAGAACCGGCTCGGACCTGCCCGCGCAGGTCCACCTGTTGCCTGAACGCAACACGCCGCGTTGGATGCTGCCCATGCTCCGAACCGACGATCTCGACTTCGATCTGCCGCCGGACCGCATCGCGACCGAGCCCGCCGACCCGCGCGACAGCGCTCGGCTGCTGGTCGTCCGCCGATCGGATCCGAGCTTCATGGAGCACCGGTCCGTCCGCGATCTTCCATCGATCCTGAGCGCGGGTGACACGCTGGTTGTCAACACGACCCGCGTCTTGCAAGCCCGCTTCGTCGGCGCGAACGTCGACACGGGCGGCAAGATCCAGGGCCTGTATCTGCGCGACGGCGCGGAACCGGGCACATGGGTCGTGCTGATCAAGGCCCGCCGGCACCGCACGGGTGCTCGATTCCGCGTGACCAACCCCGAGCGCACGGAGCACGTTGACCTTGAGTTGCTGGGTCGAGCCGACGACGAAGACGGCGCATGGCTCGTGCGCGTCCAGGGCGACCCGACGACCGCGCTCGACCGCATCGGCCTGCCGCCGCTGCCGCCCTACATACTCAGCGCCCGCCAGCAGCAAGGGGGCGACGCCGACCGTTCGGAGGATCGCGATCGGTACCAGACGGTCTATGCAGACGAGCCCGGCAGCGTCGCCGCGCCAACCGCGGGCCTGCACTTCACGCCCCGACTGCTCGACGAGCTCCGCGGCATCGGCGTCCAGCGCGAAGACGTCACGCTGCACGTCGGCTCGGGCACGTTCAAGCCTGTCGAGGCCGAGCACGTAGAGGAGCACGACATGCACGCCGAGTTGTGCGCGATGGCGCCGGGTGTGATGGACCGACTCCAACAGCGACGAGCCGACGGCGGCCGCGTCATTCCAGTCGGCACGACAAGCTGCCGGACGATCGAGTCGTTCGCCAAACGCAGCCTCGATCACGGCGCGATTGAGACCGATCTGCTCATCACACCAGGCTACGACTGGCACATGACCGATGGCCTCTTGACAAACTTCCACCTGCCGCGTTCGACCCTGCTTGCGATGGTGGGGGCGTTGTTTCCCGAGGGCGTCGACGGGCTCAAAGCGATCTACGCCGAGGCGATCCGCGAGGAATACCGCTTTTTCAGCTTCGGCGACGCGATGCTGATCCTGCCATAGATCCGGGCGTGATCGGGCCTGATATATTGCTCCATCGCGCCGGGCAGGGAGGTCCGGGGCCGACGTGTGCGACCGAGCGCGGAGCGCTGGCATGGATCTGCACGAGCTTGTTGACGGCCTGCCGATCGAGGTTGTGTCCGCGCCGCCCGGCGTGCGCGTGGGCGACCTGACCGAGGACAGCCGCACGGTCCTGCCGGGCTCGCTGTTCGTCGCGCGGCCGGGGCTCACAAGCGACGGTCGGCGGTACATCAGTCAAGCCATCAACGATGGCGCGAGCGCCGTTCTCACCGACTCGGCGACCGCACGCGAGCTGCGCGTTCCGGACGTCGCGGTGCTTTCTTCTGACAACCTGCCGCTCGCAACAGCACACCTCGCCGAGCGGTTCTTCGGCAATCCCTCGAGCAAGCTCCGCCTTGCCGGCGTCACGGGCACGAACGGCAAGACCACCGTCGTCCACCTCGCGCACGGCACCCTCATCGCCGCGGGCCACCGTTGCGGATTGATCGGCACCGTCACGATCGACGACGGGCGAGAGACCGCCGACGCCGACATGACCACGCTGCCTGCGATCGAACTCAGCCGAACGCTCGCGAGCATGGTCGAGCACGGCTGCACCTGCGCCGTGATGGAAGTTTCAAGCCACGCGCTCGATCAACACCGCGCGAGCGCTCTCGCTTTCGACGCCGGCGTGTTCACCACGCTCGGCAGCGATCACCTCGACTACCACGGCACGATCGAGAACTACGCCGCCGCCAAGGCCCGGCTCTTCGAGCTGCTGCCCGCCGAGGCACTCGCGATCGTCAACGCGGATCACCCCGCGCACAGGCGCATGCTCCAAGACTGCCAGGCCCGTCTGCTGCGGTGCTCTGCGCGATCCGGCGATGCCACTGTGATGGTCAACGGGATCGATCTTGCACTTCGCGGACCCTTCGGCGAGCTGACTGCCCAAGTTCAACTGCCTGGCGACCACAACGCGATGAACCTGCTGCAGGCCACATGCGTTACGCACGCGCTCGGTGCAACGCCCGAGGAACTCCGCGAAGCGGTTGCACATGCCACACCACCGCCCGGCCGACTCGAGCGCGTCAGCGAACCAAGCGACGACATCACGGTCTTTGTCGACTTCGCGCACACACCCGATGCGCTCGAGAGCGTGCTCGGTGCCGTGCGAGCAGCGACCGACGGCACGCTCTGGGTCGTCTTCGGCTGCGGCGGCGACCGCGATACGACCAAACGCCCCGTCATGGGCGGCATCGCGGCAAGACTGGCCGACCGCGTTGTGCTCACCAGCGACAACCCCCGAAGCGAGAAGCCGAGCTCGATCATCTCCGAGATCATCGCGGGCATGCCGGCCAAGGATCGCGAATTGGTCATCGTCCATGCCGAGCGCGAGCGGGCGATCGAGCACGCGATCATCGATGCCTCACCGGGCGATGTGGTCG
>JBCBMF010000122.1:0-9140 GCA_039822905.1 Planctomycetota bacterium
CCAGTTCAGCACGGTCGGCACCAGCTCGACCATCCGCGGCATCCAGCTCGACCAGGGCTCGCAGTTCGTGCTCGTGCCCGCCCCGGCCTCGGCCGCCCTGCTGGGACTCGGTGGCCTGGCCGCCGCCCGCCGCCGCCGCTAAGCCGCGACGCCTGAACGCAAACTGAATCACCTCGGCCGGGCTCCTCTCACGGGGAGCCCGGTTCATTTCTCTGGGCTCGCAGTCACGCCGCCTCGCTGCCGTCCTCGGCCGCGGGCCGCTCGCGCTTCTCGAACGTGAACGTTGTTCCCGCGACATCGACCACAACGTGATCGCCGTCGCCCAGATCGCCCGCGAGGATCTTGCTCGCCAGCGGGTTCTCAAGCCTGGTCTGGATCGCGCGCTTGAGCGGCCTCGCCCCGAACGCCGGGTCCCAGCCCTCGGTCGCGAGCTGCTGCGTCGCGTCATCGGTCAGCTCGATCGTCATCTCGCGCTCGGCGAGGCGCTCGCGCAGGCGTCCGAGCTGGATCTCGACGATGCTCGCCAGCGACTCCTTGCCGAGGCGGTGGAAGACCACGGTCTCGTCGATGCGGTTGAGAAGCTCGGGACGCATGAAGCCTTGGTGGACATCGAGGTTCAGCCTCGCGCGCATCTCGTTCTCGTCGCCCGACTGCTTGCTCGCGATGTCCGCGCCCGGGCCACGCCGAACGAGATCGCGCACCGCGGCCTCGATCTCCCAGTCCTCCGCGCCCGCTTCGGTCATCTCCTGGATCTTCTGGCTGCCGATGTTGCTCGTCATGACCACGATGGCGTTCCGGAAATCAACCGTGCGTCCTTGGCCGTCGGTCAGACGGCCGTCATCGAGCATCTGGAGCAGCACGTTGAACACATCCGGGTGCGCCTTCTCGATCTCGTCGAGCAGGATCACCGAGTACGGCCGACGACGAACCGCCTCGGTCAACACGCCGCCCTCGTCGTAGCCGACGTAGCCGGGGGGCGCGCCGATCATCCGCGCGACGGCGTGCTTCTCCATGTACTCCGACATGTCGATCCGCACCATCGCCTCATCGGTGTCGAACAAGAACTCGGCGAGCGCTTTACACGTCTCGGTCTTGCCCACTCCCGTCGGCCCAAGGAACAAGAAGCTGCCGATCGGCTTGTTCGGATCGCTGAGCCCGGCGCGCGAGCGGCGAACGGCATCGGACACAGCGCGCAGCGCCTCGTCCTGCCCCACCACCGTCTCGCGCAGGTGGTCCTCCATGCGCGACAGCTTCTCGCGCTCGGTCTCGACCAGGCGTGACACGGGGATACCCGTCCACCGCGCGACGATGTCTGCGATCTGCTCGGCGTCTACCTCTTCTCGAACCAGCGAATCGCCCGACGCCGCCCTCTCATCGAGCCTTCGCTCGGCCTCGGCCAGCCCAGTCTCCAGCTCGCGCATCTCGCCGTACTGGATGCGTGCCGCCGCCTCGAGGTCGCCGCGTCGCTGCGCCTGTTCAAGCTCGACTCGCTTCGCATCGATCTGCTCCTTCAGCGTCTTCACGCTGTCAAGGTCTCGCTTCTCGACCTCCCACCGCGCGCTCAGCGCGGCGTTCTCCTCGTTCAACTCCGTCAGCTCGCGCTCGATTCGCGCCAGCTCCTTGTTCTCCACTTCTTCCGTCTTCGCGTTCTCGTCCTTGCCGATGCGCAGCGCCTCGCGCTCCATCTCGAGCTGCATGATCCTGCGGTGAAGATCATCGAGCTCCGTCGGCATGCTGTCGTTCTCGATCCGCAAGCGGCTCGCGGCCTCATCAACAAGATCGATCGCCTTGTCCGGCAGGAACCGGTCCGCGATGTAGCGATGGCTCAGCTGCGCCGCGGCCAGGATCGCGCCGTCCTTGATCCGCACGCCGTGGTGCGCCTCGTAGCGTTCCTTGAGTCCGCGCAGGATCGCGACGGTCTCCTCGACGTTCGGCTGATCAACCAGAATCGGCTGGAAACGCCGCTCGAAGGCCGCGTCCTTCTCGATGTGCTTGCGGTACTCATCAAGCGTTGTCGCGCCGACGCACCGGACCTCGCCCCGCGCGAGCGCGGGCTTGAGCAGATTGCCCGCGCTCACCGCGCCCTCGGCCGCGCCGGCCCCAAGGATCGTGTGCAGCTCGTCGATGAACAGGATCACCTCGCCGTCGCTTGCGCCCACCTCGCGCAGCACGGCCTTCAGCCGTTCCTCGAACTCGCCTCGGTACTTCGCGCCCGCGAGCAGCTGACCGACGTCCAGCGCGATCACGCGCTTCTCACGCATGCCCTCAGGACAGTCGCCGTTGACGATGCGCAGCGCCAGCCCCTCAGCGATCGCGGTCTTGCCAACGCCCGGCTCGCCGATCAGCACCGGGTTGTTCTTCGTGCGTCGGCTCAGCACCTGCATCGTCCGGCGGATCTCGTCGTCGCGCCCGATGACCGGGTCGAGCTTGCCCTGCTGGGCCCGCTCGGTCAGGTCGATGCCGTACTTCTTGAGCGCCTCGAAGCTGGCCTCGGCGTTCTGGTCGTTGACGTGCTCGACGCCGGACGCCGCGCGGATGTCGGCGACGGCTTTCGACAGCACATCGGGCGTCGCCGCGTTGATGTCGAGCACGTCGAACGCCGGGCCCTTGGTCTTGGCCAGCGCGATGAGCAGGTGCTCGCCCGTGATGTACGCGTCGCCCATCGCCCGGCTGGTCTTGTCGGCCTCGGCGACGAGCGTCATCAGCTGCTGGCCACCCGAGCCCGCGCCGCTGCTGGTCGTGGGCAGCCGATCGAGCTCGCTGGCGGCGATCGACGCGATCTGGTCCGCGTTGACGCCCGCCTTGGTCAGGATCGCCCGCGCGCTGCCGCCCTTTTCATCGAGCAGCGCGTGCAGCACGTGCAGGCCGGTCACCTCCGGGTTGCCCCGGCGGGCGGCGTCGGCCTGAGCCGAAGCGAGCGCCTGCTGCGCGATCGTTGTGAAGCGGTCGGGTCCCATGGTCAGGCCTCCAGCTCTCGGTGCGCCCCGGCCGCCGTGCCGGATGCTCACGATGCCTGGTCATTGCGGTGCAACTCGCGCGCCGTCCTGCAGAACCGTTGCGAAACCGCACTACTACACCAGAATCAGCGATCTCACCTGCGATGGCCGCACAAGGTCCGCCCACCGCTGCCGGGTTGGCAGACGCAAACAGACGTGCAGACTTGGGTTATCGGTCGTCAGGCCTGCCGATCGACAAGCTGCCCCGACTCGGTCGCACCCGCCACCGGGCTCACGGCACCGCGCGGCGCGCCGCTCGACACCTGCCCGGCCGCCTGGATCAGCGACACCGCCGCCGCCCCCTGCTGCTCAACCTGGTCGAGCGCTTTGCGGGCCAGGGCGTAGTCACCACGGCCGGCCGACGACACCACGAGTGCTGATGCATCCATGCCTCTGTCATCGGCTGAAGCATCAATCCGCCGGAGCTACCGAGCCGCAACGAACCCACCCCGGTGCCGGCTGGTCCGTTGAGGCAAGCCCGGCAGGCGGTGCCGACGGAGCCAAAGACCAAAAATGACAAAGGGACGGTGGGCTCTCCTCCTTCCCACCGTCCCTCTGCATGTGACCCGGCGTGCGTGAAGACCTCGGGTGGAAGGCCGTGAAGACACAGAGCGCCGGGAATCAGGTTGTCGCTGAGCCTGGGCGGCTCGAAACTCGGCTCAACCGGTGCGGTGCAGGTGCGCCCAAACCCCATTTCGAGGTGGGTGCCGCTCGCTCGGGTCCGGATCGTCCACTCGATGGAGGCTTGATCGTCGCCCGTGCGGATTGATTCACGGCTCCCTGGGGTTCTGGAAAGGTTTGGACACGTGCTCCTGCGTCAAACGCCACCGGCTGAGCCGAACCTCGCCGCCGAGATTCAACACACCCTCGTCTATCTTTCACACTGGCAAACGTCGTCGGATAAACCTGTCCCGGCTCGACACCTTTTTGGGTCGCCGCCGCCCGTAGCTTTCCGGCCCGCCAGCATACCACGGATCCGCCCGTACCATGCGGGAAATCCGCTTGTCTTCACAAGAAATTGCAAGACCACGGCGCCCAGACCGGCGGCCGGTCGTTTGACGTCGCAACGTTGGCCGGGTACAACCTCTGTGCAGCGATGCACAACCGGGCGACCGGCGCGGGCAGACCCCGACGCCGACAGAATGCCCCGGCCTCGCAACGGACGGCGAGTGGCACGCGAATCGGATGATTAGATTCGTTGATCGCAGGCGGCAACGCGGCGCAACCGCAGCCAGCCGCCCGCACCCGGCCGGGCACACACCAGCCCGCGTCGAGATGGGAGCAGAACGTGAAGCACACCGCACGCCGAACCGTCCGAACCAACGCCGCCGTCCTCACCGCCGCCGCGGCGATGACCCTCGCCATCGGCGGCTGCAGCAGCAGCGAGAACCGCCTCGCCGAGTTCCGCGACGACCCCACGCCCGACCTGATCACCATGCACGAGCGCGGCGACGACATCTCCAACCGCCTGCACCTGATCAAGGACGAATCACGCCGGATGCTCGTCCGCGACTGGCTGTACTTCTGGTACCTCGATCGCCCGACGCGCCTCCGCCCGTCGCCCAGCGCCTGGTAAGCAACTTCAGATACGCCCATTGAAGTAATAACACCGCCCGACGTGAGCCGGGCGTTGTCACGCATGTGCAGGTTGGCGCCGAACGATGCCCGGCGGCTACCTCGATGTGTAGACGCCCCGGGCCACACGCTTGAACATCTTGGGGTACTTGATCAGCGTCTGGTTCACGATCGTGCGGAAGTTCGGGCTGGTGGTCACGTAGCCCGCGGCCTGCACGGCATCGCTCAGCTCGGTCACGGTCAGCTCGGTCCCGGTCAGCACACGCCGCATCGCATCGACCAGGCTCTCGGCGTTGCGGGCGCGCTTGCGGCCCGGCTCAACGCCGACCACGGCGGTCGCGCCCATCTCAGCGATCTCGCTCTCGATCGCCGCCAGCTGCTCGCGCAGCCGGTCTCGCTTCTTCAGCAGGTTCGACGCCTGCCGCTGCCGCCGAGCGAGCTCGGCCTGCAACGCGGCGCTCGACATCGTTTCGAGCGAGCCGCGGCTGCTCGGCGCGCGCCGAGTCTTCTTCTTCGATTTCTTTGCCATGGAGAGACCTTCCTTCAGTTTGCTCTGCAAAACACAAGAGCACCGATCGGCCGGATCCTTGATCGGCCCGTGCTGCACGCGGATCGGTGAGAGCGCGATGCTAGCAACCCGAACGGAAGAATCCAATCAAATTTATAATGGAACTTATGTTTGCACTTCGTTAGCACCACGGCGAGATGGCCGCGCTCACGTCGGGCCCACGCCGCCGCTCTCGGCACCGGCATCGCCGATTCCGAGCGAACGCATCAGCCCGTCGAAGTGATCGAGATCGAAGAACGCAATCTCAATTTTGCCCTTGCTCCCGGCGCCGGACGTTGCGATCCGGACTTTGGTTCCGAGATGATCAGACAGGCGCCGCTCCATCGCGTCGTGCACGGCTTGTCGTTGTGACAATAAAGACCGGTTCTTGTTTGGGCTTGCGGAGCTCTCGCGTGCAGTTCTAACTTCCTGTTCGAGCCGCCGCACGCTCCAGCCGCCGGCCGCGGCGCTCTCGGCGAGCGACACCCGCGCCGGGCTCTCGGGGATCGCCAGCAGCGCCTTGCCGTGCCCCGCGCCGAGCTTCCCGGCGGCGATCAGATCGCGGATCGCCGGCTCGAGCTCGACCAGCCGGACCAAGTTCGCCACCGTGGGCCGCTCCAGGCCGAGCTTCTCAGCCAGGGCCGTCTGCGACATGCCGAACCGCGACAGCAAAGCCGCCATCGCCTCGGCTCGCTCCATCGCGTTGAGGTCCTGGCGGTGCACGTTCTCGATCAGGGCCCACTCGGCGGAGGACGCGTCGCTCAGCTCCCGGACGATCGCGGGCACGGTCTCGAGACCCGCGAGCTTCGCCGCCCGCCACCGCCGCTCGCCGGCGATCAGCTCGTACCGGCCTCCCGTCGAACCGCCGTCCGATGCCGGACGGACCAGCACCGGCTGCATGACGCCCTCGCTGCGGATCGACGCCGCGAGTTCGGCTAGGCCTTCTTGCTCGAAGTCGGATCGGGGCTGGAACCGGTTCGGGACGACCGAATGAAGTGGCAAGTGGATAACGAGATCCCGATGACCATCTTTCATGGCATTGCTTATCTCTATATCTACGGGTATAGAGGTATTGTTATCGGGATGTGTCTCATCGGTTGGATGAGAGACCATGCTGATCGCGGCCGCCCTGCCCGAGTCGTGTATCGGATCCGCCGATCTCGATGTGGCGGATTCAGTGACCGCCTCAATTTTGGAGTCATCTCTGGATTTATTGTTTGTTGCAACAGCGACCGGCTCACCGATCAGCCCGCTCAGGCCCTTGCCGAGCCGGCGTCGCTTCGGTTGCACCGTCCTGGTCGGGGATGAAGTGGTTGAAGAACCCGCGGAAGAAGCCGTCTGATTGGTGCTCGACATCGTCGCCTCCGTGCATCTGAGCCGGGAGCTTCCTGCTCGCCGTGCTCTGCCATGATACAACACTCGGCATGACAACGCCCGATCCCACAATTCCCAGCCAGCCGACCGCTCAAACCAATCCCGGCGATCACGCGCAGCCAGAAGTCATCGCGCGCGGCCTGATCATCGAGGCCGGCAAGGTCCTGGTCTGCCAGAACCTCGCCAAGGGCTACTTCTACCTCCCTGGGGGCCACGTCGATCCGGGCGAAACCGCCGCCGCCGCGCTCGCTCGGGAGTTCCTCGAGGAGTGCGGCCTCGGCGTCGAGGTCAAGGACCCTGCCGTGATCTGCGAACTCGTGACCGGTCCCGACGACGGAGGCCTCCACGAGTACAGCCTGGTGTTCCACGTAGAACGGCGGGGGGCGGAATCCCCATGCAGCCCTGTCGAGAGCCGGGAAGACCACATCGGATTCGTCTGGCTCGACCTCGCGGCCGTCGTCGATGCGGACCTGAGGCCCACGCCCATCAAGGCCTGGATCGCCAGCGGGGGGTCTGTCCAGGGGCCGGCCGTGCCGTTTGTCCTTGGCGGCTGATCCCCCTGTGTGCGTCCCCCCGCCGGTTCCGCGACGCTTGTGAAGGGCACATTTTGCCCAAACTAACGGCCCGAGTTGCCCGGAAGCCGACCCCGGGCACAAGCACCCGCGGCGGGTCGTCGATGTCCGGATTGATGGCAGACGCAAAGCGGAACGGGAACCCGGCCGAGATGGCGTCCGCCATCGATGGCCTTGCCGAGGGGCTCGGCTCGCTCGGCGACGAGATGGTCGAGCTCCAGAAGCGGGCGGCCCTCGGCGCCGTCGCGGGCCTGCTCGCGCACGAGGTCAACAACATCCTCACGCCCGTGCTCGCGTACGTGCGGCTGGCCCAGCGCGCCGACGCCGACGACCAGGCCGTGCAGCGGGCGCTCGACGAGGCCGAGTCGGGCGTGCGGCGGACCACCGAGATCGCGTCGGCGATTCTCTCCCTCGGCCGAGGCGGCGGCCGCGACGCATCGGCCCGGGCCAATGTGCTGGACGTCATCCGCCAGTCGGCGGCGACGCTGGGCCGCGACCTGAGCCGGGACGGCATCACCTGCCGGATCGTCGCGCCGGAGGACATCGACGCGGCCATTGAGCCGACGCCGCTGCAGCAGGTGCTGGTGAATCTTCTTCAGAACGCCCGGTCGGCGATCCTCTCGAGCAAGCGCGGCCGGGGATCGATCTCGGTCACCTGTTCCACGTGGAACACCGATCGCGTACGGATCGAGGTCGCCGACGATGGGCCCGGCATCAGCGAGGCGGCGCGGAAGCGGATGTTCGAGCCGTTCGTTCGCGGGGGCAACGGCACCGCCGGCACCGGCCTCGGGCTCACCGTCTGCCGGGAGCTGCTGCGGGCGGCCAAGGGCGACATCTCGTTCACTCCCAGCGAGAGCGGGGGGGCGACGTTTGTGATCGACCTGCCGGCAGCGCCGAAAGAGACCGCCGTGCGGTCGGAGGCGGCCTGACGAATTCAATCGAATGGTGCTCGTCTGCTAGCGGTCGTCGCCGCTGAGCAGCACGACGTCCGATGGCTCCACCTCGATGCCGACGAGCGTGTCGTCCTCGCCGAGGTGGTGGGGCGGCGGGTTGAGCTCGCTCACCCGGATGACCCGGCCCTTGGCGGAGCCGGTGCCGGAGCTCGGGTCGGTCGACGGGTCGCCGCCGAGCTCGATCTCGTGGTGCGCGACCTCGCCGAGGTAGACCGACTCGACGCGTCGGCCCTGGAGCTGGGCGCGATCGACCTGGTCGACGAGCCGAACGGCCTCGGGGCGGACCGAGCAGAGCACTGTCTCTTGGTCCGATAACAACCGGTCCTCGGGCTGCTTGGTGCGGATTCGGCCCGCGCCGGTGTCGAGCGTGACCGTGCCGCCCTCGGCCCGGGCGACGACCTTGGCCTCGATGAAGTTCGTCTCCCCGAGGAAGCTCGCCACGAACGCCGACTGCGGCCTGCGGTAGAGATCTCCCGGCGTGCCGACCTGGACGAGCGAGCCGTCGCGCATGATCGCGACGCGGTCGGCGATGCTCAGGGCCTCTTTCTGGTCGTGCGTGACGTAGACGGTGGTGAGGCCGGCCATCTTGCAGATGCGTCGGATCTCGAGCCGGAGTTCATTGCGGAGCTTGGCATCCAGGTTTGAGAGCGGCTCGTCGAGCAGCAGCACATCGGGCCGGATGACCAGCGCCCGTGCGAGCGCGACGCGCTGCTGCTGGCCGCCCGAGAGCTGCGTCGGCTTGCGCTCGGCGTACTGCTCCATCTGCACGGCGGCGAGCGCCTCGCGGGCCCGGCGGGTCTTCTCGTCCTTGTCGACCTTGCGGACGTCGAGGCCAAAGGCCACGTTCTGCTCGACGGTCATGTGCGGCCAGAGGGCGTAGCTCTGGAAGACCATGCCCGTGTTGCGGTAGTTGGGCGGCACATCGGTGACGTCGAGGTCGTTGAAGTTGATCCGTCCGGCGGAGGGATCGATAAAGCCGGCGATCATGCGGAGGAGCGTGGTCTTGCCGCAGCCCGAGGGGCCGAGGAGGAAGAAGAGCTCGCCGGGCTCGATGGAGAGGCTGACGTTGTCAACGGCTGTGGCGGCCTTCTTGCCGGTGCCGAAGACCTTGGTGATCGCCTTG
>JBCBMF010000123.1:0-9090 GCA_039822905.1 Planctomycetota bacterium
TTCGCCGGCGCGGATCTGGCGTTCGATCCAGCCGGGGGCGCTGTCGGTGGTCTCGTCGTCGGGGAGGCAGGACTCGCCGGCGAGGAGCTTGCGGAGGCGGTCGTCGACGGGGAAGGCGTGGCAGTCGAGGGCGACGAGGGCGGTGCGGGCGGCGACATAGGGCGGGATGCCTTCGAGCGAGTCCAGGTATTGGCGGGCCTCGCGCTTGCCGGCGGCCGCGAGTGAGGCGAGGGAAACCTCGTGCTCGCGGTCGAAGATGTCGTTGAGCGTGGCGCGGATGCGCTCGGCGCGTTCGGCTGCTTTGGGGTAGGTGCTGCCGAGGGCGGCGACGATCTCGGACGAGAGGCAGATGCGGAGCTCGTTGGCGTCGACGCAGGTGGCGGCGAGCTTGGCTGGGGCCGGGGCGGCTTTCTTGTCGCCGGCTTCCCAGGCGAGGAAGGCGTAGAGGAGCTCTTCGAGAATGGGGTCGGCGAAGGGGTGATCGGCGACGAGTGTTGGGGTGAAGCGTGAGGCTTCTGGGGCCGCCGGGGCGTCCTTGAGCTGGGCCTCAAGCAGGCCTCGCAGGTTGGCGGCGGGGTCGGCACTCATCGGTCGTCGCTGGCTCGTCCTGGTGGGCTGGGATCGTTGGTGGCGGGATTGTTGGCGCTCTCGGCGTTGTTTGCGTCGGGCTCCGCTCCCCAAGGCTCGGGTGCCCGCTCGGGCTCGTTGGCGACCTTGGATAGAGCATCAAGCACGGCGGCCTGTCGGGCGGCCTTGACGTCGGGCTTGAAGAGCAGCTCGGGGGTCTTGCGGAGGGCGAGCTGGTTGGAGATCTCGTGGCGGATGTGCTTGCTGGCGGCGACGAGGCCGTGCATGGTGAGGTCGCGGTGCTGGTCGGGCATGACCGAGATGTAGACGGTGGCGGAGCGGAGATCTTCGGAGACGGTGACGCGGGTGACGGTGATGAGGCCCTTGACGCGTGGGTCGTGGAGGCCCTTGCTAATGACCTTCTGGATGGCCTCGCGGAGGAGGCCGGCGACTTGGTCGGAGCGTTGGCTCATGAAGACTGACCTTGTTCGAAGGCTTTGGCGTCGGCGATCATCTGCTGGACGTAGTCGTGGTCGATGGGCTCGGCCTGGTGCTCGCGGACAGGGGCGTCGCCTCGGATCATGTGGCGTTTGGTGGCGGCGACGTCGGCGTCGTGGAGGCTGCGGAGCTTCTCGCAGATCTTGTCGAGGGTCTGGCCGATCTTGCGGCCGTCGGATCCGACGAGGGCGAAGCCGAGGATGGCGGTGGTGATGGTGTCCTGCTGGGCGACCTCGGCGACGGAGACGAGGTGCTCGCGGTGGAGCTTGTCCTTGACGGACTTGACGACGCTGCGCTTGTCCTTGAGGGACTCGGCGCCGGGGATGTCGAGCTCGACTTGGAGGACTCCGATGATCATGGGGTGGTTGGGAGGGTGAAGATGGCCCCCCGCTCACGCGAGGGGCTCGTGAGGACAGAGGCATTCCCTCGCTTGCGCTTCGGGCTCGTCGGGGAAGCTGCACACATCAGAGGGTTCGCTTGATCTCGATTTGCTTGTAGCACTCGAGGATGTCGCCTTCCTTGATGTCGTCGTAGCCGTGGATCTTCATGCCGCACTCCATGTTGGCGCGGACTTCCTTGGCGTCGTCCTTGAACCGCTTGAGCTGCTCGAGCTTGCGGTCGTTCTCGATGACGATGTCGTTTCGGGTGACGCGGATGAGTGCGTCGCGTTCGACGACGCCGTCGGTGACGTAGCAGCCGGCGATGGCGCCGACCTTGGAAACCTTGAAGACCTGGCGGACCTCGGCGTGACCCAGGACTTCCTGGCGGAGCTCGGGCTCGAGCATGCCCTCGGCGGCCTTGGTGATGTCTTCGGTGATGTGGTAGATGACGTCGTAGGTTCTGATCTCGACGCCCTTGTCGTCGGCCTGGCGGCGGGCCTTGCCCGAGGGGATGACGTTGAAGCCGATGATGATGGCCTTTGAGGCCTCGGCGAGGATGACGTCGGACTCGGTGATGCCGCCGACGGCTGCGTGGAGCGCGCGGATCTTGACCTCGTCGGTCGAGACCTTCTCGATCTCGTGCTTGAGGACGTCGACCGAGCCCTGGACGTCGGCCTTGATCACGACGAGGATCTCCTTGACGTCGGCGCTCTCCATCGTGCTGAAGAGCGTGTCGAGGGTGACCTTGGGCTGGGCGAGTTGGGTCTCGCGGTCGCGTTCGCGGCGCTGCTCGGCGGCCTGCTGGGCCTTCTTGAGGCTGTCGACGCAGAAGAACTTGTCGCCCGCGAGCGGGAGCTCGTCGATGCCCGAGATCTGGACGGGGCGGGGCGGGTAGGCCTCTTTGAGCTTCTTGCCGCGGTCGTCGGTGATGTCGCGGACGCGGCCGAAGGCGGGGCCGGCGACGATGAAGTCGCCCACGGCGAGCTTGCCGTCCTGGAGCAGGACGTTGGCGACGGAGCCTCGACCAGTCTCGTGGCGGGACTCGACGACGGTGCCTCGGGCCGGGCCGCCGAAGTCGGCGGTGAGCTCGAGGACCTCGGCTTGGAGATCGAGGATCTCGAGGAGCTCGTCGATGCCCTCGCCCTTGGCGGCGGAGGTCTTGACGACCTCGGTGTCGCCGCCCCATTCGACGGGGTTGAGCTCGTGCTCGGCGAGCTGGCCCAGGATCTTCTGGATGTTGGCGTCGGTGGCCTCGGGCTTGTCGATCTTGTTGAGCGCGACGACGAGCGGGACGCCGGCGGCCTTGCAGTGGTTGATGGATTCGATGGTCTGGGGCATGACGCCGTCGTCTGCCGCGACGACAAGCACGACGATGTCGGTGACGTTGGCGCCGCGGGAGCGCATGGCGGTGAACGCCTCGTGGCCCGGCGTGTCGACGAAGGAGATGAACTTCTCTTTGCCGCCGATGGTGACGGGGACCTGGAAGGCGCTGGTGGCCTGTGTGATGCCGCCGGCCTCGCCCGCTGCGACGTTGGCGTTGCGGATCTTGTCGAGGAGTGAGGTCTTGCCGTGGTCGACGTGGCCCATGATGGTGACGACGGGGCCTCGGGGGCGCTCGTCGACGTTCTCGCGGTCTTCGAAGTCCTTGACGACGGCGTCCTCGGCGCTCGCGGCGGCTTCGACCTCGAGCTCGATCTCGTACTCCATCATGATCTCTTGGGCCTGCTCGACATCGATGCCCGAGTTGATGGTGGCCATGACGCCCTGCATGAAGAGCTGCTTGACGATGTCGGCGGCCTTGACGCCGGTGGCGGCGGAGAGGTCCTTGATGGTGAAGGGGGCCTGGATTTTGACGGTGCCGCCGGTCTGGGCGGGGGTCTGGGCGCGGTCGGCGGATGCGCCGGCTTTTCGCTTGGCGTCCTGGCGGCGGCGCTTCATGAAGCCGCCCGAGCGCTGGAGGCGAGCCTCGCGTTCGATCAGGTCCTGCTGGCGGAAGGGCTGTGCGCCTCCGCCGCCTCCGCCGCGGGTGTTGCGGCGCGAAGACGGGCCGCCTCGGCGGTTTCGGTCGCCGCCGCGGTCGCGGCCGCCCATGCCGGGCGGGCCGAAGGGGTCGCCGCCGGGACCGCCTGGGCCACCGGGACCGCCCGGGCCGCCGCCGGTGCGCGGGCCGCGGCGGGGGACGTCGAGGGTTTCGGGGGCTTCGACGCGGACGACCTTGGGGCCTGAGAGCGAGACCTTTTTGCGTTCGATCTCTTCGATGCGTGGGCCGGCGGGTGCGACGACCTTGGGCCGGGTTGGCACGTTCATGGTCGGCGGTGCCGGGGGCGCGACGGGCTTGGGCTTTGGTTGAGCTGGGGGTGCTTCGGCGGCGGGCTTGACCGGCTCGGCCTGGGGCTTCGGTGTTGCCGGTTGCTCTGGCGCTGCCGCGGGTGCCGGTGTGGTGTCTGATGCTGCCGGAGCGACCTTTGTCGCCGGCGGCGGTGCGGCAGGTGACGTCGGGGCTGCCGGGGTAGAACTTGCTG
Source organism: Planctomycetota bacterium (assembly GCA_039822905.1). Lineage (GTDB taxonomy): Bacteria > Planctomycetota > Phycisphaerae > Phycisphaerales > UBA1924 > JANQQZ01. The sequence continues at coordinate 3,968 of JBCBMF010000123.1, forward strand.
GCTTGACCTCCGCCTCGACCTGAGGTTCGGCAGCGGGGGCTTCGGTCGCCGGTGCGTCGTCGGCGGGCTCGGCCTTGGGCTTGGCTTTCGCCTTGGCCTTGGCGCGGGGCTTGGCCTTTGCCTTCTTGATGTCGACCTTCTCTGAGGTTTCTACGGCCGTGGCCGTGGCGTGGCCCCCTTCGGCGCTGCCCTCGGAGAACCATTCCTTGATCGTGGCTTCGAGGCCCACGGAGATCGAGGACATGTGGTTTTTGACCACGTCGTCGGGGATGCCCTCGGCGTGGCACTTGGTCACGACCGCCTTGGAGGCGACGCCTAGTTCTTTCGCGATTTCAAAGACCCGTCTGGCCAAGGGAAGCTCCGTGTGTGTCGGCGGAACAGCTGACGATGCTGCGATGCGTTAGCTGTCGGTGGGGTTCTCGGGGGCGTCGTTCGATTCAGTTTCGGCGTTTGACTGGGCAGGGGCTTCCCCGCCGAGGATGAGTGCGGCGGCCGCGTCTGCGTCGGCGTCGGCCGGGACGTCGCCGGCGAACTCGCCAAGCAGTGCGGCGCTCGCGGCTTCCTCTTCCTTGCGGCGGGCCTCGGCCTCTTCCTTTTCCTTCTGCTGCTGCTCGGCCACGACCTTGGCCTTCTCGGCGGCGATCTCGACCATGGTGTTGGCGAGCTCTTCCGAGATCTCGATCTCGTTCATGAGGACTTCGGGGCCGACCTCTTCGATGTCGAAGACGCTGACCATGCCGAGCGCGGCGAGCTTGTCGAGGTGCATCTCTTCGATGCCCTCGATGGCGGTGAGGGTCTCGTTGAGGATGGCGAGGCCCTTGTCGAACTCCTCGGGGGTGAGGATGTCGATGTCCCAGCCGGTGAGGCGGGCGGCGAGGCGGACGTTCTGGCCGCGCTTGCCGATGGCGAGGCTTAGCTGGTCGTCGCGGACGACGACGGTTGCTCGGCCCAGCTCGAAGCAGAGGTTGATCTCGTGGACCTCGGCGGGCTTGAGGGCGTTTTGGATGAGGATCTGCGACGACTCGTTCCAGCGGACGATGTCGATTTTTTCGCCGTTGAGCTCGTCGACGATGTTCTTGATGCGGCTGCCTCGGACGCCGACGCAGGCGCCGACGGCGTCGACGCGGGAGTCGATGGAGGCGACGGCGATCTTGGTGCGGTAGCCGGCTTCGCGGGCCATGGCCTTGAGCTCGATGATGCGCTCGGCGACCTCGGGGACCTCGACTTCGAAGAGGCGACGGATGAAGTCGGGGTGGCCCCGGCTGATGACGATCTTGACCTGCGAGCCCTGCTCGCGGACATCGAGGATCATGCAGCGGACGCGGTCGCCGGCTTCGAACTGCTCGCCGGGGATCTGCTCGGAGCGGGGCATGAAGGATTCGGCGCGGTCGATGGTGACGACGAGTGCGCCGCCTTCGTAGCGCTGGGCGGTGCCGGTGACGATCTCGCCGACGCGCTTGGAGAACTCGTCGAGGATGGAGTTGCGCTCGTCGTCGCGGAAGCGCTGGATCATGACCTGCTTGAAGGTCTGTGCGGCGATGCGGCCGAAGTCGGCGGGCGGGATGTCGAGCTCTTCGCCGTGACGTTTGAGGTCGATGGAGCCGTCGATGGGATCGATGGTGCACGTGAACTCGTCGGCGTCGATTGTGCCGAAGTACTTGCGGGCGGCGGAGATCATGGCCTGCTCGAGGTCGGTGATGAGCAGCGACCGCTCGATGTTCCGATCGCGTGCGATCGAGTCGACGATGCGGATCATTTCCTGGGTGTTCATGTTCACGTGTGCTGGTCCTGTTTGTTCTGGCTTGGGATGGCTGGTTGTCGTGCTGTCGGGTTGTCTGGTCTTCGGTTGTCGGGGTCTCGCTGCGTACAACGCAACAAGGCCACAGGGCTTTGTGGCACCCCCGTGGCCTCTCGGAAGACGGCGGCGTGAGGCTGACCTTGGGGTCGTTTCACGCCTGACGCGGCATGGCTTGGCTTAGCTCATGCGGGACTCCGAGACGCCATCGACGGCCTCTGCCGCCTGGTGCCGGTGGGGACAGTTCTTCGCCCGGGACGTCCGGGCTGCGGAACAATAGATCGGACAGGCCGGTCGGGTCAACGAAACGGGCGTGTTGCTCTGGTTAAGAGGCTGCGGCGCGCTCGCTCTCGGGGGTTGCTGGGTTGATGTTGGACCCGTTGCCCGGTTTCGGGGGTTTCTGGCCTGGGACGACCGGTGCGAGGACCTTGACGGCGCGCTTGCCCTTCACCTGGCCGATCGCGGCCCAGAACTTGGACTCGTCCTCGACGCGGATGCTGACGGGCTGCACGGCGGGCTTGTCGGTCGTGATGATGTCGCCCGGTGCGAGGTTGGCGAGGTCTCGGACGGTCATGGTGGTCTTGGCGAGCACGCCCGAGACGCGGACGGTGGCTCGGCCGAGCGAGACGTCCATGCGCTGGCGGTGGGTGGGGTCGACGGTGTGCTTGCCGGCGGCGAACCAGGACTGGGCGCTGAGCTCTTCCATGACCGGCTCGATGACGTTGTAGGGGATGCAGAGGTTCATCGTGCCGGCGCGGTTGGACATCTTGATCTCGAAGCCGACGACGACGACGACCTCGTTGGGAGGGACAATCTGGACGAGCTGCGGGTTGGACTCTGTGGCGACGATGTCGAAGAGCAGTTGCTTGACGCTTGCCCAGGCTTCGCTAAGGGCGTCGAGGCCGCGGCTGGTGATGTTCGAGATGAGCCGGGTTTCGATGAGGGTGAGGGGGCGTTGGGGGATGAAGAGGTCTTGGGTGGTGCCGCCGAGGAGGCGGTCGATGATGGGGTAGATGATGAGGGGGCTGATCTCGAGGCAGATCTGGCCTTCGAGCTTGTCGGGCTGGATGAGGTTGAAGCTGGTTGGGTTGGGCAGGCCCGAGATGAACTCGGAGTAGGTCATCTGCTCGCAGGTGGCGACCTTGACCTCGACGATGGTGCGGAGGAAGCCGGAGAGGGCGGCGCCGAAGTTTCGGGCGAAAGCCTCGTGGAGGGTTTGGAGGGACCGCATTTGGTCCTTGGAGACGCGTTCGGGGCGTTTGAAGTCGTAGGCCCTGACCTCGACGCTGTCTGAGGCGTGACGGGTGCGGCTGAAGACCTGGGCACCGTCGGAGGCCTCCTCAACGTCGCCCGAGTCGACGGCGCTCAACAGGGCGTCGATTTCGGATTGGTCGAGGACGTCGGTAAACATCATGGGGGCACGGTCTCCGCGAGGACATTTCAGGTCCGGAGGGGTTATCGTCGACAGGCGGGGGGCGGCTTGAGCGAACCGGCGGCGGGGGTTGGCGGAACAATTCTTTAGCGAGACGGATTGGCAGAGCGACGGGTTCGGAATCGCCGGAGTGAAGGACGGTTGATCATGGGTACGCGTGGGGTCACAGGTGTCTTGGCTTGGCTGGTCGCGGCCCTTTGGTCGGTGGCCGGGGGCTCGGCGGCGGGCCAATTCGGCGGGTTTGGCGATGTGCCGCAGGTCGAGGTGTCGGCTGTGGCGAGCGCGGCCGAGGTCGCTCCGGGCGGGCAGGTGGCGATCGCGGTGGTGATGGACCACGGCGAGACGCTGCACTCGTGGCCGGCGGTTTCGGAGCCGGAGATTCTGCCGCCGGAGATCGCGGCGTTTGCGATTCGAGCGGAGATCGTGCTGGGCGACGTTGCTGGTGTTTCCGGCGTCGGCGAGGTGCAGTGGCCCGAGCCCAAGCTGGCGAAGGTACCGAACGTGTCGGGCGAGGGGCCGGCGACGGTCGAGGTGCTGACGTACAAGGGTCGAGCGATCGCGTATGTTCCGGTGCTGATCGCGGATGATGCGGCCGAGGGCGAGCTGGTGCTGCCGATCAGCGTGAGCTTGCAGGCGTGCGACGATTCGCAGTGCTACATGCCGCAGTACGAGGATGTCGAGGTTCGGGTGACGGTGACGTCGACGCCGGCGAACGCGCCGACGAACCCGGACTTTGATGGATTCGACCCGCGTGGGTTCGTGCCGGCGGAGGTGCCGAGTGACGCGGCTGGTTCGGATGACTCGGCCGAAGCGAGTGAGCCGGAGCCTGCCGCGGCTTCGAGCGGAGTGAAGTTCTTGGGCTTGGTGGCGCTGCCGGAGTCGGGTTCGCCGGTGTTTCTGGCGGCGCTGATCGCGGCGGGGCTGGTGGGCGGATTTGTGCTGAACCTGACGCCTTGCGTGCTGCCGGTGATCCCGATCAAGGTGATGACGCTGACGCAGCACGCGGGGGAGAGCCGTGGGCGCGCGTTTGTGCTTGGGTTGTGGATGTTCTTTGGGGTCGTGGCGTTCTGGAGCGCTTGGACTGTTCCGATTCTGCTGCTCGAGGGCTTTGTAGATCCGAGCAGGCTCTTTGGGATCTGGTACATCACCGCTGGGATCGGCGGGCTGATTTTTGTGTTCGCGTTCGGGCTGTTCGGCTATTTCGAGTTGACGCTTCCGCAGTGGCTGTATCGGTTTACGCCGAAGCCGGACAAGCCGGGCGGCGCGTTTCTTTTCGGCGTGTTCACAGCGTTGCTTGGGTTGCCCTGCTTCGGTTTCATCGTCGGCGCGCTTTTGCCCGCGGCGGCGGCAAGCGGTGCCGGGTCTGCTACGGCTTCGGTGTTCGTGTCGATGGGCGTTGGGATGGGACTGCCGTACTTGGTGCTGAGCCTGTTCCCGCAGCTGGTGAAGCGTGTGCCGAAGACAGGTCCGGCGAGTGATCTCGTGAAGCAGGTGATGGCGCTCTTGCTGATGGGCGCTGGTGCGTACTTCATTGGAGCCGGCATGCTGGCGTTGGCGGCTGAGATGCCGTACATCGGGAAGGTGCTGCACTGGTGGGCGGTTGCCGGGTTCGTTGTGGCTGCGGGCGTTTGGCTGGTGTGGCGGACGTTGGCGATTTCCAAGTCGCCTGCGGCGACGGGCGTGTTTGGAGTCGTGGCGGTGCTGCTGTCGGCGAGCGGGGTATGGGTGGCGTTGAACCAGACGGCGTCGGCACAGTCGCGCTGGAAGACGCAGCAGGAGCTGATGGCAACAGCGCAGAGTGGCTACACGACGCGTGGGTGGAACATGTACACGCCGGAGCTGGCGGCATTGGCGATGGACTCGGGCAAGGTGGTCGTGATGGACTTCACGGCGGAG
>JBCBMF010000124.1:0-9057 GCA_039822905.1 Planctomycetota bacterium
TTTGACGGCGGCTTTGGTCGCGTGCCGCTTCGTGGCATGGACCCAGACGACTTGGCAAACACGCAGCGGTCCGCTGCAGTCGCGGCCCAACCGTCAACGTTTTAACCCAGAGAAAGGAATCAGCATGAATCAGCAGCCTTGGCGTAGCCCGGATGAGATCGAGGACAACCCAGTAGGTCTGCCGCGAGAAGCGGCGGAAGAGATCGCCGGTGAGCTCGATCGCCACCTGGGTACACTCTTCACGCTCTTTCACCAGTACCAGAAGCACCACTGGCTGGTCGAGGGGCCCCAGTTTCGCGATCTTCATCACTTCTTTGAGGCGTCTTACACAGAGGTCCACAAGCAGCTCGACGCGATCGCGGAGCGGATCACGGCGATCGGTGCCGTACCTACGTGCAGCCCGTCGGGACAGGAAGCGCTCGCCTATGTCGAGCACGAGCCCGAGGGCATCTTTCGAGTTACAGACATGCTTGAGCGTGATCGCGAAGCGGAGAAGACAATCGCGGTTGAGCTGAGAAAGACGATACGTCTCTGCACGAGCAACGAAGACTTCGCGACCGAAACACTCCTGAAGGGCATTCTTCTTCAGGTCGAGGATCGGGCTCATCACGTCGACCATTTCCTCGGCGAAGACTCGCTCACACTCGCTCTAAGCACCACTGCGCAGGGGGTGTAGCGTGTCGATCCTTAAAATAATTCTGGCGATCTTCCTGCCACCCGTCGCGGCGTTCCTGCAGGTCGGCCTGTCGGCGCACTTCCTCCTCAACATCCTGCTGACGCTTCTCGGCGGTCTGCCGGGCATGATCCACGCACTGTGGCTCGTCGTGAACAGGTAGCGCAGAGGGAGGGAGTTGACGGGCGTCGGTATTCGTGCACCCCATCGCGAGCTCACGGCTGTGCCCCATCGATGCTTTCCGTCGGGCCGGCCGATTCAAGAAGTACAACGTGATCACGAAGATCGGTGAGTGCTATCTCGAGCGCGGTCGCAAGGCCGCGTTCGATTTCTTTGAGTTCGTTGTGAGTGAGGTCGCCCCGCACCAGCACGAGCATCGGCCCGTCATCCACCGGGATAACGCCAACGACACCGGCAATGGTCGGAGCCGTCTCGATAAACGCGTTTCTCACATCACGCTGCTGGGATTCCGCGCTCGATCGCCAGAAGTCATCCCAGATATTGATCGCGAGCAGAAGAACGAGCAGGGAACTGCCGATCCACAGGCCGCGCGTTGAGAGCCGCTCCGCTTCGCCGCTGCTTTCCTTGTACCGCCGACGGGCAAGCTCGACCCGGCACACGAGTGTCAGCGACACGAGGATGCCCGCCACGTTCGACAGTAAAGTCACGAGTGCTCCCGCAACAAGGTCAAATCGTGAGATCGAGATGGCCACACCGAGTGCGCTCGCAACCGGAACGAGCGAGGCCGCGACAACAATGCCGACCATGGCCATGGCGTCGCGCTTCAGCAGTGTGTAGGCCATCGCAACACCAGACGCGATGGCAATCACCAGATCAAAGAAGCTGATCCCCGATCGGAGGACCACCGCGGGCGTCGCCTCGGCGTCCGGGGTGATCAGCCCGACGACAACGCCGGAGACAGCGGCGGTCAAGAGCGCCACCCACAGCAGACCAAGACCGAGCAGGCACTCGCGCAGCCGGCCCAGCACGATCCCGGCTCCGGCTGACGCCATCGGCTTGAACAGGGGTGCGATGACCATCGCCCCGACGAGCACCGCCGGGCTGTCGCGCAACAGGCCCGCCGTCGCAAGAATGCCCGAAACCGCGGCAAGCACCGCAAACGTTCGTGTGAACCGGGCACCATCCTCGATAAAGCTCTCAATCTCATCCGTCGCGGCTCGGGGTTCGTCTGCATCCTCGTCCTCATCGCGCGGCGCCACGGCGGCCGGCTCGAGCACGACATAGAAATCGTCGTCCGTATCGCTCGTTGTCACCTTGTCGCGCACGAGCTCAAGCAGATCATCGGGCGAGCCCTGCGAAACAACGACGCGGACATGCTCGAGTTCAGACGTCTGCTCGCTGATGATGCGATGGCCCGCGTCTGCGGCTGCCTTGCGGATCTCATCCGCTTCCTTCTTCTTGAGATACAGGTCAATCACTCGCAAAGCTGTTGCTCCAACCTAGAGGACGGACCTCTGCGCTGTAGCGTAACAGCTGGAACAGAAGCAACGCCTCCCAAGCACGGCCGCCGTGCAGAATGAATTTGCGTTCATGCGAGACACGGTCCTGCCGCTCACTATCAATGGACATGGCAAAGACGATCGCAAGGCTCATTGTGCGGCTCCGCAGACTGACGCCGCGTCGGCTTCTGGTCCTCGGATACCTCGGCTATGCCCTCGTCGGCTGGTTCCTCCTGTCCCAGTCGTGGACGCGTGAGGCGGCCGATCCTGCGTCGTCGCTCGATGCCCTGTTTGTGACCGCATCAGCGGTGAGCACGACCGGGCTGAGCCCCCTTGCCGTCGGGAATGAGTTCAGCTTCGTTGGCGAGCTCATTATTCTCGCTCTCATCCAGGCCGGCGGCCTCGGCTACATGACTCTCGGATCGTTCATACTCATCGCCGGAATGCACGAGATCTCACGCGCTCGCGAGGGCGTCATACGCACCGAGTTCAACCTGCCCGAGTCGTTCAAGCCGAAGCGGTTTGTGCGAAACGTCGTGCTCTTCACGTTCGCGATTGAAGCCATTGGCGCCGCCGCGCTGTTCCCTGCGTTCCTCTCGGCCGACGTCGCGTCGCGTGCCGCGACCGAAGACATCGGTGCCAGCTTCTCGGGCACGATCCACGTCGCATGGCAAGCGATCTTCCACTCGGTGTCTGCGTTTTGCACCGCCGGCTTCTCGCTGTTCCCCGACTCGCTCGAACAGTACCAGGGCAACGTCTGGGTGCTCGGCACGATCGCGTGCCTGTCCACGCTCGGCGCGTTCGGCTTTATCGTGATGACCGATGTCTTCCGCTCCCTCACACACGCCGTCTACAGGATCACGCTGACCTCGAAGATCAGCCTGACCGTGCTCACCGCTTCGATTCTCGGCGGCGCGGCCCTGATCTTTCTCGGCGATCCGGGGATCCAACAGGTCGAAGCCGAGCGACGCCTGCTCATCGCCCTCTTTCAGTCGATGACCGCGAGCACAACCGTTGGGTTTAACACCTACCACATCGGCGAGCTCGGCATGGCGTCGCTCTTCCTGATGCTGCTGCTCATGAGCGCCGGGGCCTCGCCCGCGGGCACCGGCGGCGGACTCAAAGCCACCACCGTCTCCGCGCTCTTCGCGACGGCGTGGTCTGTGGTCCGAGGCCGAAACGAGATCACGTTCTTCGGAAAGTGCATCCCGGCGATCCGGCTCCACGCCGCGTTCGCGTCGCTGACGTTCTACCTCGTATTGCTCGGCGTCGGCGCCTATTTGCTGCTGCTCACCGAACGCCGGCAAGACAACGGTGATGTCCCCTTTCGCGACATCGTCTTCGAGGCAACGTCCGCCATCGGGACGGTCGGCCTGAGCCGGGGCATCACGGGCGACCTGACCGACCTGGGAAAGCTCATCATCGTGGTGCTCATGCTCGCCGGGCGGATCGGTCCGATGACACTCGGGCTCGCCCTGCTTTCGTTCGCTCCCAGGCCGACCGGTAGCGATCATCACGCCGAGGAGGATGTCGCTGTGTAGCGGCTTTGTCTGCTGCGGAGCGGGCGGACAGACCAGGCCCTGTAGCGTCGCAACAAGCACGCCACCGAGCAACATCACCAGCACCATGCCGCAGCAGGGGCGGCCAGACCTCAAACTACCGCCAACTGCTTCGCTCGCCCGCTGCTCGTCATATCAAACGGCGGGGCCGAACGAATTGCCACACTCGCTGCTATCACCCGAGTGCGCCCGCTTCCGGTACTACTTGCCAAACACCATCAAACTCTGTTCATACCAGCGGCTTGCGGCGATGAACCGCTCGCCCGAGCGGGAGACCGAGAGCCGCGCGTTCGACTCGTGCAACGTGAGCAGGTACCGACCATCGGAGGCATCGTACACGGCGATGGGGCGTCGGAACCGGCCGACGGCGACTCTTGAATTGTCCGCAAAGAACGGCACAATGAAGATCAATTCTTGAGACTGCTCGGGAAGCGTGACCAATGAAACTCCGGCTTCGAGATCCCAGATCAGGCATGGTCCCTTGACGTTCGAGGTGATAGGTGCGCGTCCGTCCCTCGAGAAGTCTGCCGAGTGGACCGCCGAAGTAGGAGCAGCGAGCGTGACGGTCAGTTCGGCGACCCACTGGCCATCGATCAGCCGGATTGAGGCGATCGCTATCGTGCCATCCTCGTGTGTGAAGGCGGTGAGGCCTCGCTCAGCGTCGTGCGCGACGAGATCGCTCGGGCCTGAAAGCACGGGACCGTCCCGCGTCGCGATCGCCGACGACTCGCCCTGGTCGAGGTTGAACACGTCTGTGCTCTCTTCTGAGGTCAACGTGAGCAGCGTGTCTTCTTCGAGCCATGCGACGCCGAGGTCGTGAAGCACGCGCTCACCCGTTGAGCACTCCCATACGCGCAGCCTTGAAACCCCCTGGCGCATCGCGCGAGAACAGCGAGGCGATCCTCACTCGGCGAAAGGCAGGGGCGCCAGACCTGATTGTCTGTCCGGAGTTGATGGATGATGTCGCCCGTTGCGAGATCGGGAAGTTCGATCATGCCGGTGTTCGTTGCGACTGCGGCGGCACGGATCGCTGCGTCGCCGACCCTTGCTCATGTTTACGCTGGCGGGCGGATTCATCGCGTTGACGTGCGCGAAGGGCCGGTCAAGATCATCGGCACGGTACATCAATGTCTATTCTGGACCGCTGCGATAAAGACGTCCCTCGGTCAGCACAGCCACACCGCCTGCCAAAGCTGCCGCTCGAAGGGGTGGAAGATCCGCAGCGACAACGCGGCTCGCGTTGTCTGCCCACCTGCGCAGGTAACGCCATTCCCAGTGCCGTCGCCCTTCCGGCACATTCCCCAGGAATCCCATCGCGGCCTTAGAATCGCCCGAGCCCAACGGTTCCTCCGCCAAGCGTACAAGGTTCCATGACTGTTCGGCCTCAGCGCGATCGAGTCTCGCGTTTGACAACTGCAGCAGGCAGCTCAGCGACACCGTTGCCACACACGAGCGCACCAGGAAGAAGCTCAGCACCCCGATCGATACCTGGTGACGACGAAGCCGACGGCGAAGAACGTACAGGGTGTGGTCGCGTCTCACATGGACGGGCTGTTTCTATCGGGCGCTTTCGATGTCATCCGGAAACTCATCGACCGAGGTATACCGACGCGAAGTATCACACGAGATCGCGGTCAGACAGATCGCAGCGAGATCGCCCGCAGCAGCCGGCTCAAGGGCGGATGGCGGACGCGGGGGCGCACTGCTGACAGCGCGAGGCACATCGAACGCGGACACCTCATACAACTCCCAGGCGCACGTATCGGTAAGAAGCTCATACAGCACGAGCCCGAGCGCATATACGCCGCTCACGACATCCAGTGCGGCCGAGGCGGGTGCTGCGAAACGTTCCGGCGGGATGTACGCCAGTATCCACAAGAGCATCGGTCTCGGTCAGCATCGTGTGCGCAGCACGATCATCGTCGGTATGCGGGGCTGCTCGGCCAGAGTTGATCACGCTCACCCGACCGTGCGCTTCGATGATCAGGTTCGAAGGCTTGATGTCTCGGTGCATCACGCCAGCGCTGTGGCCTTCTGCGATACCACGACACGCCCGCAAGATGATGTCGAGCCGATCATTGAGGTCAATATCGCGGCTTCGGCTCTAACTCGTGACGTACTTGGCGCCTTGCACGAGTTCCATGGCAAACCAAGGCCGCTCGCCGAGGCCATCGTGGACGACGCTTCCGTCAACGATGCGTGCGACGCGATCACAGTCAAGCGTCGCGAGCACCTCGATCTCAAGTTCGAACCGCCTAACGGCCTTTTCTGATCGAACGGTGGTCAGAGATTTGAGCGCAACGTCTCGGAACGCTGTGCGTTGCGACGCCCGCTTGCGTTGCGGGAGACATGCGGTCGAGAGGGGGTGCTGTCTGCGCATCGGCTGCGAGCATTCGAGCGAGCGTCGTTCCTCGATCTGCGTCGATCGCACGGAGTGACCCACGAAGCGATGTCGTTCGCCGTCGGTATCGAAGCTCACGGCTCGAAGGAAGGGTGATTTCAGCGATTCATCAGTCATGGGAACGCCGATCTGAGCGTGTGTCGGTGCGTTTTGAGAGTGCGACCGCAAGCCAGACGCGGGTGAATCGCCAGTCGTATTCCACCTTTGGCGTCGAAACTCCGAGCGCATTCGCGGTCTCCGCCGTGGTCAGGTCGCCGTAGAAGCGGAACTCGACAACGCGGGCCGCGCGTTGGTTGTCCTTCTCTGACCCTTCGAGTGCCTCGTCGAGTTGAAGCGCGTCCACGGCGGGCGTTGGCTTCGCGAGGATCGTCGACTTGAGCGCGAGCCGTTCCCACGCTCTACCTCGCTTGAGACTCAATGCAGCCTCCGCGTGATCGACGATCACATGGCGGATCGCCTGCGCCGCGATCGCGATCAGCGCGGGCTCGTCTTCGGGCTTCCTGTCAGATTTAGAAAGCCGAAGAAACGCTTCATGCTCCACTGCGGTGGGGGTGGAGCGTGCGTTCCACCGGGTTGCCGGCGAGCAGACGCCCCGCGATCCGTTTCAGTAAGGCGTACGCGCACTCCTCCGAACATCCCTCGACACCATCAAGCTCCAAACCGCTCCGCTCCCGTCGGACGTGATCGGGCCAAGCACGACTTTGTTTGTCGCCGCGTGATGGAGCAAGCGCGCCGGTATCGTCTTCAACCCGAAGAACCGCTCCGCTGACGAACCGGCCGAGGAGCGACCGGAAGGCGGCCGCGCGCTCACACACAAGGAGCACTCGATGAACCTGTTCATACACGCTTCTGTTTGCCTGTCGATCTGCACTCTCTCGGGAACCACGCTGGACCGGGCCGATGCCCCCAACCGTCTCCAACGCGTTCCTCAGCCCGCTCGCCGGCCCACCATCCGGCGGAGCAACCGAACGCCTTTGGGATATGTACGTCATGCCCGACGGCTCGCGCATGTTCGTCAGCACGTCCGGCTCTCATGAGCAAGAGTGCGCCGGTTCAGTTCAAGGCAACGGCGCGCTACACATACGACCTTGATCCAGAGACCCGGGTCTGGGAGCTCAACGATCGATTCCTCCGATGCACCCCCCGTACTTTCGGCGCACGGCTCGGCATCTCTGATACCGTTGATGCCTTTGCCGCGGGATACCGTGGCGGTGGGTTCAACCCCGACGGCCGCGTCTGGTTGTTCCGCGAGATCAACGGCGACCGCGTGATTGTCGGTAACGAATTCGTGGGCTCTGGCGGGCACGGCGTGCAGACATTCGAGCTTGATGTCAACTCTAATGTCTGGTCGCGGGCGTTCGAGGAGAACGAAGCGTCTGTCAATAGACCCTTTGACGTCAACATCGAGGGCGACAAGTCCGTGGCTGCGCTGGGGGCCGTCGGTTCGGTTCGAATCTATGAGAAGTTCGAGGGATCGTGGCAAACCACCGATACGCTCAACACTGCCAGCCTCGGCGGGTCAAATGCTTCCGTGCGGTCCGTCACGCTTGCTGGCGATCGGGTCCTCCCCGGCGGACACCAAGTCGGCGATGTCGCCGACGGATTCCTCCGCCGGGGCCGGGTGACTGAGTACAAAGCACCGACATTCGTGGATGGCTTCAACGAAACCTTCGACACCGACGGATCCGTTCTGCCGAGCGTGCGGTTCGTACCGCGAAGGAATCGGACCACCGAGGTCGCGAACGGCGAACTCGGATTGCGGGCGATTTGGGCGGCTCGAACGATGGACGGAGTGCGCTCTGCGAGTGTGTCGAGGGCGACTTCGATGCCAGGGTCGACTGGACAGCCGCATCCATCGCGACAACCGGCAACGGCAGCCTTGTTGTCGTCGCCGAGTTCGTAGCCTTTGGGCTCGATGAAGCCAACGGCGGCACCGAGTCGATGTCTGTTGTGCAGCGTCCCCGAGAGACGGGGCAGCAGTATGCACCTTCCGTTGACGTCTGCAAATCGTTGGACTCGGTGCTGGGAGATACCGGGTGTATGTCGAGCTTGACTGCAACCAACGCCGATCCGGGAAGCTTTCGCATGACACGAGAGGGCTCGGTCCACACTGCGATCGTTTACGATGCAGACAACCCGGATTGGCTTCGACTCCGCCGGTCGACCGTGAGCGACAAGCCTGTATACTTTTCGATCAGCTCGTTTGGGTTCTTCGCGACGACAAGCACTGTTTGCTACAACTTCATCTTCTCCCCGCTCGACCGCTACCCGGCCGACACCAATGACGACTGCTTGCGCGCATCCGACGACTTCAATTCCTGAATCCTCCCCTTCAATAGCCAGAGCCCGTCGTGCGACGCGACGGAGTGAGAACACAGTCTGCTTTGGATCGACGGCGAGCGGCGAAGCTGAACGTGATGTCATCGTCAAGGGCGGGGCGCGCCGCGTGACCTTCCGCGATGGCAACAGGTTCACTCGCACAACAGGAGCGACTTGACTTTCGCGACTAGTTTCGGCGGTAGTTCTTCGTAGACGCCGCGTGCGCGAATGTCCGTTGCACGCTCACGCAGTTTGGCCCGACTGCGAGCACCCGCCGAAGACGATGCACTCGACGCTCTGGTCGACCATAGACGCCGCGTTGCGCCGAGTGTGATCAGCTTCTTTCCAACAACATCGGACCTCATAAAGCTCACAAGCGCGACGCGCGGGTCCTCGGTCAGCGGGCCGGCGTCTTTGACGTCGCACGGCAGCACCGAGAACGCGAACGCGGGCAGTTCCGTCTCGGCCAGGATCTTGCCGATGATCAACGCGCCCATCGGCGTCTTAGCCGCCGGCGATCGGCAACGAGGCCGCCAGAAAGTGGATCTCTCCATAGGTACTTTCTGTCATGAAGCGGGGCATATGCTGTGCAGATTTCCGGACCTATACGACTAGGGTAATAGAGATGGAGACTTTGAAAAAAGT